>JAQVSG010000108.1 GCA_028700655.1 Caldisericia bacterium
CGGTCATGTGCTTGACCTGATTCTAAATGAGGCTGAAATCAGTATGGATGAAACGCCGATCCTTCATATCGAATTTGCACCGTATCCGACAAAACCTTTAGAAAAACCGGACAGCTATAAATCATAATTGTATTTATCCCGGCCGCGCGAAGTGGGGATTTGATCGCCGTGAAGCAGTCGTAAAGACAGTCAAGCTGTTAGCAAACATTGGCAAGCTATCGGCAAGCAGTTGTTACAACCTGAGACCTTAGTCCTTTATCATCGTCCCCAAGTGCCTTTATCGGGAGAGCACTGTTTTCCGTTAGGAAAACTTTTTAAATTGACCTCAGTGCTCGAACCATTTCGAATGCGCTTTGAGATCGGAGGTCCAGTGTCTCTGGGTCTTGACTATTACTGGATTTACAACCCCTAAACCCAAAGCCGCCGGACTCCCGTTTAGCATCGTCGGGGAGCGACAAGGAGGGGCTATATCATTGATTAATTTGAGTTTCATTCATTATGGCGTGTACGCTATGATTCCCCGCGGCTCGAAAAGCCGCAAATTCTTTGCAGCGCAGGCGCTGCAGATCCCCCTGCACACCTTAAAATAATTGCGTTTTGCGAATCATTACTGTATACTTTTATTTGAAAATTAAGTTATTTAGACAAATATCATTAAACTATTAGGCCTTTTTAAATGATGTCTGAAAAATGTCATATAGACCTGAAAAGCAGTCAAAGCTTCAATATATATTCTCTGACATATCGGTTTTTAACAAGAACTCTCTCAGAAGCGGAACTTTAAAAAATCCAGATATTTCCGTAAAGGGTGTTGGCAGATGAAAACTAAAATTATAGACTATTTTGATTTTGAAAAAGCGGACACTTTACTTGAAGGCTTTAGCAAATCAACAGGTTTTGTAACTGCCATTCTGGACCTTGATGGAAATATCCTTTCCAAATCCGGATGGAGACGAATTTGCAGTGATTTTCACCGGAAAAATTGCGAGACCGCTTCCAACTGTATTTTCAGCGACACCGAGTTAGTCAGACAAATCAGTAAAGATGAAAAATATCATTTTTACAAATGTGAGAATGGATTGATCGATGTAGGGCTGCCGATAGTGATAAGGGGAGAGCATGTTGCGAACTTTTTCTCGGGGCAGTTCTTTTTTGAAGAGCCGGATTTTTCTTTCTTTGTAAAACAAGCCCAAAAATATGGATTCGATGAGCAAGCCTATATTGAAGCTCTCAAGGAAGTTCCGGTAGTTTCAAAAGAAAAAGCCGAAACAGTGATCCGTTTTTTGGCGAACATTACCCAGATGATCATTGAGATGACAGTTGAAAAGTTGGAACTGACAGAGCTTAATGAAGAGTTTAAAGATACCGGGGCTGCTCTTATTGAGACCCAAAAACAACTTAGCCTTAATTTAAAAGACTTATTGAAATCGCAGAGAATCGCACATGTTGGAACATGGCGGCTGGATCTGGCGACAAATGAGGTATTTGGGACGGAAGAGCTCTATAAAATGCATGGTTTTGATCCTGCTCTGCCGGCCCCGACATACACAGAGATCATGACGTTGTTTACTCCGGAAAGTTGGGAAAGACTGTCGGCATCAATTGATCTGATAAAGATGACCGGTACCCCTTTCGAATTAGAGCTTGAAACCCTAACCAAAGATGGATCAAATGGCTGGATGTGGGTGTGCGGCGAGGCAGAAAAAGATCCGAACGGCAACATTACTTCTCTTTGGGGAACTGCCCGGGACATTCGCGGGAGAAAAAAGAGAGAAGAGTTATTGAGAAAGAGCCTTAGAGAGAATATCTTCAAATCAGAGCTGTTACAAAAAGCTCCGGTGATTGCAGCATTCCATGATAAAGAACAAAACATCGTATGGGCGAATCAGGCATACGAGGAGGCTACCGGGTTATCATTACAGGATATTGTAGGCAAGAAATGCTATTCCATTTGGAATCTTTCCGGGCCGTGTCTGGGCTGTCCGGTACTTACGGCTATAGCCACCGGTGAAAACAGTGAGGCTGAACTGACTCCGCAAAATCAAGACCATTGGCCTGAGTCGCAAGGCAATTGGCTTTCAAAGGCTTCGCCCATCCGCGACGAGGAAGGAAACATAATCGGAGCCATCGAGGTAGCAATTGAAATTACCGACCGAAAGAAAATGGAAAAGGAATTAAAGCAGAGTGAGGAAAGATTCCAACTTTTGTTCAACAAAGCTCCCCTGGGGTATCAATCGCTGGATCAAGAAGGCCGTTTTATTGAGGTCAATCAGAAATGGCTTGATACATTAGGTTATACAAGGGAAGAAGTTATTGGCAAATGGTTTGGTGATTTCCTTTGCCCTGAATGTGTGGAAGGGTTTCGCCAACGCTTTCCTGTATTCAAAGCTCAGGGGTATATTCACAGTGAGTTTGAGATGGTGAGAAAAGACGGACAGCGGCTGGTTATGTCATTCGAGGGAAAGATCGCTTATTCGACCGACGGAGAGTTCAAACAGACACACTGCATACTGCAGGACATTACCAATCAAAGGATGGCCGAGAGGGCGTTGATCGAAAGCGAAGAGCGCTATAAACAATTAAGCGAGCAAAGCCGAACGTTTACGTGGGAAGTTGATGAACAAGGTCTGTTTACTTTTGTAGATCATGTGTGTGAAGAAGTCCTGGGGTACCGTTCTGAAGAGCTGATCCAGAAGAAACATTTCTACGACCTTTGTCCGGAAGAAGAGCGTGATGGATTCAAAAAGAATGCTTTAGATGTATTCGAGCGAAAGGACCTGTTCCATGAGTTGGAAAACAAAGCACTGACAAAAACCGGTGTTATGGTGGTTCTCTCAACTAATGGGCTTCCTATTTTAAAAGATGATGGGAGCCTGCTGGGGTATCGTGGCAGCAACACGGATATCACAGCCAGGAAACAGACCGAGGAAGCTCTGCGAAAGAGCGAGGAGAGATTTAGGGTCGCACAGGAAATATCTCCCGACGGATTTACCATCCTTCATCCCGTCCGCAACGAGACAGGTGAGATCATTGACTTCACATGGGTTTATGAAAATCAGGCCATCGCAACTATCAATCAAACAGATCCTCAGGAGATAATCGGCAAAAGGGTGCTGGACCTTTTTCCGGATCATAGCGGAACAGTTGTTTTTGAAGCATATAAGCAAGTAGCAAACACAGGGGAAACTAAAATATTAGAAGAGATCAATGCCGGAGAGGTAATTTCCAAGCCGGCATGGCTGCGCTTGGTAGTCGTATCGATGGGTGAAGAGATCGCAATCCATACTCAGAACATCACGGAACGTAAGGAAGCAGAAAAAACTTCCAAAGAAAACATTTTCAGATTCCAGTCCCTGTTTAATGAAATGTCTGCCGGTGCAGCTATTTACGAAGTTCTTAATGATGGACAATATGGAAAAGATTATATTATCCGGGATTTCAATAAGGCCGCCCTTAAGGCAGAAGGAAAAGAAAAAACAGAGGTATTGGGAAAAAGCCTGTATGACCTTCGGCCAAAAATTGACGAATATGGATTGATCCCGGTTTTTCAAAACGTCTGGAAAACCGGGGAACCGGCCTATTACCCAACCAAAATTTATGTTGACGAAAAATTCTCCAATTGGTACGAGAACCGTGTTTATAAGCTGCCGTCCGGAGAAATTGTTGCCATTTTCGATGATGTGACGGAAAAGACCCTTGCAGAAGAGTCTGTCAAAAAGCAGAACGATCTTTTTGCTTCCCTGCTGAAAATTCTTCCTGTCGGAGTTTTCATGGTCGATTCTGCGGAGGGAAGACCGTTAGTCGTAAATGAAACGGGCAAAGCCTTAATGGGCAGCGGAATACTTCCTGATGCAAATGAGCACAATCTTTCTGAAGTTTATAAGGCATTTAAAGGAAATACACAAAAACATTATCCCGCAAATGAGATGCCGATCA
>JAQVSG010000109.1 GCA_028700655.1 Caldisericia bacterium
AAGATGAATTTTAGTAAAGGTACGTTGTTGTTTTTGATGATTATTCTTTTGGTTGTTGCATTTCAATTTGAAATTTCATCGACAGCACATAACAAGATCAGCGTCGAAGTACTACAAATTGTAAAACACAAAGAATGTTGTCGAACACTTTTAGACAATTACAGCATAAGCAGATCAATTCCTCCAATGAAGCTGAAAAGTATACAAGGCGAGAACTATGCAATTGTATACTCTACCATTCCCAAAGTCTTCCACCTACCTACTTTACAAGATATCACGAATCCGAATATCATTCTCGAAACCTACGATACGGACTATTATTCAATTGGTTATCCTATGGTTGTTGATGATGCATTTTACTGGATTGCTCCAAACACATCTACAAAGAGTGTTCTTTGCAGGTGTTTTACAATAAATGATGAAAAGGATCCTCCGGTATTCCAAGAAGCATGGGCAGAAACCATTATACCTTTGGAAGAAGAAAACAATGAAGATGGATTTCTACAGATCTGGCGAAATTATCTAAAAATTGATGTACACAATGGTTTTTTACTACTGCAAATTGACCAGAGATTGGTTTTGTACAATCTAGTAGAACGAAGAATGATTTGGATGAAGGAAGATGACAATTACTCTCAGTTAAAATACGTATCCATTGCCAATAATACTACAGCAACTATTGTAAACGATTCAAAAAGACAAATACAGGGTCTTGATTTACAAACAGGAAATGTGATATGGAGTCAATCATTGCTAGAGAGTTCTTTGCTAGGGATCATTCCTTGCAGGATTCCTCTTCATCGGATACAAGATACAGGTGATTATCGACCTGGAGTGAATATGCAAAACAATGCTTTTCTTGCTTTCTCTCGATCCTCCAAGGGAGATTTTTTATCTGGTTCTTGTAGTTGCTGCTCTACGGACGAGTATTTTAATGCTTATACCGTGGCCACACAAACTGGTGAAATTCTTTCTAAACAGAGAATATCTTTTGAAAAAGACAGGATGTTACCAATAACAGGATACCAGATCTTTGATTCCGATTTTCCAATGTACAACAATCACATGATATTCACATTTTTTGAGAATTCTGACAATATTACTCCTGTTTTGGTTTCCATCGACATACAACCCCCGCACTCCGTTCAAAAAATGCCCCTAGATGTATCTGAGAAAATTGACTATCTTTGGGATTGTGCACTATCTTCTCCAATCAGTTGGAAAGGTTTTTTTCTCTTTAGTTTTAGCAAAACAATATTTGAAAATGGGAGTATTGTTATTGTAAACCCAAAATCGGGGTTAACCATAGACATGATAAGAATTTCTGAAAAACATGAATTAGTATCGCCTAGTAATTTTTTTAAACAGGGCAGTATTGTAATCATCAACTCGGAGGATTATGTTTTCCTTCTTAAACTACTATAGCTTCGGATGTTAAAAAGTGTCTACTTTTAGGTAACAGTCCACCTTATTTTGAACGATAGCAGGGATAGGCGAAAGAATCTGTATTCTTGGAGCCTTCCTGTTCAGATTGAAGAAGAATCCTAAGGTTAATAATGCAGAGGGAAGGATACTATCCTTCCCTCTTCTACAACCCTGTGGATGAATGGAGGAAATTATGAAAATAACGCGATATGTAGTTTTGTTCCTTGTTTTAGTATTCGTTTCCATGTTGTCAACTCAAGCGTATTCAGTAGGACTACCGACTCTGAGTAACAAAAACAGTGATGTGCCTTGTAGTTTCAATACTCGTCCCAATAGTACCCTAGTTGTTGTAGATCAAGAAAACTCGACATATATAGCAGGGACTTTTTTCGAACCATACCCTTCTATTTTCAAGCAAAAACCGGTATTGTGTATTGATGATACAACACCAGGATTTTCAAAAACATTTAATGGTGGTCGCATAGATGGTTTTGTTATCAAATTGGATGCTTCTGGCGAAACCATTGAGTATGCTACCTATATCGGAGGTAGTGGAGGAGACTGGATAACCTCAATGACTTTGGATGAACAAGGCTTTTTATACATTGGTGGACTTACTACTTCCAATGAAAATTCCTTTCCCATAGGAGGCGATATTCCAGGTTTTCAAACATCACATTCCGGTTCCCACGACGGCTTTATTATGAAAATTGACACCAAGAACGATGAAATACTTTATTCCACCTATATTGGTGGAGAGTCGAGTGATGGTATTACTGCAATCACAGTTGATGCCCAGGGAAATGTATATGCAGGAGGTGAGACTTTTTCTACAGAAGATTCCTTTCCCATAGGAGGCGACATTCCTGGATTTCAACAAACCTTTATCGAGAACCTGGGAGATGGTACCAATGGGTTTGTAGTAAAATTGAATCCCGAGGGAACCCAATTGGAGTATTCTACCTATCTAAGAACAGGTACTGGTGGTGGAGAGATATTTCTTACTGCTCTTTCTATTGACAAGGAAGGTTGTTTGTTTGTAGCAGGGGAAACCACTTGCGATGAAAAATCCTTTCCCATTGGAAATGGCATTCCAGGCTTTGAAAGCAAGCAAAAAGGAAGTTACGATGGGTTTGTGTTGAAACTCGATCCTTCCGGCAGCTCTCTTCTATTTTCCACATTTATTGGTGGGACTTCGTATGATGGTATTGTTGCCATCGATACGGATGCCAGTGGTGCTGTTTACTTTACTGGGGCAACGCACGATGGACCTTTCGATCAAGTCAAAGATTTTGTTTCCTTTCCCATAGGAGGGGATATTCCAGGGTACAACACCATCTATCATGCTAGCGGCACATTTTTAATCAAGATGAATCCTTCAGGAACCACGATCGAATATTCCACCTACCTCTCTACATCAGGTAGTTACCCTGCAGACTTGCATGTTACAGAAGAAGGGCAGGCCATTCTGGCAGTCAATGGTGACAATAAACTTCCCGTACATCCTCGCATTCCTGGTATTGAAAAAGAATACAAAGGAGATCGTGACGGGTATGTAGTGATCTTTGATTCCAGTGGGACACTGCTCGAGTATGCTACCTTTATTGGTGGAAGTAAAAAGGATAGTCTTACCAGTGTAGCGCTGGATTCTGATGGAAAAGTATATGTAACAGGAAATACCCTGAGCACCCAAGAGGATCATTTTCCTATTGGTGGAGACATTCCTGGCTATAACAGTGAGTATTACGAACGAATGGGAGAACCCATCATAGAATCGTTCGTGATGTGCATTGATATATACGAAAGCAAGTACATATTTAACACCTATTTGTCCCCAAAATCATGATTTGTAGTAGTGGGGGATGCTTGTGAGTTACAAAAGTTGATATCCACTTTTACTGGCAAATGGAGAAAAAAATGAAGACGTTGAAAAAAAGATTTGATAGAGTCCAAATGGATCAACTACGTTGTATGAAGACAACGAAAAGAAAGGACAAAGTTATGATGAAAAAGTGTAGCATTGTCGTACTATTGGCTTTCCTTGTGTCCTTTTCATCAGTACTGCAAAGCTGTACAACAGAGAATCAGTCTCCAGACCTTTCAAAAGTAGAACACATAACCATTGAAAAAGAAGATACAGTTGGTTTTCGGTGGATTGATTGGACAAAATCTGATATCGATCAAGAAACGGTTCACTTGAATTGGAAGCTGTCACTAGAGGAATCTTTATGGCACTCGGACGATTACTACTATGACAATCATTTTTGGCTCTTGGATGAGCAAGGCAATTTGTTTCATATTGATGTTCCTACAGGGAACATTACATACAACTACACAGTAGAATCTTGGATCGGTATCACTACACATGACAAAGACAAGCTATTCATGATGGGAAAACAAGATGATGGAACCTATGAAATCCAAGCCTATCAGCCCAAAAGAAAAAAGATTGTATGGACAAAATCTTTGGAAGATCAAACTGAACTTTTTCTAGG
>JAQVSG010000110.1 GCA_028700655.1 Caldisericia bacterium
ACACTTTCGGGGAGTCTTGTATGAAAACTTGGTCTTTGCAGACGCCTTTACAAGATATGGATCTAACGCCCCTTCATATCGGAGAAACTGTGTTGGTCTCCGGGGTCATTTATACAGCTAGAGATGCTGCCCACAAGAAGATTGTTGAAAAAATTCTCAAACACGAAGAACTGCCTTTTTCTTTGCAAGGAGGAGTTCTATTTTTTGTAGGACCGACCCCTTCTCCTCCAGGGTATTCAATTGGTTCCTCGGGTCCTACTACAAGCGGACGTATGGATGAATATTCTCCCCTTTTGTTAGACCATGGGCTTAAAGCTATGATTGGAAAAGGACCTAGAAATGAAAAGGTAATTCAATCCATTGTTACAAACAAAGCAATCTATTTAATTGCTGTGGGGGGTATCGGAGCTCTTTTGTCCAAAAAAATACTGAACTCTTCGGTGATTGCCTATCCAGAACTTGGAGCTGAGGCGATACGAAAGCTGGTTGTGCGAGAATTTCCAACGATTGTGGGTGTTGATACCTACGGGAGGGATCTTTACAAAGAAGGACCTGCTTCTTATTTGCGAGAATTGGAATAAAAAAGATGGTCGGAGAGAAAGGATTTGAACCTTCGACCTCGTGGTCCCAAACCACGCGCGCTACCAAACTGCGCCACTCTCCGATTAACAGCTATTTATTCTAAGCGTTTTTCCAAAAAAAACAACATATCTCATTGCATTCTGCAAAAAAAGTTTCCAAATTCGATACTTCTATAGAACGATTTTGTTCCCTCTTTAAAAACAAAGGAGAGTATACATGACAACTGTAGAATTGAATGGATATGTGACCGTGTATTTATCAACCGGACTCGAAGATCGAGTCAGTTTTAACTTGAACAACATTAAATCTACCGCTACAGATGAGGATATCTATGATATTGTCACCGCTATTGTAGCCCTGTTAGAATACCCTGTTGATGAAATTCTTCGACATGAAAAATCGAATTTAACCGCTTAAAAGGAGTATAGAATATGGCTGATTATTCCAAAAAAGTATTGCAAATGGTTTTTGAAAATTCGTTGGGGAAACAAACCACAATTTCTATTCCCTATCCCAAAGATACCATTACTGCGTTAGAATTAGAAACTCTTATGGATAGTATCGTTACAAAAAACATCGTCTCTGTGAACGGAGCTGAACTCTCTCTGTCAAAAGATGGCGGGATTGTAGAAAAAACATTCACCGATCTAGTGGATTAACAATTCCTCTGTTATACACATGGGTTCACCATATGTAAAATAATGGGTATTGAGTAGAAAAGTGGGCAATATTTTTCACAAGTGAGAAGAATATTGCCCACTTTTTGTTTTTTTTGGTGTTTTTTTTCATGCTTTTTCTGTTGTTGCTAAGGTAGCACTTTGTATACTAGTGGTGGGTATCATATCCGACCTGTTTCTGATGTTGAAACTCGATCTAGAAAGGTATGATGGACAAGTGTAAGGAACCTTTTCGTTTCTCTTACATAGACCACTTAGTTTTCTGCATCAGTCACTGACGAAGCCGATTGTATGTGATGTCAAGTCGATGTAAACGAAAGTTTATGTTGGCGCAGACTATGTGTGAGTCTTCAAGAAAGGAGAACATGAATGAAAAAAACACTTAGTTTACTGGTTACCATCATGATGGTGGCTGGATTATTCCAATTTGGTTTCATGTCTGTTCCCAAACCTGTCGAAGCTGCAGAAAACGTCAACGGTACATTTATTGCCGTACGTTTTGTACCTGTGGGTTTTGACCGAGATGGAACAGAACTGACCAATAAGAATTTTCCTTGGCAAAAAGCCGGTGAGGACGTCTGGGGACGTACTGGTTATGGCATGCCAGATTCCAATGTAGCTTTTGAGAATGGTATGAACATTCCCGCTACATCCGTTGATCTGCGTGTTACACCTTTGTTCTGGACGGACTTTTACTTGGATGTTACACCAGCAGGTGGCCGTTCTACCGTATCTGAGCATTGGTATGCCGTATACGATGAAGCTGGCCAGCTTTGGTTAGATCCAGATGGTCGTTTTAACGATTGTCGTTATTACGAACCGGCCGATCCAGCAAATTTGAATGGTCGTTACATTTCTGAAGAATGTAAAGCCAATCCATTTGCTACTGTCGATCCATCTACTGGTAACAACACGCAAGGACCGTACATTTTAGATCCTCAGAATGACCGCTTCAACGCAACCGTTGATAGCAATGGAAACACGTCCATTTATTTCTGGGACAAAAATCGTACAGGTCGTTTGTTTAGAATGGGTTGGATCGATATGGATGATTTCCCCCTTGTGAAATCCTCCGAAGGTGTAACCTATTCGATCGTTCAGGGCAACGGTGAAGAAATAGACGGAAACGACTATGTCGTCACCAATGACTGGGATGCTGCTCCATTTGGTGCTGACACCGGTTATGACCTGCACGATTTTGTCTATTGGGGTAATTATGACTGGAATTGGATTTACGAATTTTCTGGTTTTTCACCCATTCAAAATGCATGGGGTCCAAATCCTTCTCAAATTACCGCAGAGGATCCCGGTACCAATCAGTACCGTGGAAACATTCCTCCCTTTATCGATTGTTCTTGGTATTTCAACAGCGAAAACGTAGACCCCGTTACCAGAGACGAAATTTATTTCCACTATGGTGACGAAGTACATGCTGGGAACATTGCTGCCGAAGAACAATTTGTACAGGACCCTGTAGAAGATGGTGAAACTCACTGGACAGTGGTAGATAACTACACGCCTGGCGAATTCATTTATCGCAAGGGCATGGGTGCCTATGAATTCCCATCGTATTCTACGTATGTACAGGAAGGGGACATTCGTTTAACGCACGTTTCTATTTATAAAAACGGCGAGACAAAGAATTATCCTCCTGAATCCATTGTAAAAGCAACCGATTGGGATTGCTATTACGATGAAAATGGCGACATGGTCAATCCAGAAACGCAATTGGCCTTGTATCGCTTCCCCATCTTTTTTAACAAAGATGGCGTGCGCGAACCATATCCTGGGGATCACGTTCATGCTGACAACCAAAAAACTCCATCTGATTATAAATTCCAAGACAACTGGAACACATTTGAACCAGGTGAATGGATTTATCAAGAAAATGGAAACATTCTTTCTGATCATGGTATTGTAACTGTTGGCGACTATCGTTTAACCAATGTTAACGATCCTGTCGACAAAGGTACCATGAAGAAAGATAGAAATCGTGGATATATTACCAGCGATGTTTCTTTGGTTCAAAGCCCACAAATGAACGGCAAGTGGGTACCTCGCGTACAAGGAGACCTTTTCGTTTTAGCCGAAGTGTTGTTTGGTGGTTGCAATCAACCTGCTTACAACCTTTCTGTTGAAACCGATGTATGGGAAGGAATGGTACCTTCTGTCACTGCAGCAAGACTCCGCTCCCCCAACAACGACGTAAAAGTTTCTGCTCAAACTGTTCAAAAGAACACCGTTTTGGGTCAGAAAGGTTCCGATTTTAACATTCCTGCAACAACCTTCCAAAATGTAAACTTAAAATACCGTGAATACATCGGTGTTGAAATTTGGAAAGACGACGGAATTGATAACAATTGGGGCATCAATTTTTCAGGAACTCCTCCTCCACCTGTTGATACTCTGTATCCCTACAACCTGTCCGATGACTATCGTGCAGGTCGCACGGGTGAAGAATATCTAGGTGCCAGCAATGGAATGTACGCTGCCAAAGATTTTGGTAACGATCTACTTCCATTCCCTAGCGATATCATGTTCTATGATACCGAAGGCAACGATC
>JAQVSG010000031.1 GCA_028700655.1 Caldisericia bacterium
TTATAGTATACAAGTATGAAGTATTGCATATAGTATTTCCCAGAAAAGAGACAGTATGATTAAGGCTTATTATTCGAATCAAGAAACGTTACAAACCGCGCAAGTGTCAGATTTATCGATGAAAAATATCTGGATACATTGTCTAAATCCTTCTTTTGATGAATTAAAATCATGTTCTGAAATTACCGGGGCAAGTATGGAATTTTTACGAGCAGCCCTTGATATGGAAGAAGGATCCAGAATCGAAATAGAAGATGATCAAATGATCATCATCATTGATATCCCGATATACGATGAAAATGTTAAAAATGAGAGATTTTTTGATACGATACCCTTAGGGATTATTCTTTTGAAGGATAAAGTGGTCACGGTGTGTCTGCAAGAAAATTCTATTACCTCTGAGCTAGAAAACGGCAAACCGACTATACATACGTTTAAACGTACCCGGTTTTTATTGCAGCTTTTGTACAAAACATCACAGGTATATATTCGATATCTTCGTCGCATTGATCAACAAACCGATGAATTGGAAATAGCGATGCAGAAAGCAACTCATAACAAAAAATTAACACAACTTTTGAATCTTCAAAAAGGAATCACCTATTTTTCAACTTCTCTCCGATCCAATGAAGCAACTGTCAATAGACTTCGTAGTACACAATTACGAAGTCTGCATGACCCTTCTCTTTATGAAGGTAAACGTTTTTTAACCATGTATGAAGAAGATGAAGAATTGTTGGAAGATGTCCAAACTGAAAACCAACAAGCCATTGAAATGGCAGGAATCTATGGTAGGATTCTTGAAAGTATGGGAAATATCTTTAGTTCCATGATTTCCAACAATTTGAATATTGTTATGAAATTTTTAACAAGTATTACATTAATCGCATCCATCCCTACATTGATAGCGAGTGTTCTGGGAATGAATGTTGCATTCCCATTTGATACCGCACCCGTTTCTACCTTTTGGGGTGTGATGATTGTCACCTTGTTAATTGTTGTCATTCTTGTGTTGATATTACGAAAGAAACATCTCTTATAGGGAGGAATATTGGTATGCAAACAAAAAAGAAACGCGATCGATTTAATCTCTTTTTTGGCATTGTTGTGGTTGCAGCAGGAGTTTTTTTCCTCTTACAAAATATGTTCCCAAACATTGCTATATGGGCTTATTTTTGGCCCATTTTACCCATTGTTCTTGGTTTAACCCTGATTCAAATGGGTCGATTGTTTCATGATGGAGGTAGATCCTTCTTTGTTGTAACGGGGTCAATGTTAATGATGGCAGGTGCCTTAATTCTGGTTCATAACTTTTGGAAAACTCCGTATTGGTGGTCTTATGCATGGCCTTTGGTTTTTCCTGGAGCTTTTGGGATTGGTCAAATTGTAGCGGGTATATACGGATCAAGAAAAAACTCAATACACAATGGTGTCTCTTTGTTGATTTTGGGCGTGGTTTTCTTTTTATTAGGACTGCTCCTGTTTCAGTTTCTTTTTAAAAATGCTCTCTTTAACGACATCACTAGGACTCAATTAAATCATGGGTTTATAATGGTTTGTCTTGGAATATTTATCCTTTTCCCCAAGAAAATTTATTTCGATCCACACATTTCTCAACATTTTTCTCAAGCAAAGAAGGCTTTCTTTACTGGCGATGAAAAAAACAGAAAATCAACCCAAAATAAGAATAGAGACTTTATCATGCAAGAGGAATTGATCACTGAAAACAACCCTCCTAATCAACAAACAGAAGTCACTACTGAGAAGAATATAGAACCCGAAGAAGTTGACGATTTTCTGACTCATTAAAAAGGTATGGTAAAACTAAAAGAACTGGTTCTTCTACACTTACAGGCTTATCCAAGTATGGAAGCTACAGATTTTTATAAATTGATTTTTCAAAGCACCATGGGGCCAGTTCATTCTTTGGCTTCTATTGAGAGAGCAAAACAATGGTTTTTCCAGGAGTGGTCCCAGGTTTCTTCTGTACAAGAAACCCCTTTTATTGAAGATATTTCACTGCAACAGTCTCTTTTTCGTGTGCATTTTGCATCCTGCAAAAAAAAGAGAATTTCTCCAGACCAAATTTTCGGTTTGTTTATAGAAACTAGTCGTACTTTTTCAGAGAATTATGCATTTTTTGAAACATGTATGAATGAGTTTGCAGAAATCACTAAGCATCCTACTTTTTCCCACGTTAAAAACGAGTTTCTTACACTATGGAAGCAAGTACAAAAAGAAAAGACTGGTATACCTAGCCACTCAGAGGTGTTTCGAAAGGTATACCAGCCTCATTATAGGATTGTTTCTGGACAGCATATTGCAGATATTGTTCCGCATTCATCCTCATAACTTCTTATTTTTTGAGCTTTCAGGACTGTTTGTCTGTAAACCCTAGTCGTTTTTTTCAATATCTCCTGTCCAACTCGGAAAGCCTTCCAGCATCGAACGAACATCTTGATACCCTGCATTCACAACCCATTCTGCAGCCAATCGAGATTTCGCTCCTGTATTGCAGTAAAGGATCACAGGGATAGGTTCTGTTTGTTCTGTAACCACAGGGAAGTTCGATGTGATTGAAAGAAAGTCTACATTGATGGCTCCTGGGATATGACCATTGTTGTAAGCAGTTTCGTCGCGAAGATCCACAATTATCAATTCAGTCCCTTTTTCCATTTCTTTTAATATGTTTTCAGCTTTGATTTCAGACCAAAATGTAACGCATTCATACTGACGGATGGGGATTTCTTTTGGATACTCAATGTCAATGGTGTTTGGTGGAGTCCAATTCACCAAAGCTCCAAGGGTCTCTGATACAAAACGTAAGGGAACAAGAGTTCTACCATTTTGAATAAAAGGAGGAACATCCAGAGTTTGTTCAAACACCTCTCGATCAATTTTTACGAGTGCTTTCGTTGAACCGATGGTCAATGTGATAGTAGATTTACCGATTACATAGGAGACGGTGTCTACTTTTTTTGTTTCTTCTGACATCGTAAACGAGACATCAGCATCCAACTGCTCACCAATCCAGCGGAAAGGAACTAACGTTCTACCACTTTGCACCAAAGGAGGAGTTTCTAGTAAGATTTCTTCTCCATTTACAGATGCATTCGCGTTGTCTATATGCATTTGGAGGATTTTTTTGTCCATCGGTTTGACGTATACATTAATAATGGAGGAGAGTCGAGAGTTTTCCAATGAACCTACTAAAATTTTTGCACTCACAATTCCTTCTGTATCTGCTCCATCTGAGCATAAAATGCGAATGCCCAAGACGGTAGACTGATTTGGTTGTAAAGGTCCAACATCGTATTTTTCTTGGACAGAGAAGCCATCTAGTTCAATCTTCATCCCATATTCTACGGGAAATTTACGGGTGACAGACACGGTGTATTTGCTTTCTTGGTCTAGCAAATTCGTAAAAGGAATCTCTGCATAGGTGGTGGAACCCTTCACTACTGGAATCATGAAGCTGGTTTGAGAAAGCAGTTTTTCCTCTGCTTGTGTAGAATGAAAACTACATAAAGAAAAAAGTAACAACAACGAAATGGCACATACCAAAAATCGTTTCATATAATTCTCCTTTCGAGGTTTAATTTTCATTTTCTTCATTGTTTTGATTTCCGTACTCGGAGATCAAATTTCGAGTGTTTTCCAAATGGGATACTCCTTTTTGCAATTCATCCATGCAAGTTTCTATGAGAGGAATATCTTGTCGATGTATGGCAGTAGGAAGGTCTGTCACCATTGCTTCAAAATGCTGAATGGCAGTAGTATACTCCTCGTGAATATAGAGTAAATTGTTGGTAGGAGCCATTGTTTGAGATTCTTCAATGAGTACCTGCATAAGAAATAATACTTCATAGATGGATTGTTCCCATTCTTCTGGGTCTGACTTTTTTGATTGTAGTACATCATGCAGCTCTGAAAACAGATCGGCCCATTTGCTAGTTTGGTTTTCAAGCTCGTTAACATAGAGTAAATCTGGATTCTTTAAAAGTGTATCCAAGGATTCTTGGTTTTCTTGAATGCGTTTTTGTTCTGCATTGAGAGACGTATTGTTGGGAAGGGAATTGTTTTTTTGAGTATAGACAAGAAGAAAAGTATTTCCAAGCAGTACAAAAGCAATACCCCATACCCACCAATTTTGGTACCATTTTTTTTGCGGTTTCATATCGTTTTTCATGCCAATTCAAACCACCTTGTTTTTTGGATCGCCACACATAATTTCTTTACTTTCAGACAGTTAAAAATATACTTATTTTTTTGAAGAATGATTTGTAATTTTTTTTGCGTTACGAAGTATAGTATATAGATTCTATGCTTTTAGTATAGCTTGGAGGATTGTACATGGGTAGAGAACAGAAAATTAAACAACTTCGCAAAGAAGGAATATTAACATCCGTGAAAGTGGATAAAAAAAGAAAATCTGCGATTCGGAATATGTTTATATGGATTCCTTCTGTCATTATTATTGTTGTGCTTGTGTTTGGAATGTGGGCGTATTCTGCTAAAGATACTTCAGCCACAGTCAATGGTACTCGAATTACCAACCGGGAAGTGGAAGAATTACTCGAGCCCATCAAAGGACAAATGCAGCAACAAGGTATTAATCCTGAGGATCCAGAACAATCGCAAAATGTTGAAAAATATAGAAGCAGTGTCATTGAAATGTTAATCAACAAAATTTTAATTGAGCACTATGCCAAAGAACATTCGATTTCTATTACAGACGAAGAACTGGAAGCAGAAATTGAAAAAGAAATGGATCAGATACGTTCTCAGTATGGATCTGACGAAGAGTTTCAGAATCAATTGCAACAATCTACGTTACGAAATGAAGAAAACCTTCGAAAAGAAATTCGTCGTTCTATTGAACCCGCTCTTTTAGAAGACACTGTTTTGGCAGAAAAATATAAATCTGTCAATGTGACAGAAGAAGAAGCAAGAATCTTTTTTAATGCTCCTTCTAGCGTTGAAGCTCAACGAGTCTTTCTTGCAATAGACCCAGAGATGGACGAGGCTACCGTAAAAGAAAAAGAAGACCAACTTACAGACATCCGTACCAAAATTGTGAATAATGAGTTGTCTTTCGAAAAAGCTGTTACTGAATATTCAGAAGATAATGCCAGCAAAGTAAATGAAGGAAAAATTTATTTACAAGAGGGTAGTTATGAAGAAGAGCCTGCCTTATGGGAAGCTGTTCAAACACTGTCTGAGGGTGATATTTCCGGTATTGTTGAAACCAGTATTGGGCGTAGCATCATTCTTGTGAATAAAATTTCTAGAAATCGTCAACAGTATGACCAACCCGAACATGCTGATATATTGAAGATCATTCTTGAAGCTCCTCAGGGTGCTATTGACTCCGAAATATCAGATCTTCAAACAAAAGCCAGAGGATACGTAAACACAATTCGCTCTGGAAAAGAGACATTCGAAAATATTGCAACCACCTATTCAACAGAACCCGAACAAGGGATTACACCAAATCCTCTCTATAAAGGATCCAATCCTCCCGTCGATGACGTTGTTTTTGGATCTTTACAAGAAGGGGCAGTATCGGATCCCATTTCAACCAATGAAACAACGTTTGAAATTATTAAACTCGTGAAAAAATATCCTGCAAAAACAGCTGTTTTTGAGGATTTTAAGGATCAAATCGTAGAACGAATAGAGAATCAAGAAAAAAATGAAATTCGAGAAGCTTTTCTTGAAGAACTCCGAGATCAATCCAAAGTTTCTCATTCAAATCCTTGGCAGCGAATGACGTCATGGTGGGATCATACATTCGGAGGATTTTTTGAATCCCTCAAGAATTGGGTACGCGGTTTTACTGTAGATCCAATTCCAGAAAACTTAACACCTACGGACGGAGATTTCCAAAGCCCTATGACGATTCCTATTCAAGGTGAAGATGGCGAACAGCAGTCTATTACAATTGATCCCTCCATGATGGAAGCCATTGACGTACCGGTTGAAGGACAAACTCAGACCCCATAAGGACAATATTATGAACAAAGAAAAATTACTTCGTAACAAAAACAAAGGCACGGACCAAAAAGGGTCTTCAAAAAAAATACAATGGAAAATGCTGTTTGTTATTATCCCTATTCTCGTCCTGACCTTTCTTTTTACCTGGTTTTATCAAGCCAAAAATATCGTTATGAGTGTTGGACCGCTTCCTATTACCACCGAAGAGCTTGAGATCGAGAAACAAAGGTTAACTCCTCCCGATTATGCCCAAAAATTAAAGAATATGGATGAAGAAGATCGTATTACCACAGAAGAACGAGTTCGTGCTAAAGCTCTTGAAAATTTAATGAAGTTAAAATGTGTTTATTTGTATGCCCAAGAAAACGAAATTACTGTAAGTAACGACGAGATCAACGCGAAAATTGAAGACTATGCCAAAACGTTTTCGTCCAACCCCGATGAGTCTATTGATATTCGAACCACTTTGTCTGATTATGGGATTCCTTGGCGCTCTTTCTGGCATGATATGAAATATCAAGCGATCTATGATAAAGTACTTGAACCGATTCGAAAAGGAGTGGAAGCCACAGAGCAAGAAATGAGGGCTCACTACAATGAGTTTGCTCCTTATTATGACATACCTGCCAGAGTTCAGCTTCACTTTATCGTTGTAGAAGAAGAGGGCGTAGCCAAAGAAATCATGGATCAGCTTCTCGATGGAGCAGAATTCGAAAAAATTGCCCAAGAAAAATCGATTAGTCCCACTGTTATGTCAGACAAAGGTGATATGGGCTGGGTGACAAAAGATGAATTGTATACAGAGATAGCCAACAATGTCTTTTTGCCTGAATTTTTACTGGAGGAGTATTATCTCCTTCAAGCCAGAGATGGATGGTATATTCTTCGTGTTGACGAAAGAACAGAAGAAAAGAAGAATACCTTTGAGGAAGTTCTAGATCTTATTGAAGAAGATGTTATTTATCAAAAGCAAGATCAAGCAGTGAATGGTTTTATGAATCGCCTTTCTGACCAATACGAATTTCGAATGGTGGTTGGAAATCGCTGGACTAAGTTTTTGGATTGGTGGGATCGTCTTAGAGGAGTAATAGAATGATGCAGGATCAACTCGAAGAAAAAAAGAACCAACAGCAAAATGTACAGTCTTCCCAAAATGAACCTTTGTTAAAGGAAGAAAACGAAGATTGTCACACTGCCAAGAATGATTCTCAATGCTCTACTACTTCATCTTGTTGCCGTTTTCGTTGGGTGGGTGTCGTGATCATGTCCATTGTTGTGCTATTTTTCTTCTCTTTTCTATTGTACCTTGTCATACCTTCTCCATCCAAGACTGTACGAAACTTCTTTTATGCTTTGATGAATGAAAACTATCCTGTTGCCTATTCCTATATTGCAAAAGACTACAAAAAAAGCCGTGGTGCCTTGGACAAGTTTTCTTCCGACTATGATACCGCTGTTCGTTCTGGTACTAGAACTCGGGCTATACGAGTAATCGAAAACCAAAAAACCAAAGAAAAAAATCAACGCATCATTGTTGTTGAAATTGATGTATTCTACCAGGGTTCTCTTGTTACAAGTGTAGGGGCTTATCTTTGTGAAAGAATACCTGGCGACGGTTGGAAAATTGTCGAAAACGTGACGACTGAATACAATAAAAATCAAGCCCAAAAGCTTGTACCTCAGCAATAAAGGAGAGAATCATGAATACGCAATCCAGTACTATGTCCCAAAGCGAAAAACATCCAAGAACCATTTTGTATATACTTGGAGTCAGCGTCCTTGTTATTCTTCTTGCTTGGTGGGCCTACAGTATGTATGCTCCATCTCCTGCAAAAACTGTGAAAACCTATTTTCAACACATTGCACAAGAGCAATATGAAGAAGCTTTTGATTTGTTAGCTGGCAATTATCAAAAGAGCAAAAAAGATGTAGAGACTTTTCAAGCTCAATTTGAAAATGCTAGACAGCATGGAACTGTTTATCTTGGTGCTAAAATTGAAAAGATTACCACCACCGAAAGAAAAACTCAGAAAATTGTAGCTTTTACTCTTTTAACGAGAGAAAAAGGAAGAGATACACGCCCTCATGGACAATATGTACTCACAAAAGTGGATGGTGTTTGGAAAATTACTGATTCTTTGAACTAATTTTTGTTTTCTGTCAAAAATAAGTAGCGGGAGTTGGTTTGCTCCCGCTTTTTTACTATACTTAAACAAACTGGTTCAACGAACAGGGTGCTATATGAAAAAGAAAGTTTTGTTTTTTCTTGTAGGATTTTTTGTTGTTGCTGTCATCTTAGTCTGGTTTCTATTCGCTACAGGAGTGCATGTTTACGGAACGATTGAAGATGCACTTACACAAAAACCGATTTCAAATGTTTCTGTTGTATTAGGGAAGCAAACTCTCTTTTCTGATGATAAGGGTAAATTTAACGCCTACACCTCCTTGATGCCAAAACAAATCATATCGTTTACCAAAGAGGGCTATAAACCTCTAACAAAGCCTGTTTCTTTTTCTCGAATAATAGAATCAAAAGAATACAAAATTGTTTTGGAACCTTTGTCTTATGTCAATATTATCAACTCGATCACAGAAGATCTACAAACCTATTCTTCTTTCGTTTTTCAGTCTTCCTGGCAACAGTATATAAATATGCCCGATCAGGAAATTACATATACAAAATATGTACTAGATCCGCAAGGTGTTGTATATTGCAAAATGCTTACAGATGATAACAAAGGAAAGGCAGTTTCAGAGAAAGAAATCATTATTGCCCCGCAAAAGATTTACTACAAAACACTACGGGACGAAGATTGGGTATCTTTTGACGCTTCTGAAATTCGGGGAACGGAATTGCAAAAACCTCAAGATCTATTGATTCTTTTCAATGCATCTATGGAAGATCCTTCAGAATTTCGAGAAGAGGAGTTGGTGAATTGGTATATTAACGAAGACGGATCCATATCGAAGGAACCATTGAATAATCAAGAACCCCAAGTATATCCGTTGCGTAAATTTGTCGCGACTTGGCCTACAGGAAAGACGGAACAAAGTGCTATATTGTATCTTACAGAACAAGGTTATGACCTTGTTGCAGGCGAATTGCATATTACTGCTCCCATTGGCCTAGACGAAGACAAACCAGGTCGAATGAACGAACAAATCATTACTTTCAAATTGAGCATGATGAACCAACCAGTGCATGTCGATATTCCTCTCACAGAGGATGAATAGAAACTCTTTTAAGGGTTATGAATCCTTTTCTTTTGTTATAAAACAATCGTTTTGACGTATTGTTACTGTCATCCCTGTGCGTATGTTTTGAAAAAATGTAGGGTTTATTTCGGAAACAAATGGGATGTCTCCTAGAATGGCTCCTTCCACCAAGTTGTAGTCTGCAGAATGAAGGGTGATTATTGCCAAAGGCCCCTTGTTTCGTTGGGCTAACGAAGACAGGATGACACAACCGCTTGAGGATCCTTTTGATGAGTAGAAAGCTAAGATTGAATTCTCTATTTTCATGTGTTTGCACGGACTGTCACTTTTTATGATTTCTCCAGAACTGCTGTCAATATCACCCAAAAATGAAAAACTATGAGGACAAATGATACAGGTGCCTGTAATATCTGGAGTCAATTCCTCTTTTTCAACACTTGATTGAGTGGAGTGCCCTATCACAATTCGTTTTCCTTTAAAATGTTTCATTATCATCGTCCTTTTGGATGGATACAGTAGTTCGTTTTCCTTTGATGGCACTTTCTATACATTGATTTGTGGAGAGTAAAGCAGTTTTTACACCCAAAAGGTTTCTGGAGTAATGAAGCATTTTTAGACTATTGGAAACCATGGAAGAAAAACGTGGATAGGGTAGATTGTACTGGGTACATATGTTTTTTCGCAAATGGGATTCTACTGGGCATGTATCGGCTACAAGTTTGATGCCCGATTGTTGAAGCTTGTCGGTATATCCACAGTGAGATGCTTGCAGCTTCGTCATACGATTGGTGCAAATCCAGAAAGTAACATCTTTATGAATGGTTCTCGATTCCATTTTTTCTGTTGTGTACCGAATGAGTTCAAGATTTGCATGGGGACAACCCAATACAACAAAATCAATGGGTTGGTTTTCCTCGATCATTTGGAATTTTTGTCGGGTGGCATCGATTTCTTGTTTAGATAGAACTACTTTATCTTCAAAGCCTTTTCGAAGCTTTTTATAGGCACTTGCTTCAGGAGTTACTCCTTCCATATGGAAGAGTGTTACGGAACCCGATGTAGCCATAGCAGCGCCGAATGATATGATCTGACTCGTGGTAGGATGGGTTGGTGTCGAGAGGAAAATGTAGGGTACTTGGTCTTGTGCCTGTTCACCGATGATATATCCTACAATGGACCATTGATCGACTCTTGATAGATCGTGAGGTTTGATATCTACCTCAAATAGAATCGTCGGGATTCTGTTCTTATCTAACATGTACCCCATGGCAGGATATTTACCCGTTATAGATGAGTACCTTGTAAACAAACCCCCTCTATTTGTTCTGGCCCCTAAAACACTATTAAAATATATAATGGCACTGCTTTCCACTGAACTTATATAACTATTGAAAGGGGGTACAAAACCAATTTGCTGTGGTGTACAGGTAAATGTCTCCAAGATTCCCATTTTTTGAAAGGCTTGTTTTGTTTTATACTGGGTTTTGTATAGCTGTTCTGGACATTTTGTAAGCGATGGGTCCACGATATCACAACACAGCGTAGAACTTGTGGTGGGAACCACCACCTGGATTTCTTGATTGGCAAATGCTTCTACGTCTTCACAAAAGCCATCATAAATAGCCATTTCAGCAGGATAATGGCAGTAGGATATGGGAATTAGATTTTCTGCTCCAAAAGCGTCTCCAAATTGCACAAGATAGTCCAATGCTTTTGCTCGAACTGGACCGTATTCACCCTGTAGCATTTTTTTTTCGTTATCTGTTAATTTCATTTTTTAATGTCACCAAAAGTGTCTGGGAGAATATCGAGAAGGAGATACGTCTCGTTGCCAGGTTCATGGTAGACTGTTTGATGTGCAATTTCAGTACGAGTAGCTTTGGAAGGATTCTCTTTTGTATTGGCGTGTGGATAAAATTTGGGACATGCCGATGAACTTATTTCCAAACGGATTTGATGCCCTTTGAAAAATCGGATTCCCGTAGCCCATACATCAATGGTCAGATGAACAATCTGGTTTTCTTCTAGCCAGGTAGGTTTTTCGAGCGAGTTTCTATATTCTGCTCTTTGAATTCCATCACAAAGTTGTATCGCTTTTCCATTGGGGTAGACATCGACCAATTTGGCGGTAAAGTCTGTGCCGGGAGAAGAAGAGCTACATACCAAATGTACAAATACCCTCCCACATACTACACAATCTTTTTCTAGTGGAGGCGTAGAATAGACAAGAACATCGGGTCTTCTCTCAATGGATTGCTGATCACAAGCTTCTCCAAGTTGTAAACGAACAGGATCGGTAACGTATGGAACTGGATTTTGGGGATTGTAATCATAACCATCTGGAGGTTCCGGTTGTATTGGGGGGTCTGTTGATAAAACTCCTTCTCCAAAAACACTATTTGCATTCCCCTTGCTATGAATGAAATATTTCGTTGGTATTGCTTCTTTTAATGGCCAATCCGAAAAGCTGTGCCATTGGTTTTCACCCATGATAAATATCCGACAGCGATCTTGTGGATGATGATAGGGCAATCTTGAGATTTCATTTCTTGCATGGATTTCCCCTGCTAGATATTGGGAGAAGAATAGAAAGATTTCTGTTTCTAGATCAATCAATGCATTGGGGCCAAAATCCACATCCCCGCATTGGGTGCTTTTATTGAGTTGATGAGGCCAGGGTCCAATGATTAATTCTTGTTGGTCTTTAGATTGCTCTGATTTAGCATTTTGACGCATTCCCGGAAAATTTTGATAGGTTGAGATACCGTCATCGTCATACCAGCCACAGACGTGAAGTATGGGAATGTCTACTTGATTCCATTGGTGCATATAGCATACTTCTTTCCACCATGCATCTTTTTCAAAGTGTTCCATCCAATGCTTCCAAGTAATACTGTTTTCCATCCCCACTTCTTTGGCCATGTTTTGTAAAGGACGAAAATTGTACAGGGATGGCCAGTTAACAAATGAGATGTTTTGATTGGTTTTGCCGTGAACAAAAAGTCCCCAAACAATCATGTTCCAAAAAAAAGCACCGTTTTGATACGGTACATTCACTATGGGATCGGGCAATGGTACCAAGGGCACAATCGCTTTCAATGCGGGATGGGAATTGGGTGCTTGTATCCAGGATGTATATCCTTCATAGCTACCTCCTGTCATCCCAATGTTGCCATTGCAAAAGGGTTGCTTAGAGATCCATTCGATTGTATCCCATCCATCCTTTCTTTCGTTTCGGAAAGGTTCCCAATCTCCTTCGCTGTCATATCTCCCTCTGCAATCTTGAAATACGTATCCAAAACCTCTTTCTACAAACCATTTTTTCATCTTTACTCTTTGAGGGTCATTATTTCCATATGGTGTGCGTGTTAATATGATTGGAAAAGATCCCTTTGAGGAGGGGAGAAAAATATCAGCAGAAAGCAAAGTGTTATCTCTCATCGGAATCTTAACATCCACATGGGGATGTACTGTATAGGCTGGTAGAATGTTTGTTATCATGCTGCCTCTTTTCAAAAAAATGATATTTTTATCATACCACCGTGAGAAAAAAAACACAGTTCCATATGTAGAAACTTTACAAAATACATTTTTTATCTGAAACTATAGAAAACGCATAAGGAGGATTTATCTATGGCTATACAAAGATGTTCAACGGAAGAAGAAATCAAGACAGCGTTACAAGAATCACAAATGGAAGTGTCTTCTGATGAATTGGATTTAGTATTGGATGAGTTTGAGTCTGTTTATGATGATCCCGTAGCGGTGACTTTGGCCAATT
Source organism: Caldisericia bacterium (assembly GCA_028700655.1). Classification (GTDB taxonomy): domain Bacteria; phylum Caldisericota; class Caldisericia; order UBA6126; family UBA6126; genus JAGLCW01. Next base: position 12,995 of record JAQVSG010000031.1, read on the forward strand.
ATATGGAAGCTTTGGATTCCATCATTTACGAACAATGCGGTGATTGGGTCGATTACATTGATTATGTTCGTTATATGAAGGATTTGATTGAGAATGAAGAGAATCAATTTAGTTTAGTAAAAATTAATGATGGGTATTGCATTGTATACCAAGACCTACCAGAAAATATGGACGATGACGAAGACGAAGAAGAAGAAGAGTGTGAAATCGACCTTCCGGAAGTATAAACACTGTTTATAACGTTATTTTTTTTGAAAGAAGCGTTGGATTCTTTCCTCCTAAGCAAGCTGTACAAAGTTCTTCCAGGGGTATTCGGAGACAAACAGGTAGTTTTTCTACCGTCATATAGGTAACCGAATCTGCATTGATTTGTGTAGCGATTTCTTTAGGATCTTCATTGGTAAATGTGATTAATTCTTCTTTGGTAGGAAAGTTTACTCCATAGTGGCATGGGTTGATTAGAGGTGGGCAGGTTGAGAATAGGTGTACTTCTTTTGCTCCACGATTTCTCAGTTTCTGAATGATTCCTCTTGAGGTGGTCCCACGAACAATGGAGTCGTCTACTAAGAACACTATTTTTCCTTTGACTACGTCTTCAATGGCTCGAACATTAGCAGCTACTTCATGCTGACGTATTGTTTCGTTGGGTTTAATAAAAATTCGACCAATAAACCGATTTTTTTCAAGTACGTCTTTGTATCCTGAGCCAATTCTTTCAGCAAATACTACTGTGGCTGGTCGTGAGGTTTCGGGAATGGGGGCAACGATGATTTTATCACAAGAATCCTTTAATCTTTGATAGAGAGGGCTTTCTTTGTAAATCTCTGCCAAACGTTTTCCTAAATTTCCCCTAGCCCTATTCACTCCAATTCCTTCAATTGTTGATGTAGCTCGAGAGAAATAAATCCATTCAAACATACAATGTTGGGGTTTCTGAGAATCAAGTATTTGAGATTCCATATTCAATTGTGAATCCACAAAAATGGCCTCTCCACATTTTACATCATGGACTTCGTTCACGATGGATTCAATGGCAACGCTTTCGGAGGCAAACGCCCAACAATCATCGCTTTTCCCGTATACAAGAGGGCGAATACCATGAGGGTCTCGAAAAACAAATAAACCTTCTCCTCGAATTACCGCTATAACAGAATATGACCCCAGTAGAATGGACATGATCTTGGACGCAGACTCAAAGCATTTTTCTTTGGCAGAGCTTTTTTGAGAGCGATTGAAATAGTAGGAAAAAAGATTTAGAATTGTTTCTGCATCACAATCTGAATCAGTGTAAATACGTTTTTCTTCAAGGGCATCTCGAATATCAGATTCGTTAACAATATGTCCGTTGTGAGCTAAACCAATACCACCCGCGTTATCATAGAATGGTTGGGGGTCATGTATCCCTCGGGTTGTAGGATATCGAACCTGTGCTACGCCGCATTTACCATCTAAAGTAGCAAGCATTTCTTGGTGAAAGACTTCAGTAACAGTACCCCGATCTTTTACCAGATGGACATTTGTATGATTGTCGATAAACAAACCGGCAGTATCTTGCCCTCGATGTTGCAAATCCAACAAGCCATTGTAAAGGTCGTACGCCACATTCTTACTGATTGAGATGATACCAATAACTCCACACATAGTTATTCATCCTTTCTACATAGAAGACCTGTAATAGGATACTCAAAATAGGAAATAAAAAAAACTTTTTTTTATAAGTACATCGAAATGTATACTTTGTTCAATATCTTACAGGAGTGTTTAAAACAAATAAAAAATGCAAAATTGTATACCAAATAACTGGGTTGAAATTCTCTTGGAATGGTTCCACAAGAATAAACGATCTCTTCCCTGGAGAATCGATAGGACACCTTACAAAGTATGGATCTCTGAAATTATGCTGCAACAGACGAGAGTAACTGCAGTTGTTTCTTATTATCAGAGGTTTATTGCTCAATTTCCCACGGTAGAGTTTTTGGCTGCTGCTTCTTTAGAGGATGTTTATAAGTTGTGGGAAGGATTGGGCTACTATAGTCGCGCGAAAAATTTGTATCTGGCTGCGCATACGATTGTTGAAAAGTATCATGGAGTTTTTCCCGATACGCCCACGGAAATTTTACAATTACCAGGAATTGGGGATTATACGACAGGAGCTATCATGAGCATTGCTTTTAACAAACCTTTTCCAGCG
>JAQVSG010000111.1 GCA_028700655.1 Caldisericia bacterium
GATTCGCAATACTTTTTTAAAAAAAGGTGAAAGTATCACAATAAAAGTTTTTTTACCAACGTATCACAGAAATATTATTTACCTAAAATCTCCCTAATCTTAGGCAGGAATATTTTGTTTATCCGTTAAAATAAGATTATACAAGGTATTGACATCAGTAAATACCTTCCTATACTATAGGCAGGATGAAAAACAAATTTGACTGTTCACCAGAAACAAAAGAATATGCACCGTACCTTCGAGTTAAGAAAATCAATGGAAATCTCTATTTGTATGAGGTAACCGATCACTATAATCCTGTAACCAAACGGAAAAAGCAATCGTCAAAGTATATTCGTAAGATTCTCTCGCACGAAGATTTGGATCATCTTACAAAAGAACCACCACCTTCTCCTATTGAAGTACCCAAGCTGAAACAAATTGTTTCCTATGGGGATGCCTATTTGTTTTCTCAACTGGTGAAAGAAATTGGTCTACAAAAGATTCTTCTGGAATGTTTCTCCACCGAAGAAACCAACCTTCTTTTGCTTCTCGTGGCATATCGTCTTTTGGAAAAACAATCCATTTCTCATTTGTCCTCTTGGATCGAAACTACCGATCTGAAAACTCTCTATCCGTACGAAAAATCCTTGTCCTCCCATGCCATTTCCAAGGCCTTATCCGACATCGGAGAAACGGCGGAAGAAACAATCCCTCATTTTCTCCTTCACTGGAGTCAAACAATCAACAAAGAAGGCGACTCTCTTCTCTTTGATATTACGTCCTTTACCTCTCAAGCCAAACGAATGGAAGAATTGGAAATTGGGTATGCCAAAGATCACTCTCCCTATCCACAGATCAATGTAGGTGTATTGGTGAACCAAGAACAACACCTGCCTCTTTACTACAAAATCTATCCAGGTTCTTTAAAAGATGTATCACTCCTCTCCAATATGGTCGAGGAAGCCTCTCTTTTGGGGATCCCCTCCATTCATTTTATTTTGGATCGAGGGTTTTACAGTGGGTACAATTTGGGGAAGCTTTATGCAGAAAAGCATTCTTTTCTTCTCCCCCTGCCTCGCACAGCCAAAAAATTATACCGCCAGATTGTGACTCGTGAAGAACCCTTAGAATCACCAGATCATCTGTTTCTATGGAAAGGAAAACCTCTTTATGCTGTCACAGGATACATGGAGTATCCGTGTTTACGCTCCGTATCCTCTCCGTCTACTGCCAAAAAGAAAAAAGAAGAGGCAGACGAAAACCATCCTACTTCCACTACATTTCCTCTTTATTATGGCCTGTATTTAGATCCCCAGCGAAAACAACAAGAGGAAACTGCCTTTCTGACAGATCTTCTACATGTAGAAGAAGTACTGCAAGACATTGAGTGGTCGTTGATCCCCACTAAAAAGAAAAGAGAAGAGATTTGGAAAGAAACCACCGGCAAATGGGAGTCCTACTTTACACTGCAGCACACCAAGACCACCTTTCAGATTTGTAAAAATGCGCAGGCTATGAAAGAAGCAACCCAATACTTTGGCGTCATGATTCTTCTCAGCTCTACCCCCAACGATGGCAAGACACTGCTAGAACAATACAAGCAACGAGAAGCAGTAGAAATACACTTTGATGCAGGGAAAAATGAATTGCAATTTCAACCTCTTCGTGTTCATTCGAGCAATACGATGAGAAGTATCCTATTTGTTCTTTTTTTGTCTCTGATTGTACAAACCCTTTTATTGGGAAAAATGAAAACCGGACAAGTGGATACAAAATACTCGATCCATAGTGTATTTTTTGAGCTACACAAACTGAAAAAGGCAATTTGGAAAGGACAAGTGTGCATCATCAACGAAATCACCAAGACACAGAGACTCTTGTTCAAACAATTAAAAGTTTTCCTGCCTAAATATGCAGGGAATTAAGGATACAATGGTACTTCTACACCAGGATTTTGCAAACCATATTCGTAATTTTTCGCAACAAAGAAATCACCATATTAGGGTATATGTTTTGCATAATAGTAATCTCCAATTGGGGATGCAGACAATTGAGTGATATCTGCACCCCCATAAGCGTTTATCTGTTGATATGAACTTACTGTGCAATAAGTTCCATCTGCAGAAGTAATTCCTTATCTAGAGATAGTGCTCAGAGATTTTTGGGTACTACCCACATTGCATGAAAGAGTGACTGTGAATATAGAATTCTTCCTGACTTGGCTGGACTTTCTTTTCCATTTTCTCCAAGCTTTCATCAAAGCGCTGTGCTTCATTTTTGTCTATATTCATGTCAGGACTATCGTAGTAAAACCACTTTCTCCCGTCCAGTACTCCTGGTTTCAGTTCCTTCAGCATCATTGCCGATGGATACACATCATTCTCAAGACAAACATTGTATCTCTTACAGCTCTTAAAACCACTGCTTACGTAGTTCGCTGGATTCCCAAAGATCACAACAGTGTCCCAGCCTACAGTAGTTGCCTTTTGAAACGAATGCTCCATCAGCATTTTGCCATATCCCATTCGTTGGTATTCGGGCAAAATAGAAACCGGTCCAAATGTCAGAATCTCTTTCTCTTCTTTGTTCTCGTCAACCAGTTTTGCTTTTGTATACATTATGTTGCCAATTAGCGTATCATCTACTTCGATCACAAAATCTAACGCAGGAATGAAGTCCTTGTGAGAACGCATGATATGTACTAAATAATGCTCATCGCATCCAGGTGCGTGCAAATTCCAAAAAGCTTTTCTGGTAATCTTCTCAATGGTTTCGTAATCAGCTTTTGTTTCATTACGAATATGTACTTTCTTGGTCAATGGGGATACATCGATTTTCGATGATTTCATCGTAAAATTCCTCCTATAAAAGTGATACATACACTTTTGGGAGGTAAGTGCTGTTGATTGTATTTACACCAACCTCCCGGTTAGTATTTCTCTCTGACTCCAAATTCTGCGGACTCAACCCAGTCCTCCGATTTTGTTAAAAAGTTGATTAGGCGATTAATCGTTTTGTAGTGATCTTTTTCCTGCTCAATTAGAAAATCGTAAATCTCTTTGTCGCCACCGGATTCGGCTTTTTCTTTTAAGTCAGTGTACAGGTCAATACTCTCTTGTTCTTTTTCTAGAGCAAATCTATAAGAATCTATCTGGGAAGGTATTTCTTTTATTTCGCTCTTAAACTCTTCCAATGATTGAAACACACTAGAAGCCTTTTGAAATGTCTGGCTTTTTTTGAGCGTGCATTCCTGATGCTCTTCTTTTTGTTTCAATACATGAGCGTGATCTTTTTCATCATCGGCCAACTTCTGGAAAACACCATGAAGGTGATTGTCTTTATTCATTTCTGCTAGATTGCGATAATACTTCTCTCCATCGATTTCCATTTTGATTGCATTCGTCAATATACCCATTGGTTCTCCTTTCAAATTTTAGGTTTCTTTAATTGTATCCGTAATAGTTTTAAAAGAAAAGGATACGAAAGGTTTTCACTGTTTTACGAGAATTGCATTTAAAAGTGACAACTCTGGAAAAGTTCCTTCACTGGTGTTTTTTGGTTTGGGATTAACTCCTCCCCTTGCAGCAGATGTAATCCACCGGAGTAGTTTTTTTTAGAAAGTCACCTAGTTTTTTTGGGGAAAAGGTCTTGCAAAAAACATTCATGCTCCTAGAGTCTCATCTCTACTTCGTTTAATAATCATTTTCGGTATATTATAGCCCACATCTGCTATTCCACTTATACATTCAG
>JAQVSG010000112.1 GCA_028700655.1 Caldisericia bacterium
TTGATGTCGTACCCAAGAACGATTGGGTTGTTTCCTATGGACCCTCTCCTCTAACTGCCGGTTGTGTACCCGAATTATTGTCTGGCGAACAACCCTTAACCTTTTCTGTCTTAGATGCCGAAGGGAATCCTGTAGACTTATCAAAAGGTATCCCCGATCCAAGCGGGAATAGTGTTGTTGAAGATAAAGTAATATGGAATGTTCTCATTAAGGATCCACACCCAGACAACAAAGATTATTTTGGAAAAGACGCTGTTTTACCTCGATATTATTGGGTGCGAACAGACTTACAAAACGACGATGGTACATTGGTGAACAATTATCGCATGTACAGTTTTTCCAGAAATCCTTTCCTACCCATTGTTCCGAATTTTGATGACAAAGAAAACGGAAACTACATCTTTGAGGGTTTCTGTGCCAACGATCAGGGGAATATGAAAGTTTTTGTTGATTCTCCCGATCGCAAACACAGAGGAATTGTTGATGTTAAGGTAGAGCTTCCAAAGGTTGCCTATGGAATCGCTAATTACGATCTAGTTCAGAATGGACTTGTGAAGCAACTTAGTGAATCAAATGGTGCCGAACCAGATTACGTAATGACTTCCGCCAATAGAAATATGTACTATGTACACCCATTCATATTTGATGCTAGAGGAAATCCCATTGTAGGTGAAAGAAGTTCCGAATGTGGAAGCTCCTCAAGTTCTGAAGCACGCCTTACTCGGTTCACTCCATACAACACCAATGTATGGTATTTTGACGAAACCGACCTGTCGTATACGTTGTACTACATGTACGAACTCAGAAAATATGTAATGATGCCAATAAGCCATCGTATTGCTAATATCGGTTGGAGCATATCCGATAAGAATCCTGATGCCTATACGGGCAACTATATTTCAGGATTCCCAATATGGCAGCGATCATATTGGCAAAACCCAATTACAATGTTATCTTATGATGCTAACTCAGATGGGTACAATGATTTGTACACTTACTATAATACAACCAATTGGCAATACGAAGACCAAACATTTGAGCTACAACCTGTATTTGACGTGCCACCTGCCAGAAATATTCGAGGTTGGGGACGGGGTTGTATATACAACCAACCCTATGAAGGCGGTTATTTATTCCCCGACTGGAATGGTGCTGATGGCTATTTAGGTGCCAAGGACAGCACAGAAGTAACACAGCCAGGCGAAACTTACTTCCTATTTAACCCCAATTATGCCTGCGATTACGGTATTTTAGTAGGGAAAAACCCCTATTCCAATTCAGTATTTGGTGATGTTGCTGGTGGGTTAGGAAACTTTAGAGGGATTACAGACTATCCTTTGGATATACGGTATAGGTTTAACACTTATATTTCTGATACCGCTGGATTTTCCAATGAAGATGGAACCTACCGATTGGACTGGGACTCTTTTGTCAACCACAATGGAGCAGTTCGGAATCCAAAGGTATCCCTTTATAATGAAACCACAGGAACCGAATTGGGTAAGAATTTGCTAGATCCCAATAATTACGATCTTATCTATGGACAAGCCAACTTTATCCGAGTTAAACTTGCCCCCAATAGCTCTCCAGATTTTCCCATGATTCCTGGCACTCTTCTTCGTGTTGGAGATTTTTTCCCAGAAACAAAAGCAGAAAATGTAGTTGAAGCAAAAACATGGATAGAAAATCACGCAGAAAATATGACAGTCGATGGAAAAGTTGAAACTGTTCTAAAGATTACACCTCCAGGTTCTTGGAAAGACATTGTTGGAATGTTGTTTATTGCCCCGGATCTAAACAATACTCTTTCTGTGTATACCTTCGATTTAGCTCGATTCGATGTAGTGAAAACTATTGATATTCAAGTGAAAACTAGCCGACAGCTTCGCGTAAACCAAACCGATACTGTTACTATCTATGTACGTGAAATTGGTACCGAAAAACCATTGTCAGGCGCTGATGTTCGCATACAAGGTCCTGGCATCAACGAGAAGGGTGACACTGACGCAGATGGCAAAGTTAGCTTTAGCGTTACACCCAATGCAGCAGGCGTTGTCACAATTACGGCCGATCACGATCTTGGCGAAGACACACACGTAATTGTGGTTCTTGATGAAGAAAAAAATGCTTCTGTAACATTGAACATATCTCCCGTTGAAAGTGAAACGACCCAAACCGAAATCGAAATTATTGGCCAAACAGACAAAACAAACCGCATTACTATCAATAGTGAAGTTGCTTCTGTTAAGTCCGATGGCTTCTTTGCCAAATTTGTTCCTCTAGAAGAGGGAATGAATATGATTCAAATTGTTGCCACCTCTGACAATGGAAAAGAAACACAAAGAATTGTAAAAGTGCGCTGCGATACAACGGTAGATTTTACAATTGATCCTCTCCCAGATGTTGTTGAAGACCGACAATGTGCACTTTCTGGGACCCTCGAAAAAGCTGCTACCATCACTGTACAAGGGCAGAATTTAGAAGTGCAAGATGGAAAATGGAAAACGATACTTTCCTTAGATTTTGGTAAAAATAATGTTACAATAGAAGCAAACGATGAGCTTGGTAACAAAGCGAAAAAAGATGTAGAAGTAACGGTTTACCGCAAAATGGAAGTAAAACTTACCATTGGTAGCACAAAAATGTATATAAATGGGACACCGGCCGACAAACCTTTGTCGGCCCCTCCCTATATTAGCAACGAGCGAACTTTTGTTCCGATTCGTGTGATATCAGAAGCCTTTGGTGCTGATGTTACATGGTATCCTGAAACAAAAGGTATTGTGATTGAATTCATGGAACGAAAGATTGAGATGCAAGTAGGATCAAAAGAAGCTTTTATTAATGGTAAAAAAGTCATATTGACCAATGCACCTGAAATAAAAAATGGAAGCACTTTTGTACCTTTACGATTTGTAACGGAATCCTTGGATGCAGCTATTGGATGGAATCCAGATGCAAGAGAGATTACCATTACTCTGTATGCATATTAAACAGGTGATGTTGTATATGAAGCTCTTTCTGTGTAAAGGAGAGTACAAATGAAGAGACTGTGGGCAAGCTGTCTAGTATTTTTTATGAGTTTCTCTTTATTTTCTTTTTATTCCGGCCAAATGCCGAATGTGAATGCAAAAGAAGAGAATAAGCAAGGACTTTTTGTAGCTACTACATTCCATAATTTGGGATACGACCAGTATGGAGAGCCTTTTAGCCAAGAATGGAAGAGGTTTCCCTGGGAAAGTGCTCCGGGAATGGAATTATGGGGACGATCAGGTTATCAAATGCCAAATGCTCAATTGGCGAAGGATCCTGCAAATCCTACGGTGAACATTCCTGCTACTCTCGCAAATGGACTCTACACAAATCCTGTTCTGTGGGGAACATTCTTTTTAGATGTTGTCGCAGAGAATGGGAAGAGCAATTTATGCGATGTATGGTATGCTATATTGGATGATGCCGGTCAATTGTGGTTGGATCCAGATGGGGCCTTCAACGATCCAAGATACTATGCATACGCCGACCTTTCCGATCCAAATTATGTACCTGGAAGTTGTATATCCAATCCAAAAACACAAATTGATCCAATTCCAGGCAATAATACACAAGGTCCTTATATTTTAGATCCCGGATATTTTTACAATGAAAGGGACCCCAAACCTATCTATAAGAATAACATTTTCTTCTGGGATAATCG
>JAQVSG010000113.1 GCA_028700655.1 Caldisericia bacterium
ATGAATTGTGATGGCAGATATACCTTCTTGTTCTGCAATTTTGCCTACAGTCGTGGCAAGTGGTTCGTTGGGTCGATACCCTACTCGGGTCTTCACTGTAACGGGTATCGTAACAGCTTTCACAATGATTCGGAACAAGGTAGGTATCTGAGAAAGATCGGACAATAACTCTCCACCACTCCCACTGCGAGCAATTTTTGGAGCAGGACATCCCATATTGATATCTATAAGATCATAGCCCAAATCCTGTCCCATTTTGGCTGCAATCGCCATTTTTTCTGGATAAGCTCCGAATATTTGCAAAGCCACTGGATGTTCTTCCGGATAAAACTGAAGCATATTCATTGTTTTTTGGTTTTTAAAACACATCCCCAAACTAGTTATCAATTCGGTAACAACAAGCCCTGCACCAAATCGTCGGCAAAGTTTTCGAAAGGGTGCATCTGTATACCCAGCCATCGGAGCAAGAACAAGGTTATTCTGAAAGGAGATAGTCTGAATCTTCCATGTTTTTTTCATATATGGATAAAAGTCCTTTCAAATTTAGGATAGGATCGATAATATCAATTTCAGGGACGCCTTGTGCAATTTCCCTACAAAGCCCTCCGCAACCAATTACATAGGTTGGTGATTCTAAGATTTCTTCTTGAATTCCATGGATCATCGTTCTAACCAGCCCTTGAAATCCAAAAAAAATCCCTGATTGAATAGAATCTTTGGTATTGCGTCCTAAATAATTCTTTGGTTTTTTGATTTCAATTCTGGGCAGCTTTGCAGTATTCATAAAAAGAGATTCCGCAGAACGAATCATTCCAGGAGAAATCGCTACTCCTAATAATTCTTTTTTAGACGAAACAGCAGAAAAAACAGTAGCCGTACCAAAGCTAATCACAATTGCAGGCAATCGTCCTAAGAAAACAGCTCCAGCGGCTCCTGCAATAATATCTGCTCCTACTTCTTTGGGATTCTCTGCCATAATAATGATTCCAGTTTTAATTCCAGGTTGAACAAACAAGGGTTGAATATGAAAAAAACGTTGCGCTAGAGATTCAAAAATTGGGTTCAATGGAGGGACTACGGAACAAATCACGATATGATTGATTGAAGATATGGAAATAGCAGATCGCTGACAGAACATCTCTAGCAAGAGACTATATTCGTCCGAGGTTTTCCCTCGATCGGTAGCAATTTTAAAGAAATGAGTAATGGTTCTTTTTTTGGCAAATCCAAATTTAATATTTGTATTCCCAACGTCAATTGTAAGAATCATTGTAAACGATTGTTCCATACAAAAGGTGCTTTTTGTTTCATTCCATTACTTCTTTCTTTTTGTAGTTTACAAACGAGGTGATTGTAAATATGTATTTCAAAGGATATAAGGCGACAACAACAGCAACACATATAACTGCCGCCGCAACGGCTTCAATAGATGCCTGAATAATGCTTGCATACACAACTGCCAGGTTTGCCTCTAGTGTTTCGCCAAACAAACGAAAAACGGTAGCCAATCCAAGAGTACATACAGTATTGGTTAGAGATCCAGCAATCCCCGCTAGGGTTGCCGGTAAAACTAACAGTTCAATGCCCTTTCTATGAGTTCTCTTAGCAACCAATTGGATAAGTCCTACAAAAACGTAGTAGGCAACAACACCAATAAACATTTTTGCGGGAACAACAATGTAGAAAGGGAATCCCAAAGCGGAGGTGAAAATCCCAAAGATAACCCCACAAATAAGAGCAATATCGGGACCAAAGAGAATGCCTGCTAAGATAACAGGAATATGAAACAAAGTGGCCGCAATCACAGGAGTTCCAATGGGTATAAAACCCCATCCTGTAAACCCTAAAAACAAAGTAATTGCGATCAGCATCGCTGCTAATGTAATACGTCTCGTTCCACTAAGCAATCTTTTTTGGTGCATTGTACACTCCAATCCTTTCTGGTATCGGGTTTAGCCGGATAATTTTTCTGTCGACGTGTAGACTTTTTCAAAGTTCCACCTTGCAAAACATTTTAAATTCAGTATCATATTTTTGCAACGGTTTTGAGTTTTCTATGTTTTCGCATGGAATCTTATAAATCCGAAATTTTGTAGAAAGGCAAGTAACATATGGAAAGTATTTCGACCATCCGAACGATTATAACGGCACTCGTATTCATTTCCTCTGCTGGGATTATATTGGGATACTTGCTGCAAGCACCAAAAGCATCTGGTCTTGGTGCAATTTCTGGTAATGCTACTGTGTATAAGTCAAGACGGCCTCTTGATTTATTCTTAGATAGAGTTATTTTATGGTCCGGCATTTTGTTTGGTATTTCCACTCTCATTCTTGCCGTACTTAGAAGCGGTTAAGTCCAGTAGTACATACCGTTTCTGGTTCCTTGAAAACTGTATATTAGGCATACGCCGAGGTGGCGAAATTGGTAGACGCGCACGCTTGAGGGGCGTGTGGAGAGATCCTTGTGGGTTCGAGTCCCACTCTCGGCAGAATAAGGGCGGATAGTTCAGTGGTAGAACGCCTCGCTTACACCGAGGAAGTCGTAGGTTCAAATCCTGCTTCGCCCACCATACACACGGGGTCGTGGTGTAGCGGTTTAACACGCCAGCCTGTCACGCTGGAGACCGGGAGTTCAAATCTCCTCGATCCCGCTTTTTTTATGCCGAGATAGCTCAGTCGGTAGAGCAATGGACTGAAAATCCATGTGTCGATGGTTCAATTCCATCTCTCGGCACTTTTCTCCTTATTCTTTTCAAACGTATGTCTAGGGCAGTGTCTAATTATGGGGTCGTGGTGTAGCGGTTTAACACGCCAGCCTGTCACGCTGGAGACCGGGAGTTCAAATCTCCTCGATCCCGCTTTTTTTTCAAAACCTCTTCCACTTTTCTAAAAAAACGAGATATTGGGTATTTATTTGTATCTGTTTGTTTTATCCAAATCCATTTTTCCTTATTTTGCATCCCATCTTTTACACATTGATTCTCCGAAAAAACCAATGGCTTTGTTTCTACATGTCCAAAATAGTTAATTTTTACACAATACACCTTACTTTTCCAAATTTGATGTGAATACTCATGCTCAACAATCCCTTGGTATGTAACTTTGGTATCATTTGGTAAACATCTTGACGATAAAAAAACATGTAGGTCTTTCAAAAATTCCATTTTTGAATACACAGAAAATGTGGGATATCCGTATAGATTGGCAAGCATTCCGGAATCTTCTCTTTGTACTATCAATACCTTCTCACAACATTCAATGATTGCTACCGACATCTTAACAACCACACTTTTTGCCTTTGTTTTTTTTATCGGAAGTACATTTTGGTTGCCCGATAAGTACCCCGCACACTGTCCTTTTAAAGGACATTCGCCACAATTTGGTTGCACCGGTACGCATACCAAGGAACCGAATTCCATCAAAGCTTCTGTAAAATCTCTTGCTTGCTTAATGGGGTATATTTTTTGCAAAGATTCTTTCACTTTTCTCGTAAATTGGGTTGTTTTCACATCTGTAAAATCATTGGTCAACCGACTCATTAACCGTAGCACATTGCCATCAACCGCTGGAAAAGGTTTGTTAAAAGCAATGCTCATGATAGCTCCTGTCGTATAATCCCCAATTCCTGGTAATTGTAAAATTTCCGTGGGCGTATCGGGAAAAACTCCATGATACTTTTCAACAATCGTA
>JAQVSG010000032.1 GCA_028700655.1 Caldisericia bacterium
ATTTCTTTCCACCAATTGTGCAGTTTTATTGATAAATAAGCAAAATTAATCAACAGTAATGAATATCTACCCTAAAAAATAGTATAGTAGTCCTATAACAATTAGGATGGCCAAGACAACAAAGAAAATCTTCCAGAAGGATTTTGGATAATCACCGACAATATGGCCACTATCGCCATTGATGAGTACCTGGTACGTTTTTCCCTTGAAGTAATACGCCATGGTATAGACGGGGAGAAACATAAAGCGGTAATACTCGTTGCTCCATTGTATCCACAACCTTACATTTCTCACCCGATCATATGTCAGACGTACTTTACTTTCTACCATGCTATGCAATACACCTTTGAAGTATTCTTGCGCTTCTTTGTAAGCATCATGAATGGGAATATTGAATACTTCGGAAGAAAACCCAGTAAAAAAATCTGCATGAAAAGAAAAAGCATTTTTCAGATTGAATCCACCAAGAATTCGGAGCAAGTGATCGGTTATGCTCTTTGTAGCACGTACAATTTTGTCCTTAAAACGATGAGCTAGAGTACCGCTAGTGGGATACCAATCAGTTTCAGTTCGGGTCCTTTTTTCACCATTCACTTGATACTCTACTCGGCGGTCTTTGCCCCCTTCTGCTTGATATTTACAATCTGCGTCAGCATCAAAAATCCAATAGGGCACATACACACCCATCATTTTTCCAGATTGATAAAGGTTTTTCAATGCATTGGGAGCGAACCATTTTCCCTTGATCCACTTGCGGAATCGACTCTCTGCTTCATGTTGATCAATCTTAAATGGACAGATCCCATCAGGAGGAAGGGATGTGACTGCTTTCTCCGATAACACGACTGGTGATGCACAGTAGGGGCATTTACCGGAAGTTACGTGTGTATCAAATTCAATCGTTGCTCCACAGGAAGAGCATACAATAACAGTAGCCGTGTGTTCCGTTGGTTTTTCTACGGTCTCGTAATTGCTGATCAAGTGTTTGGTATTAGCTTCTTGCTTAGTAATCGGATATTCTGTCTCACAATTGGGACAACGTAAATTTTGTGTTTGAACATCAAACACAACTTTGCCACCACAATTTTTACAGGTATATTGATTTGGGTTCACTTTCTTCTCCTATTTCAGTTTATGACCGCAATTGGGACAAAACTTGGATCCGTCATTTTTCGTACCGCAATTGGGACAGAATTTGGGAGTGACAGTATCGGAACTAGAATCATTGTTAGAAGGTTCTTCTTGTTTGTTTGATGAAGACTGTTGAGCTTGTTCTCCCATTTTTTGACCCATCGCCATTCCCATTTGCATACCAATAACGCTGCCTGCAACACTACTTGCGCTTGATTCTTTTCCTAATGAATCAGCCATGGAGATTTGTGTATATCGATCTACATCTCCCACCATACTTTGACCAGCAGCTTTTTGTTGCATTCGTTGAATCTCTTCAGGATAGCTGAAACTAGAAATGTTGAAATTGGTAATGGCAATACCAATTTTTCTCATTTCCATGTCTAGATCTTCTCGGATTCCTTTGGCAATGTCAAATGAATTGGCTTGCAAGTTAAACATGTCTTTGCCTTCGCGGGAAATCCACTTCATTAATAACTGATCCAGCAATGCAATAACGCGGTCTTTTAAATCATCTACATGATATTGATGTTTAATACCCGCTATTTTTTCAATGAGAATATTGTGATCATCGATTTTGCAATCAAAAGTACCGAAAGATTTGATTGGCATACCACCTGGTAAACCAGGAGCAGGGATATTGATGGGATTTTTAGTTCCCCATTTTACGTTGATTTCTTTTGTATTTGTGAAAAGAACTTCCGCCCTCATTCCAGAGTTGAAACCAAACTTAAAACCTTTCAGTGTCGATAAAAAAGGTACAATGTCAGATTCAATATCATACTCACCATCATCGGCAAAAATACCTTCTACTTTTCCATTGTAGAGAAAAATAGCATCTTGTCCTGGTTTTAAAACCAACCGAGAACCTTTTTTTATTTCGCGGTTCGTCCACTTCCAGAACAAAACATCGTCTCGGTATTCTTCCCATTCAACAACATTTGCAAACTGACCAAACCATGCCATAATAACCCCTCTCCAGATTGTTTTTTCTTCAGATACTTACAATCCCAGTTCTTTTTTCAGTCTTTCTAAATCGTCTTCTACCACAGGGTTTGTTTCGTTGGACTCAGAATACTTCAATGTTAATGCATCAATGGTATCTTCTTTAGGAGTATTCAATTCTGCCATGGCATCTGCTTCATCAATAAGACGTTGTGCTTTTTCATTCATGGCTTCAAATATGGATGCACTATTGCCAATTCCAATTTTGGAAGTCATCGTACTTACTTGTTGTTTGGCTTTGGCAACTTTCATTTTCGCCTTAATCTCACCTCTACGAGCATTGAGATCTTCAATTTCTGCGTTTAATTTGTCATGCATGAGTCGCATTTTTTCCGCATTGGTTTTTGCAATTTGATAGCTTTGCTGATAAGCACTAAGTTCATTTTTCAAATAGTCTTTTTTCTTCAAAAAAGCTCTAGCATCTTCTTCGTTACTAGCTAGCAAAGCCTTTTTTGCATATGAATCCATAGTTTTGATTTCTTCTTCACATTCTGCAAGTCGCCTTTGTGCGCTTTTTTCTTCTGCAATTACGGCAGCAGTTTCCGCTTTTACGGTTCCCAAATCTCGTTCAAAGTTTCGAAGATACTGATCAATCATTTTCTCTGGATCTTCTGCTTTGTCTAGTAATGCATGGATGTTCGCTGCCATGATATCTTTAAAACGTTCAATAATTCCTGCCATTTACGGCCTCCCTATCCGCACTCAGAAAGTGCATTGTATGATGTAAGATTACAATAATACTTTTATACTTTGTCCTGATCAGATTTGCAAGTTTTTCATGTACAATTTTATATGCTACAGTACTTTTCTACATGTTTTTTGTACATACTACTCCAAAACGAATGGAAGATGTTTTTACCGCCACTGTACAAAAAGGGAGTAATCCCTATAGCTAGGGATGTTTTCATATTCTTTCTGAAGCAGGGCATACTGCCGTACATTTCGATACTTTCCTTTTGACCACAAGGCTTCTTTTAATACCCCCTCTTTCATCATTCCTGCTTTTTCGATCACGCGCATCGATGCAATATTTTCTTCAAAACATCTTGCCTCAATGCGGTGAAGGTTTAAATAGAAAAACCCAAAATGAAGCAGAGACATCAAAGCTTCTGTCGCAAAACCTTGATTCCAGTACTCTTTGGCAAAGCAGTACCCGACTTCTGCTTTTTTATGATACACATTCCACCACACAAAATCAGCAGTGCCAATGAGTTCACCAGTATCTTTCAATGTCACACCCCAGCAGGCTGTTTCTTCATCTTTGTACTTGTCAAGATTGATTTGAATAAAAGCAAATGTATCGTCCATGGACTTGTGAGTGGGAAATAAAACATAACGAGTCACTTCGGGATCGGATGCATAATGGAAAATAGCATCTGCATCTTTCATGGTAAGTTTTCGAAATACAAGTCTTGGACTGTTCATACCGTTCCAATGTGCATACTTACATTGAGCATTTGTTATCGAATTCATCGCACTCTCCTAAGGAAGCATTTCAGTAGGTATAGTTTCTTATAGCTCTTGTTGACGAAAAAGAAGTACTGCTACAAAAAGAGTAACACTTATGAATACAACTGCAAAAGAAATGGGTACAACAAGAGAAGCTACCCCTTTCACGCCAGTCATTATTTCCACTCCCATGGTTTGATACGAGCCTGGAAGATAGTGTCCTATGCGAGGAATAAGATGGGAAAGAGAAAGGATCATAAAGAATGCAAAACTAGAAACAGCTGCTATCGTATGTGATTTGGATAGGGTCGAGCACAACAGAGTACTGGCAATAAGGCACACGCCATAAAGCCAAAATAAAAAAAGAGACCCTCCAACATTCTGCATCGAATGATCCGGAAACAACAAGAACGTATAGTACAAAAAAACCCCCATAGAAAGTGCATACACAACAGAAAAAAAGAAACTTGCAGCAAAAAATTTACACAAAAGGAAGGAGGTTCTGGAAAGGCCTTTGGTTAACACAAGCAAAGCAGTTCCTCGGACCTTCTCCTCGACAACCATGCTCATGAAAGTCATAATGACCACGAAAATAGACAGGCCGTACATATTTTTAAAAAACTGTATATAGGCATCTATATATGTTGGTTCTGGTAAGTTGAGTTCCAAACCACCTATACCAGCAATAAGTTCATTCATATATTTAGCAGCGATAGGACTCATGATTCCAAACACAATGAAAACAGCAGTTAATACTATCCATTTGGGAGTTTTAAGGATTTCTAAAACTTCTTTTCGTAAAAAACCAAATGGTTTCATGAGTCCCTCACAACTTGCAAAAAAATATCTTCCAGTGTAGGTTCCACCATAATCAGCTTGCGAAGTCCCCATCCGTTGTGATACAAAAAACCTGGTAGTTCGTGTTGTGCCTGGAATACATCGTTTACACAAAGCTGGATAAAACCATCAATCTGTTCCACCTTCTGTACCCACTGCAATTGAGATAAGCTACTGACAACAGTAGGAATAGAGGATGTTTCTACAATTTCTAAAAGAATCGTATTGGAAGTTGCCATCTTTTTGATCTGAGATATGGAACCTTCCATCACAACGCTTCCTTTGTTGAGTACAACAACTCGATCACATACACGCTCTATATCACTTAATATATGCGTGGAGAAAAAAACAGTTGTTTTCCCCGACAACGATGCAATGATATCCATGATTTCTTTTCGACCAAGAGGATCTAAGGCAGAACTGGGTTCATCCAAAAAAACGACTTTTGGATCGTGGACCAATGCTTGGGCAATACCAAGTCTCTGTTTCATTCCTCGGGAATAGCTGCCAATTTTTTTTTGAACACCCTGTAAACCCACTAGTGCAAGAAGCTTCTGTATTTGTTTATGCGCAATATCCGCATTCATCGAAAGGAGACCAGCACACAAACTCAAAAATTCGCCTGCGGACATCCAATTATAAAAATGAGGAACATCGGGTAAAAACCCCACATGCTTCCGCTGAAAATCTCGTCCAAAAACAAGTTTTTCGCCGCAAATACGAATCATTCCTTGATCTGGCTTGGTAAGTCCCATTAACATTTTAATCGTTGTTGTTTTGCCAGCACCATTGGGTCCTAGAAACCCATAAACTGAACCATAGGGTACTTTCAATTCAAGCTGATTCACAGCCTTCACACCTCGAAATGATTTTGTTAAAGAGGTGGTTTCAATTGCATACTCATTGGCTTCAATAGCATTGGGTATCATTTAGCCTTCACGATCTCGCAGCAATAGATACACAATGGATCCAAGAAATCCACCAAGTACAATCACCAATCCCCACAAAAGTTTATTGTTGGTTGGTACCTGGGAACGACGAAACAAATCAACCAAAGAATAGATTTGTAAAATCAATTGAATCACCACTATTGGCCATAATAATGCCATGTACCTACCGATCTCACCGGTCATATTCATCGATTACCTCCTTGTATCTGGCTAGTTTGGAAACAGCATATGGTACTAAAAATGGGAATCGTATTGAGGAACTGGGATATTAAAGAGAGTAGTGAAAAAGGAAATCCAATGAATATCAGATACATTCACCAGTCCATTTTGATGGGCAAAAGAAAAGGAAAGAGACCCCATGCATAAAGAAGATAGCGTTGTGATAGATCCCTGAAGGACTACATCTGAACGTTCGTCGGAGACAAATTGAAGTTGATCGGATTGAATAAGAAATGTATAGATCTGATCTTGTAAGGTGAAGGGATCCTTGACAACAATAGAGAACGTTTTTCCCTCCCAATATCTTGCAATGTTTTGTGTTGGGAACAAAGTAAAAAGATCATCCAAACGCAATGCCTGATACATCATTCCATAACCAGCATTGGATACATGATGATGAATGGTAGGAATCAAAAGATTGTGGGAAGCATGCCTTGGGTCTTTGATGATAAAAGGTATCGAAGCATCCTGAGAAACAAATTCTATGTGGGTAAACTGATCCCGTTGTTTGTAGAAGAAATCAAACAGTGCCTTTTTTGCCTTTAAATGACAAGCATTCCATTCATACACCACAATTTTGTTCTCCAGGAAATTCTCTGGATGAATTGGTTTTGCAACGTATACTGCTAAACCTTGTATACTGGTGTTTTCAATATAGGCAAAAACTTTCACATTGGGTCTTTCTAAGAAGGAAAGCAATTCATAAGAAGGTCTCATAATATACCCATGAGTTGTAATGTAAATTTTACGATAAAACTCTAGAATATTTGGAAAATCTTCTTTTTGGAATTGTCGGATAAAACCCTCTCCATCTTGTACATCAGCTAGTACATCTTGAAATTGATCCAAACGAAAACTGTATTTATAGGTAATGGGACCCAATCCATATCCCATGGATCGATAAAAATCAGGACGAAAAGGGTACAACACACTGAAGTAGCATCCTTCTTCTTTTGCTGCTTTCAAGGCATATTGAATCATATTCAAACATACTTTTTCTCGCTTGTAAACAGGGTGTACAGCTACAGCACCTATCCCACTCACCGGGAGATAATGATCCATATAATTCATCTCAAACGGATACAGCGCCATACATCCTGCCATTGTATCTTTCATGTAGTATCCATACAACTCAACGCCAGCATCCAAAAATTTGGCCCATTGTTTCATTTCTTTATCTACGTCTTCTTGGGTTTTGATGTTGTATGCTAGTGAAAGCAGTTGAATAAAAGAGGGTAGTTCACTTTTTGCAATTCGTTGAATACTCATGATTCCTCCAATAGATCAAGAAAAAAGTTCATGACGACGATGTGTCAACACAACAAATACTACCGCAATGAACAGTATTTATACATTGCTTGTATAGTAATTATAGCAAAGCTCTAATGATTGCAAGATTTTACTATGAAAACAGGTTCATTTTCATGAAAAGGAAAATTCGTATTTTCGTCTCTATTGACTTTTTGAGTTTGTGTTCTACTGTATACATGAGGAGAATATGAATGGTTTTGCAAGTGCTCACAAGGAGAACATAAATGAATTCGTACAACCCGTTTCTATGGATTGCATTGTTTGCTATCAGTTCTGCCATCATTAATGCAGTAGGGATTATGGCTGTCTACAACAAGCAAACTTGGACAGAATCAGTAAAAACATTATTTATGTGTTTCGCATCAGGGGTTCTCATTGCAGTCCCTTTAATGTATACACTACCAAAAGCTAGTATTATGAATTCCAATGCTGGTATTGCAGCTCTCGTTGGCTTTCTCTTCATGCATTTCAGCAACTACATCATTCAATCTATCACTAAAAAGGATTCACTAACGTTTGGTCTTACAGCCATTGAAGGTATCGGAATTCATTCTTTCATCGATGGGTTAATTTATACAATTACATTTACTACCAGTGCTTTAGCAGGTGTTGTATCCGGGATTGGCTTGGTTGTTCATGAGTTTGCCGAAGGAGTTATCACCTATTCGGTCCTCATGGAAGCAAGCATGTCCCCCAAAAAAGCTGTTCGTTATGCGCTGATTGTTTCCTCTTTCACGACGCCCATAGGAGCATTTATTGCCTACCCTTTTATCCAAAAACTAAGCCCATCCACTCTTGGGTTGGCATTGGGTTTTGTGTCCGGCGTTTTGATCTATGTTTCCGCTTCTCACCTTCTCCCAGAGGCACGATCTACTAAAAAGCACCCAACAAAACATTCCATTTGGGCTTTCTTAGCTGGTATTGCGCTTGCTATAGCCATTGTCCTGTTAAAATAAGAGACCCACTTTGTTTTTTCTATATCAGTAGACAACCTCATATAATGCTTACAAAATTGAACATTGAATGGATCAATCAAAGGCAAAAGTGAACAGCAGTACCACTCCAATAGAACTCACCTCACTGTTGAAATTGAGTTCACTACCCCACCTTCTTCGCTCTGATTAAGATCGATAGACAAATGCTTTTTCCAGACGATGATCTCGAATTTCAACGACTTTTATAACTAGACCATAAGCTTCCACTTCGGGGGTGCTTCCATCTTCGGGAATGGTTCCTAAAAGACTAAATACAAACCCACCGAAGCTGTCATAATCGTCCTCTGGCAAAACAACTCCAAGCTCTTTCGATACGTCATCAAGAGGGGCGGTTCCTACAATTTGCCATGTATTGGTGTCAACCTGTTCGATGATGGGAGAGCTTTCTGGTGCATCATCATCTTCTAAATCTCCTACTAATTGCTCAAGCAGATCTTGCATGGTAATAATTCCACTCATCCCACCATAATCATCCAATACAACTGCAAAATGGATTCGATTGGTTTGCATATTACGAAATAGTACATTGGCTCGTACCGTTTCAGGAACCAAATATGCTGGTTTTACAGCCGTATTCATGACATGATCTCTCGATAGATCCTCGAGTCTAAAATAATCCTTGGCATACAATACACCTACAATATGGTCGGCCGTTTCAGTACAAATGGGATAGGCTGTATAGTGACTCTCTTTTATAATCTGTGTCCACTGCGCATCCGTTTGATCCATCCATAAAATGGTTACATCCATTCGATGTGTCATGATTTCCGAGGCAGGAGTATCGTCAAATTCAAAAATTCTCTGAATCATATCTTTTTCATCTCTGCCAATAGTTCCTTTTTCACTTCCAGAATCCACCATCATACGTATTTCTTCTTCTGTTACTGCTTTGCGAGAAGCATTGGGATCCAGCCCCATTAAACGCAGGGATGCATTGGTTGAAATTGTGAAAAGCCAGACAATGGGGGCAAAAATTTTTGAGATGCGATAGATAAATCCAGAAAAAAGGAGGGCAAGAGGTTCTGCTTTTTGCATGGCAATCCTTTTAGGGACCAATTCTCCAAAAACAAGAGTGAAATAGGATAAAATGAAAGTAATCAAGACAACAGCAATGGTATCCAGAGTTGCGGGAGAAATTGTAACTCCAAGACCAATCGCCCACCTTGTTAAAGGACCAGAAAAATTAGTGGCCGCAAAAGCACTGCCCAAAAAGCCAGCAAACGTAATTCCTACCTGGATCGTAGCAAGAAAATGAGAGGGTTCCTTTGTAAGCTTAGAAAGGCGAGTAGCCCGTTTGTCACCTGTAGAAGTTAGCAAGGCTAAACGATTATCGTTAATCGATATAATGGCTATTTCAGCACAGGCAAATAGGGCATTGATGAGAATTAAACTGAGTTGTAGAAATATTGCACCCATCATGTTATCACCTGCCACAAAATGTCATAATATCTACCACTGTTACGGATACAATGTACACTCATAGAAACGTCCCCTTTGTCGGTGAAAATTCGTTTGCTTTTCAGTATACCATCCTATCCAATATATTTTGTGTACTTGTTTAGCTTTTTCATCATGTTGAAACGTTAACATCTGTGGACTACTTCACAATAACTTCCATTAATCCTCGTTTATATGATACTTTAAATGAATGGTTTGCGTTGATGCTACCCATTCAACGGTATACCCCAAATTCTCCGCAATGAACCGCAAAGGCAAAAAAGTTCTTCCTTCTTGAATCTGTGGTGCAATACTGTTATTGTCTGGATCTATTTGAACATTTTTTCCATTGATGGTAGCGATTGGTTCTTGAATCCATACTTCAATTATTTTTTCTCCCACCAGAATTGTCACTTTTTGTTCTCGATCATCCCATCGTAACTCTGCATTTTTCAGATACTTTACAATGGGAAGCGATTCAACTAGTTTTCGCACTGGTACAAAGGTTCTTTTCTCAAACAGATAAGGCGCTGCTTCAATCAATTCCTTAACTTTATTGACTTCTATTGTCCGGGAACCAATTTGCAATGTAATCCACACAATGCAATGCATTGTGACTGGAACCTGAATAGTTTGGTCATTCCCCACAAAAGTGATGTTACCTTGATGTGTTCCTGCTTTCAAAGATCTGGCATCCAAGGTGATAACAATCTTTTTTGTACTATCATCGTACATACTACTTCCTACCAACAACCATGGCTGATCGCTGGTTATAACACCGGATAAACCGTCCCCTCCTGTATTTTCCAATTGCAGATCCAATACAGCGCTGGAACCAATAGCAACTTCTTGAAGGATATTGGAAGGAGTTACAACTAAAAATGGTTTGTCAATAATGTGAAGATGAATCGGGATCGTTTGATTACCACCATTACTGATCAACAGTATAGCTCCTTTATATTGTCCAGCGGGTAATGTATCGGTGTTGTATTGAGAAGTAAAGTTTGTTATCTGATCATCCAGTGTATCATGGGAAATCTTAATCCACTCCTCTGACGAATGAATAGCCCCCTCCAAACCATCTCCTCCCTTGTTGTGAATGGAGAAAACGGTAGCTTTGGGGTTCGTTCCTTCCTCAATTGTAAGTGTTACCGAATCGGGTACTACTTCCAACAAAGGGTATGCTTGCACTCTCAGTTGAACAGATACCAATACTTCCCCTGCATTGGTTTGAAATACGATCGTATCCTGGTATTTTCCTGCTTTCAGACCTGTAGGATCTACATAGACTTTCACAGATGACAGGTCTGGATGAATGCTTTTCGTGTCACATTGAATCCATTTTTCTTCCCAATGTATTGAACCGGTAACTTTGCCTTGAATGTGTACTCCTAGTAGGTTCACAAATCGACCTGTGTCGCCCTCCCACGCAGTTTCGTGGATCTCCTGTGGAGACACAGAAAACTCCAATACTTCTTTGGGAGTAAAGTGCGCAATTTGATTCCCGCACACAGCCCAAATATGATCTTCTGTGCCCGTCAAATGATGCGGTGGGTACCCATCAAACAAAACAGAATTTGAAAACATCTCCGTGCCATTTTCAGGATCAATATACTGAATTTTGATATGGTTGTCGTAATTGTATCGCGATTGTTCAGAGCGAACGCGATGAACTGTACAAATAATGATATATTCCGAATTGCAGAAGTAGGGTCCAACCCAGCTTCTTTCGCCTACTTTTTGCCGCCATTCAATGCGTCCTGTCAATGTAGAAATGCATAACAAAGACCCACTATAGTCTAAAAAGTAGATGAATTCATTGTATTTTGCTAAATTTACGTTGTAGATATAATCATGCTGTTCATCCGATAAGAGCAATCGATAAGATTGGCGCAGTTTATTACTTTGGGTTGATAGGCAGAATAAATAATTCGGCAGCTCCCCAGTACCAGCCAATGTAGACACTACATAAACCTTGTCTCCCACGAGCATTGGCATGCTGGTTCCAACAAAATCATCCATCACCATGGTATCTAGAAGATTTCCTGTAGCTCGATCCAAAAGCGTCACATAACAAGGTTGAATAGCTGTTACAGTCCCGTCTGGGTTTTGGTTAATGCAGTTTGTAGAAGGAACAATAATATACCGATCATTAAACGCAGGCGCATTAAAACTCCAGTATCCATCTCCACCTTTCAAAAGCGCAGAGGACCAATTCATTTGACCATTGCTTACATTGTATGAGTATACCTTGTGTTGAATGCTTAAATAGTTACTTTGAGAAGTACTGCGTATGTCAATCACTTTCACAAACACTTCCGTTTTGCTTACCGTTAGACTGTTTGCATAGTAACCACGAATATCCACTTTCCATTGGACCTCTCCACTGTCAGGATGAAGGGCGTAAATGCGAGAAACAAAACCTGTTTTACGCTCCCAGTTTCCTTCGATCGTTTCTAGAAGCAAAAGCTGTTGGGTGGATTCCGAATATATACAGCCATTCCCCATGTGAAGATTGACATTGCTTGCTGTGGTATATCGCTTTTTCCATACCAAGTTCTGTGTTCCTACTTCATAACAAAACACGGTACCAGTCTCGTATTCCACCAAAAAATAATGATTGTCACCAACAATGGGGGGTCGCTGACTCTGAATGGGAAGAAACTCTGAAAATTCCATGGTGGTAGGAAACGAGGCTGTAGTAAAACCTGTATTGGAGGAGTCAACCCGAAAGAGGGACCAATTGGTATAGGATAAAGTGGAATCCGACGATCCCACTACTAAAAAAGGGTTGAAAAGTGTCATATAAAGAAAAAACACGATCAAAATAGAAACAAGTTTTCGTTTCATGAAACATCCTTGGTTAGTTCAATTTCTTCTACACGGTATGGAAATTTGTGTACATGGTAAGTACTCTTATGGACAAAGGAGGTTCAATGCATATGGCATAGTGAAATGTAGTTGATGCGATCAAGAGATTGTAAACAGAGCTATTTTGCAGCTCATCGAGTTGGGTTTCATTGAAAAAATGGGTCGAGGTAAATATCGCTACGCAGATCTTTTTTCAAAGAATATATCCGGCTTCGCTCTTACACATCCTGATCTGGTTATGTTTATTACCAGTCTTTATTTTTAGATTTAATATATCTTTTTGCATTTTTGATCCCTCCAAATCCAGAAAACATTTCATCTACTTTTCGTTTCTCAATTTGTCGGGAATTTAATCCCTTGTAACCCACTTCTTTCTGTAACTTTTGGTAACTTAACAGGCGATCTTCGGAGAGAATTCCGTCTTCAATTGCTTTGCGAACGGCACAATGAGGTTCATGTTGATGCGTACAATCCTTAAACTTACAGTGCAAAGCCAATTCTTCAATATCTGTAAATGTTTTAGAAAGATCTGCAAAATCCAATCCCAATTCCCTCATTCCAGGAGTATCAATGACAGCTCCACCTCCGGGTAAGAAAAACAACTCACGATGCGTTGTGGTATGTTTCCCTTTATCGTCATTTCTAAGTGTTTGCGTGGCAATACTCTCTTCACCAAGAAGTCGATTAATGATAGTCGATTTTCCCACACCAGATGATCCAACAAATGCAATTGTAACACCGCTTTTGATGTATTTCTGAATTGATTGTAACCCACCTGCTTCTTTGCTAGAAGTAATGACAACATCCAGACCAATGGCCACGTTTTGAACTTCCTCAAGAAGTCCGGCAAGATGATCACTCAAGTCTGATTTTGTTAAAACAACAACGGGGATTGCTCCACTATCCCATGCAACTGCAATATATCGCTCCAATCGTCGCATGTTAAAATCATTGTTTAACGACATACACAGAAAGAGAATATCAATATTTGCAGCAATCATCTGTGAGTCAAACTCATACCCAACCATTTTTCTAGAGAAAGTACTTTTTCTTTCCAATACATGATGAATAATAGCATTACCATGTTCATCATTGTCTCGATCCATCAATACAAAATCACCAACAATCGGAAACTGGGAAGCACTCTCAGCATTGTGTCGAAACTTACCCGACACTTCTGCCATGCATTCGTTTGCCTCTGTAGCTACTCTGTATAGAGCTTTATGTTGTGCAATGATTCGACCAATCACAAGCGAATCGTATTTTTTCGCCTGTTCTACCATTGCATTGGTACAGCCAATCTCTTGTAACCAACTATTCACATGAACACCTTCAAACAATGTATATTGAGAAGTGCCGAAGACTACTCATGATATATTTTACCCAAAAAAAGATTCTGTCCAGTCCATTTGTTTACAATCTTGAATCGTTGTATTTAATCATTGCCTTTTCCGGAGTCCTGTACATCCATGAGTTCTTCCGGATATGGATCAAATAGTCTTTGCTCTAAAAGATATGGTTCTTGGAATCGAACAATCCAGGACTTCATTAAACTCAATAAGGCACTCAAAGGAATACGTTTTTCTTTGTAATGCTGAATTTGCTTTAGGAAATACGATCGTTCCTGACCACTTAACTTGTCAGAGACATACCCAAAACAATGTTGCAAGGCGTTAATGATAGAGGGAGTTCGAGGTAGGGTAGAAAAAACTTCGGCAATATACCCCTGATAGGAAGAAAGAACGTCCTCGTTTGGCATTTTCTTCGCATGAGCCACCAGTTGACCCATCTTTTGCAAGACAGAAGGACGATACGCCATGAACAGATATTTATGAACTGTATGGAATTGAACCAACGAAGAGATAGTATACTTTGTGGACAATTCACAAAAAGCATTCTGCAGATAAATCCGAGTAAAAAAGTGTTCCCGAATCCTCGCGTTGTTCATTCTTCCTTCGTCTTCGATAACAAGATGTGGGTAGATTTGTTGGATCTTGTGGGGAAAATATCCAATGCCTTTTCCAATCGTTGATTGGCTATTCATGGTCGGATACAAACGTACATCTTTGATACCACAAGAAGGCGATCGACTTTTCAATAGAAAACCATCCAAATCAGGGTGATCCTGTAACCATGAATTTAAAAACTCTTCCATATCTTGCGTACAATCTTTTTCCAATGCAGGTTGAACCATAGAGTAGCGATCCTCATTGAAAACCAATCGAGTTGCTTTTCTGGGCACTCCCAATCCAACGGATACTTCTGGGCAAACAGGAACAAAGTCAAGAAAGGGTTTCATTCTTTCAATAAACTCGCTGGGAATCATTTGCCCGTCATATCTGCATGCATCAAAGGTCAAACACTTACTAACACCAATTTTTGGTACTGCATTTTTCATAAGACCTCCTACCTAGTACGAACAATTGCCTTTGTAAAAAAGTTATGTTCAACTTTCTTCATTGATAGCAAATAAT
>JAQVSG010000033.1:0-3395 GCA_028700655.1 Caldisericia bacterium
AATAGATTGCTTTGTTGGTACCAATGGATTGAATTACCTTTTCATTTCTAGGTCCTTTTCCAATCATAGCTTTAAGCCCATGGTCTAACAAAAGGGGAGAATATTCATCCATACGCCCGCTTGTAGTAGGACCCGAGGAACCAATTGAATACCCCGGAGGAGAAGGGGTCGGTCCTACAAAAAATAGAACTCCTCCTTGCAAAGAAAAAGGCAGTTCTTCGTGCTTGAGAATTTTTTCAGCAATCTTCTTGTGGGCGGCATCTCTAGCTGTATAAATGACCCCGGAGACCAACACAGTTTCTCCGATATGAAGGGGCGTTAGATCCATATCTTGTAAAGGCGTCTGCAAAGACCAAGTTTTCATACAAGACTCCCCGAAAGTGTTCTAGATTGATGTCTAGCACAATGACATTGAATATTGACAGCAACAGGCATGGAGGCAATGTGACAAGGTTTCCACAACATACTCACGGCCAATACAGTGGTTCTTCCTCCCAAACCCATAGGACCAATCCCCAACCGATTGCATTTTTCACAAAGAGACTGTTCCCATTCCTGCAATTCATCCACAGGGTTTGGTTGAGAAAAGTCACGAAAAAGAGCCTTTTTGGATAGAAGAGCACTTTGTTCAAAGCTTCCCCCTAGACCAATCCCCAGTATAATGGGGGGGCACGGATTCCCTCCTGCAGATTTTACAACTTGCAATACAAACTCGTCCACACCTTTTCTTCCCTGAGAAGGCTTAAGCATGGCAATTTGACTCATGTTCTCTGAACCACCGCCCTTGGGAGCAAGATGAAATGTAATTTCGTCACCCTGCACAATATCCCAGTAAATATAGGCGGGGGTATTGTTGTTGGTATTGATTCTTTTTTCGATAGGATCAAACACCATGGAATTTCGCAAATACCCTTCTTTGTACCCTTCAACCACTCCCTTTTGAATAGCATCATAGAGGCTTCCATCGGCAATGATTACATCTTGGCCTAGTTCCGCAAAAATAATAACCACACCGGTATCTTGGCAAAGAGGTATATGGCTTTCTTTGGCATACGCAATGTTGGCAAAGATTTGATCAAGAATTGTTTGAGCAATAGGATATGTTTCTTTTTTTCTTGCATCCAGTAACAGGTCAAAAACATCTTTACTCAAGGATCTATTGGTTTCCATACACATTTCTTTAATAGTTCTGGTGACATCGGTGCAAGATATCTTTTTCATATCGCTCCTTTGCAACATATTTTTATTATTCTAACACAAAGATGAAAAAAATATTTGATTATTTCAGAATAATCCGTATAAATGCATAGTGCATATGCGCCTGTAGCTCAGGGGAAGAGCATTTGCCTTCTAAGCAAGTGGCCGGGGGTTCAAATCCCTCCAGGCGCGCTTAGTGGTGGATATAGCTCAACTGGTTAGAGTACCGGTCTGTGGAACCGGATGTTGTGGGTTCGAGTCCCATTATCCACCCCATTTTTTGGGCCTGTAGCTCAGGGGAAGAGCGCCGGTTTCCTAAACCGTAGGTCGCAGGTTCGAATCCTGTTAGGCCCACGAAGAGTGACACTTGAAAATTGAAAATGCGCCCATAGCTCAACTGGATAGAGCGACAGACTTCGGATCTGTAGGCTGCGGGTTCGACTCCTGCTGGGCGTGCCATTTGCAAAACAAAAGAAATGTACTATAATACATTTCGTCAAAAGAAAAGGGTCGTTGGCTCAATTGGTAGAGCAGCTGACTCTTAATCAGCGGGTTACAGGTTCGAGTCCTGTACGACCCATAGGTGCGGGGATAGCTCAGTGGTAGAGCGCGACCTTGCCAAGGTCGATGTCGCGAGTTCGAATCTCGTTCTCCGCTCCATTTTTTTTGCCTTTTTCGCGAGAGTGGCGGAATTGGCAGACGCGCTGGACTTAGGATCCAGTGGTTTCACGACCTTGAGGGTTCAAGTCCCTCCTCTCGCAGACCATCCTTTTCTTTACAAATAAAAAAACGGGGGCATACACCCCCGTTTTCCGATCCAATATCATTTGTATCTTTCGTATTTACTCTTCGTCGTCTTCATCCTCGTCTTCCATATGCCTGCTTTTCTCTTCCAGCTCATGATAACTTTGCAAAGAAGTGGCTACATGGTAGTTAACTGTATCTTCTGGAAAGAGACCCTTGGAATCCATTTCCCCTGCTTTTTTCCCAAATAAAATCTCTATGGCCTCTTCAATCCGATCCACTGCATACACATGAAACAAACCATTGTTGACAGCGTTTATAACGCGTTGGGCTAGCATGAGATTTTTCTGGTTTTGCCTTGGAATAACCACCCCTTGGTCCCCTGTCAATCCTTTTTCTGTACAAATATCAAAAAAACCTTCGATTTTTGCATTGACGCCTCCAATGGGTTGCATGTTCCCGAGTTGATCTGTAGACCCCGTAATAGCAATCTCTTGGCGGATAGGAAGTCGGCTAATAGCCGACAAGGAGACTATTATTTCTGCAGCGGAAGCGCTATCGCCATCAATACCGCTGTAGTTTTGTTCAAAGGCCAAAGAAATAGAAACCGGCAAAGGAAATTCTTGTCCGTAGAAATAAGCGATGTAGGAGTTGATAATCATAGCGCCTTTATCAAAAATGGGTCCACTCATTTCACTTTCTTTGTCAACGCTCATCACACCACCTTTGCCTGGAAAAGCAGTGGCCGTAATTCGGCTGGGCTGACCAAACATATATTCCCCATTTCCGATAATAGACAACCCATTGATTTGTCCTACTCTTTCTCCTGTAACTTCAATATTGATCAATCCCTCAAGAATAGCAGTGTGTACTTTTTCTTCGAGCAAACTTCCACGATATCGCTTTTCTTTTAGTGTTCTGCGTACATCTTCATCGTTTACAACATCGCGTCCATTTAACTGTGCCCAATGAATGCTCTCTTTTACAATATCTAAAATCAAGGTAAACTGTGTGGTTAACTTTTCTTGATTTTCAGCTACGCGTGAACCGTAATCCACAATAATTCGTACAGCTTGGGGCGTAAAATGAACATTTTCATTGACCTTGTTACACTGAATAGCAATATAGGAGGCATACAAACTTTCTGTTTTTTCATTTCGTTCCATCTCGTAGTCAAATTGAGCACGAATTTTAAAGAACTTTCGAAAATCTTCATCCAGATGGTAGAGCAGGTTGTATACTTCTTCACTTCCAATCAAAATGACTTTGGTATGAATTGGGATTGGTTCGGGTTTTAACGATAAAGTGGGAATAGTTTTCACTTGTTCGTCTAAGTTTTCAATTTGTAGCAATTTCGATTTTAAACATCGTTTTAAAACATCCCAAACATAGGGCGAAGAAAGCAAATCATTGACTTGCAAAACCAGGTAACCCCCGCTTGCTTTTAATAAGGA
>JAQVSG010000033.1:3495-14665 GCA_028700655.1 Caldisericia bacterium
GATATTTTGGATCGGATCAGCGAAATAAACTCGTCAAAATCGTCGCTAAATTGGCTACCTTGACCCGGTTTAAAAGAAATGGCTTTGGGAAAATTCCGATCTTTAAAATTATAGACATAGGCCCAATCGGGTGGATCAGGTTCTTTGGGAGCCAAATTTTCCAACAATATCCGAATCGTTGAATTACGTCCCGTTCCAGACATTCCCGATATGAAGATATTAAACTCGTCTGTTTTCGTGTGCAACCCCGTTTCAATAGCTCGAATCGCTCGATCTTGCCCTATAATGTTTAAAGAAGGGATAAGATTTTTAGAAGCTTCTGGTTGAAAATCGGATATTTCACAGCATTTTCGAAGTTGACATTCAAACAATTCAATCATGGTATGCCTTCCTGGTTTCTTTGGATTGTTATCGCAGATCCATCTTGTATGCGTTTGCCTTTTCTGCAAAAGTTTTGAGCTTCTCGTCCAATTCTTTTTTCATACTATGATACTGATCGTCGGAAAATTCCCCAGGTGAAGATACGCGAAGAGAGATGTACGAAGCAATTTTACTGAAATCGTTCAGGTATTCTTGAATAGCAGGAATCAAAGCAGATTCTTTGAAACGGGTGGAGTGTTTTTGATGATTTGCAAACATTTTTTCGTAATTTGTGATTTGCGTCGAGATTGTTGACTGAGTATTGTGCCATGCAGACAAGGCAACACTATCTCCATCTTTTAAGTTTGAGAAAAGATAGATATCTTTGGACTTTTGTTTTAAATAGTAATACACATTCTCAACATCACCTCGCAAAGCTTGGTGATTGGCGTTCTTTTGGGCAATCCCTCGAAAAACGAAAAAGGCACCGACTCCGACAGCAATCACAAGAAGTGCAATAATACCGTATTTTAAAAGATACTTTGGAACCGTGAATTTTCTCATTTGACCTCCCATAAAAAAAGTGCCGGAGAACGGAGTCGAACCGTTACAGTATTGCTACCGCAGGATTTTAAGTCCTGTGCGTCTACCAATTTCGCCACTCCGGCACCTATATAAAACGCTTATCTAGAATAACGAATTGTTTTAATAAATTCAAGCTCCCGTATGGAATCGTATAAAGTGATTTTAATGTCCCACCCATCAAAATACTCTTCAGGCGTCATATTTTGTTCGGTTAGACTAATGGCACAAGGAGTGGAATATTCATCATTGCTTACAATGGTGAGATGCTCGGGAAGACCCATCTGTTCTTTCATTAGATCGTAAAAATTCATTCCTGGCATAGGTTGAAATACATTTCCTTCCGCATCAAATGCCTCTACATTTTGAACCTCATAAGAAGACATACTTTGATTCTGAAAATGGGCTATAAGGTAGGGTTGTGATGTAGCGGCCATAAGGGATTCTTTATTTGTTGCAGACATTCCAGGCATAGAGCTTAGATCGATAGCCCGTAGTGCAAATCGAATGGGTTCTTTTTTCAGATCATGCTTCACGGTAAAAGGAACGGTGGTGGTTCCTACATTGCCATGTCCATCGATCGCTTCTACTTTCAAGAAGTAGTCTCCACTAACCAATTTTGTAGGGTGGATTTCTCCGTATTTGCCAAGGGTTTCTGACAAAAGGACGGAATTGAGAAATACTCTAGAAAACACAATCAAAGAATCATCTTCGATGGATATATCCAATGTTAATGGGTCTTCTTCCAGAATTTCATGGGGGGAAAGATTCTGGATCACGATGTTGGGAGGGGTTGTATCTTGAGATCCATCTCCTGCATCGATTTTCTTTTTAAGTTCTTCAATTTCTTTTGACAGTTTGCCATTCTCTTCAAGAAGATCTGCAATTTGATCTTCTAGTTTGGTAATTAAAGTATCCATCAGTCCCACTTTTTCAGACAGAACCTCATTGTCTTCTTCCAAAGAAGCAATAGTACTTTGGTGTTTTTCATTTTCTTCTTGCAAGTCTTCTAAGTTTTGTTGTAAGGTTTCATTTTGAGCAGTCAATGCTTCCATCATTTGTTGAAGAACGGCAGCATCAGGAGCTGTCAGTGTGATGGAACGAGCAACTGCATCCCATTCTACTTCAGCACCAAATGTCTCTGCAATGAAACGAAGAGGAACCAAGGTTCGCCCTTCCACAATGGTAGGGGGCACATCTAAAAAAACAGACTCACCATTGACCAACACTTCGGTTTCACCGACGACCATAGTAATTACCTTGGTCTCGGCTGCAAAAACAGTAGAAAATAAGCTACCAACTAACAATAGGGAAAGGAAAAAAGAAATGATTCTCTTCATAATATCCTCCTAAAAAAAGGCGACAGACGGATTCGAACCGTCGATGAGGATTTTGCAGACCCTTGCCTTACCACTTGGCTATGCCGCCCTTCAATACAAGCGGGAAACGGGATTTGAACCCGCGACCCTTAGCTTGGGAAGCTAATGCTCTACCCCTGAGCTATTCCCGCAAATATACAATTCTAATAGATTATTGTATAATGAGCTGTGAAACTGTCAACTCAAAAAAAAAAGAAAGAGGTGAAACATGAAAGTGATTCACATCGAAACACATACGAATAAAGAGCTAGTCCGTATTGGTGCAAAACTGGCTTCCGCTGTCCAAAATTACCACTGGAAAAAGGAATCCTCACCGTATATGTCCCTCACACAACAGCAGGAATCATCATCAATGAAAGCATCGATCCCAATGTTGGAAGGGATTTTTTGACCAAAATGCAATCTCTCATCCCCCGCCAAGGTGATTATCTTCACGCAGAAGGAAACAGCGATGCGCATATTTTAACTTCCATCACACATACATCCGAAACACTGATTGTGGAAAATTCACAAATCCAACTCGGAGCATGGCAAGACATTTTTTTTGCAGAATTTGATGGACCCAGAAGACGCAAAATTTGGTTACAATGGATTTCTAAAGAGTAGCGTACACTTTTACCCAAGGAGATTCTATGCTCATTCGTTCTAAAATTGTCCAAAAACTTCATGAAATCACGACCAAAAAAGGTTGGGATATAGCCCCAGAAAACATCGTTGTGGAACAACCCCCCAAAATTCAAATGGGAGACTTTGCAACGACACTTCCGTTGGCGTTGGTAAAATCACTTCGAAGAAAACCTGTCGATATTGCCAACGAAATTGCCTCCGAATTCTCAATGGATGAGGTTGCATCTGTTCAACCTTTACCCAATGGATATATCAATTTTTTCTTTAGTACTCCTTTTTTACAATCCTGTTTCAAATCGGTACTCGAGAATCCTCGGGGCTTTATCAGCAATCCCTCTGGCATGGGGAAAAAAGCTCTTGTTGAGTTTGTTAGCGCGAATCCCACTGGGCCTCTCACCGTTGCCAATGGTCGCAGCGCACCCATAGGAGATGCCATTGCAAACCTACTAGAAATACAAGGGTATCATTGTGATCGAGAATTCTTTATTAACGACATGGGAGCGAAAGCTCAAAAAGTAGCCAAATCTGTCTTTTTTTATTATGCGCAGCAACTACACCACCCCATACCCCCTCCCGAAGAAATGTACCCGGGTGATTATGTACCCCTATTGGCTTCGTCCTACATCGAAAAAGAAGGCGATGCACTTCTTCACATGCCCCCCGAAAAAGCCATTGAAGTACTGCAAGAGTACTGCATTTCAAAGATGATTTCTTCCATCAGAGAGGACCTGGAATTTTTTCAAATTTATTTTCAGTCTTGGTTCAAGGAAAGCACTCTACACGATGGATATATTCAAGATACATTCCAACAATTATGCTCTCAAAAAGTAGTGGAAGAAAAAGAAGGTGCCCATTGGTTTCTCACAACCCAATTTGGAGATGAAAAAGATCGGGTGCTGATTCGTTCCAACGGACTCCCCACCTATTTGTTAGGAGACATCGCTTACCACCGAAACAAACTGGAAAGAGGATACGACTTATGTGTTGATGTATGGGGTGCAGATCAAAGCCACGTAAACCCCTTAAAGTGGGCTTTGGAAGTGCTTGGTTTTGCGTCGGATTCGTTAAAAACCGTCACTTTTCAGCTGGTACATCTGTTCCGAGACAACAAAGAAGTAAAGATGTCCAAATCGGGAGGGAATTATATTACTCTACGCGATTTATTAAATGAAGCGGGTCCAGATGTTAGCCGATTTGTTTATTTAAGCAGAAGCAATGAACAGCATTTAAATTTTGACCTGGATGTCGCTAAGAACCGAGATCCAAAAAGCCCTGTTTTTTATGCACAGTATGCCTTCACAAGATGCAAGGGAATTGGTCGAGAAGCCGAAGCGTGCCAAATCGATATTCCCCATCGATGGGACGATGTAGATATCTCTTTGTTAACAAATCCAAGCGAAATACAGGTACTTCGACGTTTTGCTATCATGCCTGAATTGCTTGATCGAGCATGCTCCTCGCTGGCACCTCATTTGGTTACACAAGATATCCACATTCTTGCCAATGACTTCCACTCGTTCTACGAAAACTGTAGAGTGATTGATACAACCAATATTGAACTCACAAAGGCTAGGCTTTTGCTGGTAAAAGGCATCGAACAACTTTTATCAGTTTTGTTTGCCATCATTGGAATACAAACTCCGGAGAGAATGTAATGAAAAAGAATCATACAACCCTCTACCGTACATGGAGACCAAAGTGCTTCCATGAAATCATCGGACAAAAAGAAATAGTCCGAGTCTTAGAAAATGAAATTCTATATGACAAAATTCATCATGCGTATTTGTTTTGCGGACCTCGAGGGACAGGGAAAACATCGTGTGCCCGGATTCTAGCTCGAAGTCTAAACTGCAAAGAAGGTCCCACAATACAACCCTGCGAAAAATGCCCTTCTTGTATGTCTATAGAATCTGGTGTTAGTCTTGATGTCATAGAAATTGATGCGGCTTCCAACCGAGGGGTAGATAATATTAGGGAACTTCGAGAAAAAGTGCACCTTACCCCCGTAGAGTGTCGATACAAAGTCTATATCATTGACGAAGTCCATATGCTGACAGGAGAAGCATTTAACGCCTTGTTAAAAACACTGGAAGAACCCCCCCGTCATGCCATCTTTATTATGGCTACAACAGAAGCACATAAACTTCCCAAAACCATCATTAGTCGATGTCAAAAATTCGATTTTCATAGAATATCCTCGGCTGATATAGCAGAAAAATTACGAATGGAAGCCGAAGCAGAAGATATTCATATCGACTTTAAAGCCTTGCAGAAAATAGCAGAGAGTAGCGATGGAGCCATGAGAGATGCCGAGTCCATTTTGGATCAACTTTCTGTTTTGTCCAAACCAGAAGAAGCCATTCATGAATCGGATGTTCTAGCCCTTTTAGGGAAGAGTAGTACAGAAACTCTATACGCTGTTATGGATCGTCTTTTTATGGGAGATTTTTCCTCTTTACTGGATGTATTGGAGAACTTAGTTGCCTCTGGAACCGATATATTTCTTTTCACACAAGATCTTTTGTCGTATTGCAGAGATATTGTCGTTCTCGCAGAAACCCATGGAAAGAGTACTTTTCTATCCACCATACCACACACTGACAACGACCCGTATTATGAGCAAGCCAAGAACATACCCATTTCTCTTCTTATGAAACTAACACTACTTCTTACCAATGCATTGCCCACGATGAAATATTTATCTCGCCCCGTTTTGTTGTTAGAAACTACGCTATTGCAGATGAAATATATCATTGAACATCCCGTGAAAAGAAATTCCTCCTCTCCTTCTCAAGAAAAAAGTACAGCACCCAAAGCATCTCCACAAAGAACTGCGTCTGAACCACCGAAAAATCCTTCCACACAGACATCGTATCCAGCATCCAAACCCGCTACACCTCCCCCAAAAACCTTCCTCCAGCAAGATGTTTCCATAGAACAACCACCCGAAATAAAAGATCCCCTTTGGAAAGAATTCACTCAATTTCTAAAAACAGAATGTCCTGATCTATTTATTCACGTTATGCGAACACAACTGGTAAAAGTTAACGAAGAAACAGCCTATATTGTATTTTCCTTGGATAACAAATTTAGTTACCAGCAAATGACCAAAGAAAAGAATATTTTTGAGTTGAATCAACACTTTCAAGGAAAGTATCCAGATATCTCTTTTCAATTGATCCCAAAACTCGGTTTCAACCACGAAAAGGCCACCATGGACTTTAAAAAAGAGGAAGAAAAGGAAGAAATCATTAAGGATCCCGTTATAATAGATACGTTGAAAACATTCAAAACAAGTATAGACACGGTAGAAAAAACTAATAAGGAGCTATGATGAACGTAATTGATCGAGCAAAAAATTTAAACAAATATAGGAAAATTGCCACAGAATTAAGTAAAATGGCGTACGAAGCAGAAAACAAGTCGAAAACGATAAAAGCAGTTGTGAAGGGAGATATGAATGTGAAAAGCATTGAAATCGACCCTGATTATATTCAAGAAGTGCGACCAGAACTTCTGCAAAAGGGTATACGCGATGTCGTAAATATGGCTTTGAACAAAGCAAAAGTAGCCACTCAAAAAGAAACCAAAAAACTCGCCGAGGAGATGGGCCTAAACTTGCCCATGTAATACATGGCATATTACACTCCTGGATACCAGAGAGCTATTGAGGAATTAAGCAAACTTCCTGGCATTGGTCCAAAAAGCGCAGAAAAGTTAGCCGATCACATTCTGCACTTAAAACCGGATTATTTTGACCAGTTTATGGATGTATTGGAATCGATGAGAAAGAATGTGCATCCTTGTAAAAGGTGTTTTAATCTAACAGAGGGCTCTTTTTGCTCCATATGTTCAGATCCATCCAGAGATCCTCATACAATTTGTGTAGTCGAGAAAGCAAAGGATGTATTGGCCATCGAAAAGACGAGTTCTTTTAAAGGGATGTATCATGTCCTAGAAGGTTCTATTAATCCTCTGAATGGAATTGGACCCGAAAAAGTTCGTATCAAAGAACTGTTTGAAAGAATTCACCAGGAACCCATTCAAGAAATCATCCTGGCGCTAAACTTTAGCCAAGCGGGTGATTTAACGTGCATGTATATCATCCATCAACTCAAACAGGCTTCTATCAAAATCACTCGTTTGGCATCGGGCATTCCCACTGGAACCGATATTGAATTTGCCGATTCAAAAACTCTCCAAGCAGCTTTCAAAGGGAGAGAGAAGTATGAAATGGAGGATTTATAATGCGGCGCATCCTTATTACCGTCATTTCTAACTGGTTGTGTTTTCTCATTGTGGGGGAATTGTTTCCCGCATGGCTCTCTGTAGAAAACTGGAAAGTAGCTTTTTTAGCGGGGCTTTTACTGGGATTGGTCAATGTTATTCTCAAACCCTTACTCACCATCCTCACTCTGCCTCTTCACATCTTAACATTTGGTCTATTTGCATTTGTCATTAATGCCTTTGTATTGTTTTTAACCTCTTCTTTTATGGATGGCATTACTATTCCCTCCTTCTGGCCCTATGCATTTTTAACGTCTATTGCCTTTTCTATACTGAATTGGATACTGATGATTGTTTTACGAGGAAAATAAACCCCTACAATAAGGAGATTTTCATGTGTGGAGTATTTGGAATCATTTATGCCCAAGACACAAATGAATTGGGAAACACTCTCATTAAAGGTTCAAGAAAATTAGTGTACCGAGGGTATGATTCAGCAGGCTTTGCTGCTTTTCAAGACAAGGGTTCTACCTTGCTTCGAAAAGGACCCGGAATGTTGGAAGAGATCATACGCAAAGAAAATATTTCTGAGTTTACAGGAAGTCGAGGAATTGTACAGCTTCGCTGGGCCACCTTTGGCGAACCAAATTTGGAGAATTCTCAGCCACACTATGATTCTGACAAAGATATCATTGGGGCTCACAATGGAAATATTGTAAACACAGAACAACTGATTGAAGAGTTTACACAAGAAGGCATGACCGTTCGAGGAACGAACGATGGGGAAATGGTAGTCCATGCCTATGAAAAATTCTACAATCAACTGCACGATCCAAAACAAGCCATGATGAAAGCGCAAACAATCCTTCAAGGAGACTATGCCTTTATTTGTGGCAATGTGAACCAACATCAACTTCTTGCTGTCAAAATGGGATCCTCTTTGTATATGGGTGTAGGAGACACCTTCATTGTGTGTTCTTCAGACTTGGGCTCTATTTTGCAATTCACTCGAAACATTGTGTTTCTTAAAGACGGTGATTTGGTTCTGTACAATGACTCTGAGTACCATATCTTCGATATTCACACCGGCAAAGAAATTCAAAGACCGGTTGAAGAATGTACGATCAATATTGAAGAAGCCAATCTGGTTGGCTTTGATCATTATATGATGAAAGAAATTCATGAACAACCTAAAAAAGTGCAAGAACTTCATGACTTATTAGAAAACACCCAGTCCAATATGGATGACTGTATTGATCTGATCAATCAAGCCGATCATGTCTATTTAGTCGCTTCTGGCACCTCCTACCATGCGGCCGTTGTAGGGGCATACTATTTAAACCATCTTGCTGGTATTCATGCAGTGCCTGTTCTTGCTGGATACTTTAATGAATACTATAACGTATCGCCTACCGCCAAAGATGTCATCTTTTGTGTTTCACAAAGCGGAGAAACAAAAGATGTCATCAATGTAATCAACCCCATTCTTCACAATACAAGCGCCAAAATAATTAGCATGGTAAACGTTATTGGGTCTTCTATCACACAAAAATCCGAGATTGTAATCAACGTTGCTGCAGGGCTTGAAACAAGTGTCCCTGCTACAAAGTCTTACATGAACCAGCTGTTTGCCTTTCTCTATCTAGCTACCTATGCTGGAAGTAAGAAAAAACTTGATAAAGCCCAAGAAATTCACAATCAGCTTTCCCAAATCCCCAATTTACTGCAAGAGACCATCGATCAAGTCAAAGAAGAAGCCAAAGAAATCGCAGATTTGCTCGTACAAAGAGGGTCTGATCTTTATTGTTTGGGGTATGGGATCCAATATGGCACCGCACTAGAAGGAGCTTTGAAAATTAAAGAGGTGTATTATAAACATTGTGAAGGAATGTATTCCTCTGAATTCAAACACGGACCTTTATCGATTGTAGACGAGGGATATCCCATTCTCTTCCCGGCCAGTCCTGCAGATGATCACATGGTCATTAGTCATATCAACGAAATCCGTGTTCGAAAAGGCAATGTTATCGTAATTTCACCGCAATACCATGGGTATATGAAAGCAGCCTCTCGCATTGTTGCAGTACCCGATTCAGACCATTATTTCATCCCGTTAACGACGGTTATCGTACTCCAATTAATAGCCTATTATGCGAGCATTCAAGCTGGTTTAAATCCAGATTTTCCAAGAAATATCAGCAAAACATTGACGGTCGACTAATGCATAGAGAAAGACCCTACAATCAAATTCGAAAAACACAAATAACACCCTATTATTTAGAAAAACATCCTGCCTCTGTACTGATTGAAATGGGGCATACAAAAGTGCTATGTGCTGCCACCATTGAGGAAAAAACTCCCTTTTTTATGAAAAACAGTGATGTAGGATGGATCACCGCAGAATACTCCATGCTTCCTTGCAGTGGAGATGGACGAAACAATCGTGATACCGGATCTCATCGCAATGGCCGTAATATGGAAATTCAAAGACTCATTGGACGATGCTTACGCACTGCCTTCAATTTACAATACGTAAAAGACCTGACGGTAACCATTGATTGCGATGTGATTCAATCCGATGGTGGAACCCGTACAGCCTCCATAACAGGAGCCTTTGTGGCAGCTATGCTGGCTTTTCGATTGAGAAATATTAGTTCCCATGTATGCGAGAAGAAAATTGCCGCCATAAGCGTAGGGATGGTCCATAACGAAATCCTTTTGGATTTGGACTACCAAGACGACTCCCAAGCACAAGTAGACTGCAATATTGTCATGGACGAAGAAGGACGAATCATTGAAATACAGGGAACAGGTGAAAAAAAGCCATTTACATTGTCTGAATTAGACACCCTTCTCTCTCTGGGCTTTAAAGGGATACAAGAACTTATGGTACTCCAAGAACAAGCTCTACAAACCCCACCACCCCCACTATGCAAATCATTCTAGCTTCCGCAAATCGACACAAGCTGCAGGAAATACAAGAGAAAATTGGATTCTTGTCGATCCCTATACAATTAAGTTCCGATATTGGTTGTACCATCGATTCTTCGGTAGAACAATTCACAACCTACCACGAAAATGCAAAAGCAAAATGTGATGCAGTTTTACAGCAACTTCCCTCCTCCAACAATTTCATTTGTATGGCGGATGATGCAGGGATAGAAGTCCCCGTTCTGGGAAATATTCCAGGGGTTCATTCTGCTCGTTTTGCTTCATCGGGAAAAGATATCGACCACCGTACAAAACTACTACAAATGCTTCGTGGCTTTGAATTCTCTCAAAAGCATTGTCACTTTACGTGCGTGCTGTGCTGTTGGATACAAAACCAATACTACTTCTTTGAGGGACGTGTTGATGGTTTTATCCTTGGTTTTGAGAGAGGTGAACATGGTTTTGGATACGATCCTCTGTTTTACTACCCTCCCTACCAAAAAACATTCGCAGAGATTTCTTCCGAGAAGAAAAATCAAGTCAGTCATCGAGGAAGAGCATTGGAAAAATTCGGAATGTTTTTGGAAAAGTACCAAAGGTGGGACTCGAACCCACACGAGGTTTAACCCTCACTAGGACCTGAACCTAGCGCGTCTACCAATTCCGCCACTTTGGCATTCTGAACTATTTTATCATGTTTCGGTAAAAACTCAAAATGATCTACTGTTTACATCGTACTGAAAAATGATATAATCTTTTTTCGCTGAGTGTGGAGAGATGGCCGAGCGGTTGAAGGCGCACGCTTGGAAAGCGTGTAGGCGGGATGACTGCCTCGAGGGTTCGAATCCCTCTTTCTCCGCCAGTTTTTT
Organism: Caldisericia bacterium; assembly: GCA_028700655.1. Taxonomy (GTDB): domain Bacteria; phylum Caldisericota; class Caldisericia; order UBA6126; family UBA6126; genus JAGLCW01. The sequence continues at coordinate 14,471 of JAQVSG010000033.1, forward strand.
TTGGTTTTGCGGGTATTCTTATACAATCTGCACAATACCCTTCCACAAAAAATCCCATTTTTTTCGCTTCTTTGTTTGGAAAAGTGTATAATGAGAGTAGCCTAAAACTATACTATAAGGAATTTGTATGACGGATTGGTTACATCACAAGGCAAAAACTGCCTTTCAATGGATAGGTTTTGATTTTGTATTTCG
>JAQVSG010000114.1 GCA_028700655.1 Caldisericia bacterium
GCAACCGAACAAAACAACCCTAAAAGCAATGGACGATACTATACACAATCGAAACATGAGTAAATCCTTTGATTCCATCGATGCTTTGATCGATGATCTGCATGCAGGAACCTAAAATACTATGTTCATTCACCCGATTGAAAAGAAGCAATCAAAGGAATAAACGTATGAGCATCAAAAAAACGGTAAGAAGATATAGAATAGATCAGGAACCAAATAATTACTCTTATTGGATTACTAAAACCCCTCAGGAACGTATTGATGCATTAGAAACAATTCGATCTGAATATCATGCATGGAGATACAGTGATGCTGAGAAAAGATTTCATAGAGTTTATCGCATTGTTAAACAAAAACAAGGTGGCAGGCAAAATATAAAATCAACGGGTCGCTCGCAAGATCAAGCAGATTTGGAAAATTTGAAATAGTCCGTAGTAGTAAAACCACCTGCTGCGGGACAAGTTCATGTCAGCAAAAAAAGCGCTTGTAGGATCCGGATGTTAGTCATTTATCCGCACCCTCCATAGCGTTATTCCGTACCTTGCTTCCACTTTGATAAGAAAAATACTGCACCGCATTCTTCAGTTACCAACTCGTATTCTTGAAACAAAGAAGAACGAAGCCCTTCAATATAATCATACAGCGAACCAACTGTATAGGCTGTATCGCCACACACAAGTAAATCACAAAATCGGATATCTAGCGACAATGGGAGATCATCGTCTGGGATATCCTCAAAGCTTTGATGATACGGATCAGACAGAAACACAGAACGATTTTCCCAGGGGGAGGGTGGTGGTTGCAAACCAACCTGTGTGTTTCCGTTTTCAGGATCAATAAAAGCCATATACACAAGACAAGCACGATATGGGAGCAAATGGATGCTGGGAGAATCCGTTATCCCTGTACAATAAATCATGTTGTCTTTTACCTGAATTGCATTCACCGTATCATCTTTTTCCCCACCAAAATAAGAATTCCAGAGTAGATGACCCTGAGAATCAAACTGAACAAGTATTCCATCTGCATTACCATGGAACGGTTCTCCAGTGGGACTTGCAGAAACCTGCAATGCCTGTTCTTCGGTAATTCCTGCTAGATACAGTTTATCTTGCACAAGACAAGCATCAGTCAGAAGTAACATAGGGCCACTAAAATAGGTAGACCATAGCATTTCACCTGTAATGTCAAAACAAGTGATATATGTGCAACCATTAGGATTAATAACAGGAGTTCCCCACCACTCATCTAATGGTTTTGAACCTTCGAATATTTCACTTTGAAATGCATTCTTCAAAGGAAAATCCGTAGAAAAAGTTTTTCCAATAATGAATATGTGTTGGTCGTTTGTAAAGAATATAGGTGGAGCATAGCATGGCGATAAGCCTTTCCAATTCCCAAAAGTCTCTGTATTGGACCCTCCAAAAGAAGTATCCCAAAGAACATTTCCCTCAAAATCAAGTTGCACAATTCCCATATCTGGATTAGTATCTTGATATCCTTTTTTTGAATCAGTCAATACACAGAGAATTGCCATACCCGTTGCATTCAGCGAAGCATTGCATCCCCATCCAGTATCGTAGTGTTTCTTGTCGGAAAAAACATTTTGAAAATAAGGCTTGGACCACAATAATTCTCCTTCAAACGAAAATTTCATTACAATAAATAACGACTCGGAAGGATCTTGATCATGGAAATCTGTTGTCGGAAAGTTTGGAGAACCCGTTCCCACCAACACATAAATTCCAGACGAATGAATCAACAAAGATTGTAGAACATCAACCTCAGATCCTCCGATAAAGGTACCCCATAGGAGATCTCCTTGCGGATTGCGACAAACAATGTACCCATCTCCAATTGGGAACAATCCTTTTCGGATAGCTGGATCGACTTGATCCTGAAAAGCATTTTTTACAGGAATGTCGTTTGTGTTTGCAATACCAATAGCAACAATATTCCCTTCTGGGGTTAGTTGGGCATTGTAGTATTGCAGCCCATCTAAAAATCCAAAAGAGGTAATATCATGATTCTTCCAATAATCGGTTACCCATTGTTTGTCACCTTGATTATTGGTTTTTAGTAGTGCGCTGCTTGTCAGAGTGAAGAGTCCATCTGTAGAGGAAGAATGCAAAAGTTTTCCCACTTGGGGCGTACCCTTGTAGGAAATATTCAGATCAGGGCTAATTGATCGCATCCATTGGAAAGAAAAATTCTTCTCTACATCCAATGTCCCCTCTTGGAGATCTTGTTTTAGATTCAGAGAATCAGATTGTTCTGGATACTCATCTCGACAACCAGAAAAACTAACCACTACACACAGTAGTATAGCAAGAAACAAAGTCATCCATGTTTTCATTTTCACCATTCTCTCCATTTAGGGCAATCTTGTAATCTTCAAGGATCTTCACATCTTCTTGATTGCTCAACCGGGAACAACATCTATTACTCTATTGTAGATTTGTCTCAATCTTTTCTCAATCCTAGATCAATGGCTACGATTTGAGAGATGGAATCGGTATACTGTGCTTCTGGTGATGTAGTAGCGCAAAGTAGAAGCATCCCGCTATTGGACACGGTCAATTGATTAAATCCTGTTTCGCAGTTGTTCTGAACGTGTTGAACAGAATAGTTTTCCCCAAGAAGATTCTTAATATTCCAATAGTGGATCAATTCTCCTGTTTCGCTATTCATATGACACACATACCGATCTTGTAGGATAAGCACTAAAGTTTGATCTGATAAAAGAGTGCTGAAACCAGTTACATTTTTAGCGTACCAAATTGGTTTTTTGGAAAATGATTGGAGAGCAAAGACTTGTTTACTACCCTTTTCATACATAATCATTCGATTGCAGGTTTTATCAATGAGGCGATCTCCATATTTACTAGGGTACACTCCCTGAGAAACAATCTTGCCCGTTGGTATATGAATGTCATAGTAATTCGTCTTTCCAAGAAAAAGCTCAGGCAATTGTGCAGATAGGATAGGTAATAACTTCGTCATCTTGCAGCAACCCTCTAACAAAATAGGAATTTTCGAGATCTGAATCTTTATCAAACTCTGGAAGATCCAGTTTCCAAAGGATTGAGTTTCCTGCAGGAGAAGATTGCACAGCAACCATTTTACCCTCTAAGACTAAGTATTAGATAGCGGGATGATTGAGCGTAGTAGTATCAGGGTTGTTACAATCTGGGAAGACCAACATTGGTTTTCCATCTGATTCAGAAGTAAAAATTGGATCTTGAAAAGTCTGCTGTATGGCTCCTGTTTGTAAGTTGTATTCACAATAGCTAGAAGTATTCTCATCGTAGGATCCTGACACAAGCACATTAGAAGAGTGTATTTGAATAGAACGTAAGTTTTTGATGGGATCTGACATCCAACGATATTCTGAACATATTTTTCCATTCGTTATTTGATTCCATGGTTCAGTTGCATTTACGGGGGCTGGCTGAAAAACTCCGTACAGTGTTCCAACGACTGAGAATAAAGTAAATCGCAATGTAGTGAATAAAAGGATGAACACACAAATGACAAGAGCACTTAATCCAATA
>JAQVSG010000115.1 GCA_028700655.1 Caldisericia bacterium
ACTGCATAAATTTGATTTGATTTCTTAATAGAGCATATTGATTGTTAAAATTCATTGCAACATCCTCCCTAAACCACGAAACAAGACAAAAATGCTAAGCAATTATCATCTGTATATCACTGCAAATTTAAATGTCAATCTTTTTAAGACTTTTTTCAATGTTCTCATCTCAATGTAATAAAAATACTGGGAGATTATTTTTTGGTTCAAAGCAAAATACTTCTTGATGAAAAGGTATAAAGAAATCTTAAACTGCCAATTCATCAGATTTGTTGACAAAGGGAAACGGTGTGATAATATTTAGCTAGCTAAATATTATTTTGAAAGGATACTGACATAAAATGACAACTACTGATGAGGCATTGGGTAATCTTTTTCATGAATTGCTACGTCTTCATCATAAGAGAATGAGTGAAATCTTTGCAAAGCATGGGCTGTATGCAGCCCAACCTCATTTGCTACGGATTTTATGGAAGCAGGATGGACGATCGCAAAATGACTTTGTAGAAAAGCTACACTTGCAACCTGCTACCATTTCCAATATTCTAAAAAGAATGGAAAACTCGGGGTTGATCCGTCGAGAAAAAGATGATCATGACCATCGAATCACTCGTGTGTACCTGACAGATCAAGGCCGTTCGGTGGAGGTAGAATGCAAAGCAGCGTTTGAAACCATAAAAAAGCGTTGGTTTAAGGGCTTTACGTTGGAAGAAAAAATATTGCTAAAGCGTTTATTACTGCAAATGTGTCAGAATTTGTCGGACGACGACTATAGCGTGTGTAATATTTAACTAGCTACATAATAAAGGGGTTTGTATGAAATTGATCTATACATATTTAAAAAAATACTGGGGGTATTCGATTCTTGCTCCTCTTTTAATGCTTATTGAGGTTGTATGTGATTTGCTTCAACCCAATCTACTGGCCAAAATTGTGGATCAGGGCATTGCATCTGGAGACATTACCCTCATCGTCCAAACAGGCCTAACGATGATTGGTGTGGCCTTTATTGGTATGATTGGCGGATTTGGGTGTACCATTGCCGCAAGCATAGCCAGTCAAAATGCAGGCACGGATATTCGCTATGAATTGTTTACCAAAGTGCAGAGTTTTTCTTTTTCCACCTTCGACCGTTTTTCTTCCTCTTCTTTGTTGACTCGTTTAACAAATGATGTGGTGCAGGTGCAGAATTTGATCATGATGCTGCTGCGCATTTTTGTGAGAGCCCCTCTTCTATGCTTGGGTGGAATTGTGATGGCGGTATCTTTGAATGCAAGGTTAAGTCTAATATTAGTGGTCATCATCCCTGTGGTTGGCATTACTTTGTTTATCATCATGAAAAAGGGTCTTCCTTTGTTTGCAAAAGTACAAGTGAAGCTGGATCGGGTCAATCAAGTAGTGCAAGAGAATCTTTCTGCTATTCGAGTTGTGAAAGCATTTGTTCGAGAGAGAAAAGAAAAAAAGCGATTTCACACTGCAAACAAAGATCTTCGTGACATGAACGTGAAGGCTTTTAAGCTGATGGTTCTTACCATGCCTATTATGATGCTTTGTGTAAACCTTAGTGTAGTGGCTATTTTGTGGTTTGGGGGCATTCAAGTCAATGCTGGTTCTATGCAAGTTGGGCAGATTATGGCTTACATCAACTATATGACGCAAATATTAATTGCATTGATGATGATTACCTTTTTATTGCTTTATTATAGTAGAGCACAGGCCTCTGCCAATCGAATAAACGAAGTTCTTGAAACCAAGATCGATATAGTAAACATCAACAATCCTATTGTTGCTCCTATCACGAAAGGATCGGTACGATTTGATTCGGTATCATTTCACTATCTGAAATCACCGCCTATCTTGAAAGACCTCTCCTTTTCGGTGCAAGAAGGAGAAACCGTTGGGATTATTGGGGGCACGGGGTCGGGGAAAACAACGCTTCTACAATTGATACCCAGGCTGTACGAGGTGTCTGATGGTAGTATTTCCATTCAAAATCAAAACATCAAGAGCTATGATCTGAAAACTCTTCGGGAGTCTATTGGATTTGTTCTGCAAAATACCATTTTGTTTTCAGGCACCATTCTTGAGAATTTAAAATGGGGCAACCAGGAAGCAACCATTCAAGAAGTTGAAGAAGTATGTAAAATAGCCCAAGCGCACGATTTTATCGACCAGTTTCCCGAAGGGTACAATACGGTGTTGGGTCAAAAAGGCGTCAACCTTTCGGGAGGACAGAAGCAGCGGATTGCTATTGCAAGAGCACTTTTAAAGAAACCTTCCATTCTTCTGTTGGATGACAGCACCAGTGCTGTGGATACGGCCACTGACGCGAAAATACAAAAGAATCTGAAATCGTATCTTCGCAGCACCACAACCTTCATTGTAGCACAAAGAGTGAATTCGATTATGAACGCGGATAAAATCCTTGTTTTAGAGGAAGGTCGCATTGCTTCCATAGGAAATCACCCGATGCTCATGAAAGAAAGTCTGTTGTACCAAGAGATTTATCGATCTCAAATTCAGGAAGGAGCCACTGATGAAGAATAAAAAAGTCAGTCAAGAAGCTACCTTCCAACCTGGATTTGGAAAAGGCCATGGCATGATGGGTGTAGGGGACAAGCCAAAAAACATTGGGGTTACTCTTCGACGATTATGGAAGTATATGGCAGTGTTTCGGGTTCAATTCTATTGGCTTGTTCTGCTTGTTGTACTTGCTTCCGGTGCTGTGATTGCAGGACCTTTTTTCATCGGATTTGCTATAGACCGCTACATCATTCCTGCTGACTTTAGCGGCTTGGCTGGAATGTTGGGGGTCATGCTGCTGATTTATCTTTCCAGGTCGCTGTTTTATTGGTTGCAAAATGTTCTTATGATTGATATTGCACAGGACACTATTCTAGCTTTGCGAAAAGATATTTTTCATACATTGCAAACTCTGCCTATTCGTTATTTTGATACTCATTCCAAAGGCGATGTTATGAGCAGAGTGACCAACGATATAGAGAATATAAGCAATACGCTGAACTCTGCGGTTACTCAGTTTATAACCAGTTTGCTATCGGTGGTGGGCACTGTGGTCATGATGCTTGTGTTAAGTCCTTTTCTGACTGCTTTTGCTCTTATCATTCTCCCCATCATGCTAGTTGCTACCAAATTCATTGCAGCCAAAACCAAAACATATTTCCTTCAGCAGCAGCAGCACCTTGGAAAGCTTAACGGAATCATTGAAGAGACCATCACAGGACAAAAGGTTGTTACGGTTTTCAATCATGAAGAAGCAGTTATATCGGAATTGTCTGTTGAAAATCAGCGACTGCGAAAGGTGGGAATAAAAGCCCAAATATTTGCGGGCATTATTCCTCCTTTTATGGGCGTGTTGAATAATTTAAGTTTTGCCATTGTTGCTGGAGTGGGAGGCTGGATGGTCTTGTCTCAGATGATTACAGTGGGAATTATTGCCAGTTTTGTCAACTATACCCGGCAGTTTACAAGACCTTTAGCAGAAATGGCCAACCAGTTTACC
>JAQVSG010000116.1 GCA_028700655.1 Caldisericia bacterium
AATCAGCACAATCTATATCATGACCAAGAGAAAATCTATTATGACCAGAATACAATCCGACCCTTTTCTGATCTTTATATGTTTCTTTAAGAAGCTTGATTAAACCGATTCCTTGCTCGCTTTCTGATAGATGTTGACCAACACCCTTGTAATCAACAAAGATAATTTGAGATCTACGAACAACATCCTCCTCAACATTTTGTACATCTGCCACAGAATCGACAGACCATCCTGCATCTTTTAAATTCTGTATTACAGGAAACTCATCCTTTTCATCGTCAATAAAAAGAATTCTTGTATTTGCCTTATCAAACTTATTCTTTTTCTTAAACAAATCAAAGAATCCGTTCCAGAAACCTTTTTGATCTTCAACTTTTATATTTACATCTAGCATATTATTTATTAGTTAATTATTAATTGTTCTAACTTTTCCACTCAAGAGATCCGACGTCAATCCCTTCTTTAGCTTCACTAATTTATCTTTCAGGAGATTGTTTTTATTCATTCTATTATCGATTGACGCAAGGGTATTTGAGATTTTCTTTTGTGTTTCTATTGGCGGTACTGGCACCTTAAAATTCTTGATTAATTTGAGATTTAGACCAGCACGACCTTCTCCACCGCTAACATTTCTTAATTCTTGATAACGGTATTCTAGGTTGTAAAACAAAAATTCATTATGAATAGACTCTTTATTGGCAATTATCCCAGCTAATGATTGATTGCAAGTTGTTTCTATTTCTAGTATCGCAACTTTCCCTCGTGTTTTACCTTGACCAGCCAAAGCAACCATCACTGTTCCTGTGGGTAGTAAGGTGGCATTGGATCCATCTAATCCTTTTTGTGTTATCTTTTTTTCTGTATTTTTAACTCTTCTTAAGTTTACTTCTCCAGAAGACATCCAGTTAATATCACCATCCCAAAATTCTTTTGTTGAAGTTCTAGGAGTTCCTCCAGTTAGAACCGTAGCGACATCATCAATTTTTTTAAAGTCCCAATTCTTTCTATTAAAAAAATCTTGCATTAGTCCGATCTTCAATTTCTCATCTGTATTAATCAAGTTTTCAATCTTATTAATTTCAGAATCAATTGATGACAATATATCTGCTATTTTTTTCTGTTCTTTTTTTGAGGGAATCACAATCTCTAATTCCTGATATTGTGAAATATAATGTCGCTTATGATTAGCAATTGGAAAATTAAAAGATTTCATAATCTCATAAACAAATTTGAGATCAGTATCTTCATCTCGATTCTTAAGAATCTTTATTGCAGATGATTTTACCTTAAATGAAAAATCAACATATTTACTGTCAGTAGTGAAGTCATCAAAAATAATTGCGGGTGTATCTGTATAAATTCCATCAGTTTCATTTGTATAACCTAAAACAAAAGACTTATTCGCTGTCAGTACAGGAGTTTTCCCGTCAGGAGTATAGCTAGAGCTCTCTACAATATATTTTGTAGGTTGCTCAAAATCCAAAAGATCCTTAATCTTTTTTATTTGCCATCCTTTTGGAATATTCTTTTGTAATAAATTGGTTTTCATAATTGCTATGGAATCATTTTCCACTGACCGTTTACCCATTCTAAAAACTTCGAATTATATTCTGTTTTTGTTCCAATGTTTAAAACAGACCTTAACTCAAGACCAGCAGAAGTGAAATTTAGAATTTTAATTTTTGGTTGTGTAGTAGTGGTTTCATCAGTTGTTTTTAGATTGTATAAAGTAGAACCAATAGTAAACGGAATCTGGAGCATTTGAGGAATATGAAATTGTCTCCAAGAATTTAAATCACCTTGAATAAGCCCAGCGTCTTGTAGTGCAGCTAAATTTCCATAATTTAGCCCTATTGATTGCATACCATTTTGCCCAGGACTTCCAAAGGGTTCAGAAATTACACATGTTAGGTCATCACCTATTTGTGGAACAGAAAAGCTGATATCACAAAAAATCTGGAACAATTCAAGTTCTTGCTTACTAAGATTCTTTAAAATATCTAAAGCTCTCAGTGAAAATGATCCCGCTTTTTTAACTTCACCTGAAAGGATTTTTGCTAATATTGCTTGCACATTTTCTCTACTAACTGTTTGAGAAATTTCCATCCATTTAAGAAACCAGTCTTGGTCAACTTGCTGAGGGTCTGTAATTACTGCTAAATCTGCTTTTGCTACTATTGCTTTCAAATTTTCTTGTTTTGTTTGTTGCTCCGCGATAAATCTCTGTCCGGCACTTCTCAAAAGACCACTGGCATCCTGAGGAGTATCTGTTCCAGCGAGTTCTTCTATTTTTGTAACTGTGAGATTCTGTATTTGAAAAACATTAGTAACACTATTTTGTTCCTGTTGAATTTGAAAACCATTACCACTCTGTTTTACAACTTTTTTAGAGTTACCTTTCCAGATAAAGGATATGTTTAATTTTTCAAAAATTTTCTCTATAAGATTCATATAATTTAATATCCTAGTTCATCCAAGTATTTCTCGACCAACTTGTCTGCCTCTGCCAATTCTTTTTTAAGAGAAGCGATTTCATTTCTAGCTTTTTTAACATCAATAACCTCATCTTCTTCTGAAGAATCAATATACTCTCGAATGTTTAAATTGAAGTCTTTGCTTTCAATTTCATTTAGAGAAACGACACGAGCATATTTCTCGATATCCTCGTAGCCATTAAATGCTTTTACAATCTTGTTAACATCCTGAGGTCGTAGGGTGTTTTGATTTTTTCCTTCTTGGAAATCTTTCTCAGCATCAATGATCAAGACCTTGTTTTTCTTTTCCTCGGCTTTGTTTTTATTAAGAATAACTACAACAGCAGGGATACCTGTACCGTAGAAGAGTTTTGGAGGAAGAGCGACAATCGCTTCAACAAGATCGTTTTTAAGTATCTGTTCACGAATTCGTGCCTCAGTATTACCTCTAGTTAATACACCATGTGGCAATACAATACCTGCACGACCATTGGTGTTCATTGATTTAATGATATGAAGAACAAATGCGTAGTCAGCATTTTTATCTGGCGGAGCATCATATCCTTCAAGACGACCGAACTTTGTTTTGAATGCCTCGTACTCCCAGTCTTTAATTGAGTACGGAGGATTTGCCACCACGATATCGAAAGTCTGCAAACCTCCTTGCTGATTAAGGAATTGTGGATTTGCTAGTGTGTCTCCTCGACGAATATCAGCACTATCAAGTCCGTGAAGGAACATGTTGATCTTGGCAATTGCGAATGTGGCAAGGTTTTGTTCTTGTCCGTACAGATAGAGGGTTTTAGCAATCTTCTCGCCAGATTTTTGTTTCAGATAGTCGTATGCTTCCAAAAGGAAACCACCCGATCCAACTGTTGGGTCGTAGATATGGTCTTTCTGGTGAGGCTTTAAAATTCCTACGATAACTTTTTCAACTTCACGCGGCGTGTAGAACTCGCCACCTTACTTGCCTGCGTCTGCCGCGAACTGCTTGATCAAGTATTCATATGCGTCA
>JAQVSG010000117.1 GCA_028700655.1 Caldisericia bacterium
GAGGATGCATCCTGAGAATAATTTATATTTAAAAGATCATATAGATAGTTGGACATGGGTAGATTGTTCCCCTAAAGATGATGACAGTGTTGGATTGAATGAATTGGAAATAGATCATTGGTTTAAAAAAATTAAATTGGAGGTTACATGACAGCAGGCGAGTTAATTAAAGCATTGAAGCGGTACGATGAGGATATGATAGTGGAAATCAGAGTGCACAATCCATCAGTAGGGTCAAGTAGAGGAACACTTAGTAGAGGTTATTTGATATGAGAATAAAAATCGTAAGTGTAAAGTATACAAATATATGGTATGCTGACAAGATTGGTACTGAGTACGAGGTAGAGGATACAGGGAATTTCTATATGCGAAATAACAATCACTTCTATAAATTGTTTAAGGAAGATTGTGAAGTTGTTAGTATGGATGGAGGTGATGATGAATAGTTTTACATTTAAGCAACCTATAAGCGAAAGTTTATTTTTCAGAAAGTATGGATTGCATGGGGAAAGTAAAGCAGAAGAAGTATTTATGGGTGTAGCAGAAGATATTTCCTCTGTAGAGAATGACAAGAAGTGGAAAGACATATTCTACAATGCTATGAGAAGTGGTGAGTTCATTCCAGCAGGAAGAATATTGGCTAATGCTAGACCAAATTCCCCTATGAAGAATTTGAATAATTGTTTTACCATTGACATTGAGGACTCCATGGAAGGTATATTCGATGCACTGAAAGAAGATGCTTTAATTAGTAAAATGGGGGGTGGTGTAGGATTCAATGTTTCTAAACTACGCCCTAGAGGTGCTTCAATTAGCAAAGGTGGGGAAAGTTCAGGAGTAATGAGTTTTTTGGAGATATTTGATGCATCTGCTAAGTCTATACATACAGGGGGAGGCCGCAGAAGTGCTCATTTGGCAGTGCTGAATATAGATCATCCTGATATTGAGGAATTTATCACATACAAACAAGGGGATGAGAACAAACGGCTTACCCAATTCAATATTTCAGTAGGAATTACTGATAAATTCATTGATGCTGTGAAAAATGTTGAAGATTGGGATTTGATATTTGAAGGGAAGACATACAAAACTATCAAAGCTAGAGAATTGTATGATAAGATTACGAAACATGCTTGGTGGTATAATGAACCTGGAGTATTGTTTTTGGACACAGTAGAAAAGGAGAACAATGGGCATCACGCTTTTACAGTAGACCGCTGCAATCCCTGTGTAGCTAAAGGAACATTAGTAAATACACCTTACGGATATAAAAAAGTAGAAGATATAAAAGAAGGCGATTTAGTCTCTACTCTTCATAAAAACGGGTATGAGCCAGTAAAAACGGTAGAAATTCATGAGGATACTTTTGTTAATAAAGTAGTATTTTCAGATGGAACAGTTCAATATATTACAGATGCTCATATTTATCATGTTAAGAAAGAGGGAACTAATAAAATAGAAAGGCTTCGTTTTGATACTCTAAAGATTGGAGATAAGATACAACATGAACCAGTAGAAATTTTTGGGAATATAGATGAAAATTCTATTGAGTATAAGAAAGCATTATTGGCTGGAATATTATTAGGTGATGGGTGCTATACAGAAAAATCTATTGATGCAAATAATAATATAAAAATTTCTACATCTATTGATGACACGGAATATAATGAAAATATTATATCGTTAATAAAGGAAATAGGATACGTTTGCGGTGGTGTATATAATGATGAAAAAAACAAAAGCGCTACTATAAGCATTTCTAATGCTGACGAAATTTTAAAAGATTTAGGGCTTGAAAAATTACACTCTTTTGAGAAAGAAATTCCAGAAGAATATTTAAATAACAAAAATAAGATTGCTGGAGTTATTAATGGATTAATAGCATCTGACGGTAATATTCTTGTTAGAAGTGGTACTATGCCATTAGTAAGAGTAAAAACATCAAGTGAAAAAATGTATCATTCTTATAGAAAAGCATTACTTAATCTTGGCGTAAAGTGTGGAATGTATTATGGGGATAAAGAGAAGTTATCTAATGGAGTTATTGATGGAAGGGAAATAGAAAGAAAACACTCTATTTATGAAGCATATACTTCTGGCGCTATGGCAAAAGATTTAATAAGAAAACTTCCAGAAAATATTAATCCTTCAAAAAGAGACAAGATGAATGATGTATTGTATAACTACACTACACATGGAAATAACTATTTTCTAGAGATTGCTGATATAGAATGGCACGTAAAAAAAGAACAAGTATATGATTTGTTTTGTGAGGAAAGCGATACTTGGATAACTGAAGGACTGGTGCAACAAGGATGTGGGGAAATAGTTATGCCTAGTTACTCATTGTGCTGCTTGTCCTCTATAAATCTATCCAAGCTAGTGAAACATCCATTCACTGATAAAGCTGAATTTGATTATGATAGATTCAAGGAATTAGTACATATGGGAGTAAGGTTTTTGGACAATGTGCTTGATGTTACTGAATATCCATTGGAGAAAATCAAACAGATGTCTACTCAATGGAGAAGGATTGGCTTGGGCATTACAGGATTAGCAGATGCCATGCTTAAATTAGGTATCAGATATGGTGGAAAGAATAGCATAGATTTTACCTCTGAGTTAGGAAAAGTACTAGCTGTCGAGAGCTATACATACTCAGTGGAGTTAGCTAGAGAAAAAGGAAGTTTCCCTGCATTTGATGAGAACATAGGTAACTATGGATTCATTAAAAAACTGCCTAAAGAGTTGCAACAAGATATTAAGAAATATGGATTGAGAAATATTGGATTAAACACAACTGCCCCCGTAGGAACCACATCACTTACAGTAGGGAACAACTGTTCATCTGGAATAGAGCCTATCTTTGCTTTGCACTATGATAGGACAGTGAGGAATGATGATAATTCTACATATACTGAAACAGTATATGATGATGGGTGGTTGGAATATTTACAGTATTGTTCTGATAATCACTTTGAAATTGATCCTAGTAATTTACCTGAGTATGTAGTGACATCCCATGAGGTTAAGATTAAAGAGGGTGTAGATGTTCAAGCAGCTTTTCAATACTGGATTGACCACAGCATAAGTAGGACTATCAACATGCCATATGAAACCACTTTGGAAGAATACAAAGATATTTTTATGTATGCTTGGCAGAAAGGATTGAAGGGAATTACAAGTTTCCATGAGGGGGCTAGTATGGCAGGAGTATTGTCTACTACTAATAAAAATATTCAAAGATATGCTAAGAAACGTCCTGAAATACTGCCCTGTGAAATCTATGAAATGCAGATAGATAAGAATCGTGTGATAGCTCTAGTAGGACTATTGGATGATAGACCGTATGAGGTATTTTTGACTGATGACCCTGATGATATGATTAGTGTGAAACATGCCAAACTAGGGAATATTGTTAAAGTAAAAACAGGAAAATATGATTTGCATATCGAGAGTAAAAGAGGTGAGTACA
>JAQVSG010000118.1 GCA_028700655.1 Caldisericia bacterium
TTCTTCGTAGGTTAACAAATACATCCCTTCTTTGTCAGTGTGTAAAAGATCAAAATCGGAAGCATCGATGGATCGAGTCCATAGTTTTCTGCCATTGACTGGATTTATACATCTGATGTAGTTCGATGGTTCATCCCAAAAAGGACCACCATTATAGCCTCCCGTTGATATCACGTATAGCTTATTCTTTTGAAAAATTATATTCTGTCTTTCCGATTCATCACTTAGAAATCTTACCCATTGCACTTCTTGATGTTTAGAAAGGCAAAATAAAAACCTTCCTCTGAAAAAAGGAACCCAGTGATGAAGGAAGTATCGTCTATCCAAAACATCTAGCGAACCCAAAATATAGATGTTTTCAGCATCATCCACGCAAACATCTTCTAAGAAAACGTCACAATAGTTCTGAAAATGGATTTCATGATCAAGGATAAACTCCCATTGGAAATTACCTTCTGTATCCCACCTGGTTATACTTAGATTCATACCACTAAGATAAGGTTTGTCATCAGCTGGGTAAACGTCATGGTGATTTGCTTTGTCTACTATATACAATCCCGTTTCAGTAGCTAGCATACCTTTTGGTGAAGGATGTTCAAAAGATGTATAACCAAGAAGAGTTGAAAAAACCTGTGGATTTGTACTATTCTCTTGTTCTTTGTTCAAAGTGAGAATTGTATTGATTTCAGGCAGTTGTTTTGGCTCAACCATTCCTTCTCCTGGCAAATTTAAAAAGGAGGGGATCTTCACTGGCACCAAACATATAACTCCAATATATGTAACACAAAGCAATACAATGGCACCAAAAGTACACAACAGAATGATCAAAATCCTTTTCATTGGGATTCTCCTCACCTTCATCTCGTTTAAAACTCGAAGTTGAAATAGGTATTTACATCTGAATCCAAGTAGGAATCTTTCTCTGCTTGCAGAATCAAGATAAGGTCGGTTACTCCCATGAAATAAGAGCCATTTTTCTGTAGCAGTTGCTGGGTTAGTTTCATGAATTCTTCTTCTTTGGTATCATTGTTAAGCAGGATTACCTGATTCTTTTCTGGGTAAAGCGCAATGACCCTATTCATGTTAGCTGGTAAGATTTTTATCTCCGGACTTCCGTATTCAGATGTTTCATGATATTCCAATCTTCCATCTATCAACTCAATAAAATCTCGCAGGGGCACAAATACTTCCTCATTCTGCTGAATGAGTTTAGTTGTAAGCGAGTGCAATTTGTAATTAATGATGATTTCGGAATCTGCTGCAAGAATTTTCACTCGGTTGTAAATTTCGTTTTCTTTCGCATGAATTGTATCGGTTTGCTCCGCTCTAATAAACTGAACCTGACAGATTGGTTCCAGCAAAACTCGAATTGGCGCGTAGGTTCTGTTCTCAATAATAATAAAGCTCTTGTCTAAACAATAGTAAGGAAGGTCATTGATGTACCAAACAGAATCATCAAATCTTGCCATTAGCTTCATACCGTTTAATTGCTGAATAGTTAATTTCCTTTCGTCTCCATCCCATCCTACTGATAAACCCAGTCTTTCTGTTACTTCTCGAAGTGAAATATAGTATCGATCGGAAATAAGAAGAGCTTGAGTAGTAGAAAAATGAACATTTCTTTTATCTGTAGCAATTTTGACATCCAGATTTCTTTCTTTTGCCATAGCAGGCGAACCTACTATGACCATCAACACGAGAGCGATCACAATTATTCTTTTCTTCATTTGGTAGCCTCCTGCACCCCGTACTCTTTAAGGTATAAGGTTTTTACAAAGTTCTTCGCAACCAGCTTGTTTAAGTTTCAATCTAGGATAGGTTTAATATGATCCTTTTCTGTATCCCGCCAATTGTCTCTTTCATCGTCATGTTTCACTCTTTAATCGGGTAGAATTTCTGTAAGGTTCCATTGGGTAAAACTTGGAATATACAGTATTGATTCTCCGTAAATACGTAGAGATACACAGTTTCTTGGTGGGTATATATCCCATAACATACATCAGAATAAACGATTTCTTTTTGGTCTCCATTTTTGGAAATTCTCCACACTTGGGAAGGTTTTGTTTGGGGTATGTAGTATACCCACTCATCACTCAAATTGAATTTCTCAACGGGTTCCTGCAATAATAGTTTTTCATTTTCTCCTTGAAGATTCATGGTGTATAAGAAACCATCTTCCCCTCTGTAGTATAAAGCATCTTCATCCATCGTTAACGCGCTGGTTGCTTTTTCTCTTACCACGATTCGAGTAGAACCATCTGCTTGTAGTTTTACAATGGTTTTGTCTTTGTTAATGAAATAAAGATGCTCTTTGTAAAGATTAATACATGTTGCACTGTCGCTACTTAGGCAATATCGCTTCCCTGTAGTAAGGTTTTGTCGGAAAAAAGTTGTATACCATGAACTAGAAAAGAATAATGAATCATTTTGAATCAAATATGAACATGGAAAATCTAGAATTGTAAATGGAGGATTTGCATCATTTGAAGAAAGAGACTTTCTTAGAAGATTAGCTTCTATCCAATTTGCACGATTGCAAGTATCAATATTGTAATACACCTCTTCTCCTTGTGCCAGGATATTGTAATAAAGAAGCCTAGATGATATTGTTTGTTCTTCTGTGCCGTTCTTTTTAACTCTTACCAATGTATCGGCTTCGTCGGTATGATAACTCAACAACACACTATCTTCAGCAATAGTAACCTGTCCGCCATTATTGAAATTCCCTGCTGAACTAAGCGAAAAAGTCTTTGTTGCTATTTCATGAATGGACTCATTACAATCACCTTTAGCAACAACTCTTTTAAAAGTTTTGTTGTCGTTTTGCAAATGATGCAACTGATAGTTCATTCTGAAATAAACTGAATCTTCAATAACTTGAATGTCAGTAATCCTTCCTTGTGTAATGATTGCAGGAGTACGGTTTGTTTTTTCCATATAATACAATGTGCAATCCTCAACAATAGTGTCCATATTGATTTTGCTTTGCTCATCTTCGATCTGGGTATAATAGATACCGTTTTCGGTCACATCAAAGTCTATGATGGCTGCGGACGTTATTCTCTGATTGTTTTTTCCGTTGCATTCTATTTTGTACAGACAGTTTTCATCCTCTTTGTTCATGTAGTAAATTACGTTGCTTGAAAGAACAAATTTTCCAGTCTTCACTTTGCCAATTTTGGACATACTATCTCCATTCAACGAACATGTTCTCAAGAGACCTTCCTGTAACGCGTAATAAATCTTGGAGTCTTCAATAATAAAATATGGATAAATTGAGTCAGAAATTATCTCAGAATAACCATCACCATTCAGTTTAACTCTATATAAGTTAACTCCAGTCTCTCCTTCAGCTGTGAAATACAACCATCCATTGTCCAATACTGCATGAAAACAATCAATACACTCCTTGCTCATTTCCGAAGCATCTTTTTTCATACGA
>JAQVSG010000006.1 GCA_028700655.1 Caldisericia bacterium
GGTAGTATGGATAGACCTCCAAGAAATCCAAGGGAAGCATTGATTTCGTTCCGACTTCTACGAAGAAGTGTATTGCAAGGTCTTGTGCTATTCGCGGCCTCCTTTGGGACCTATTATGTAGTTCTAAAACAAACCAATAATGCGGCTTTGGCACGAACATTTGGTCTTGTCATTATCATTGTATCCAATCTTTTCCTTGTCTATGCTAATAGTTCTGTTACTGTCCCTGTTTTTAAAATGTGGAAGCTGGTATGGAAAGATCGAGTGATGCAAATTGTGAATATCGCTACCATTGCCGGATTGCTTCTTATTGTGTATACCCCATTGCATGTATATCTAAAGCTAACACCACTGTCTATGGGGCAATTCTTGATTACTTTTGCAATCGCTTTTGTAGCAGTTTTTTGGATCGAATTGTTCAAAAAGGGGTAAGGGGCGGGGCTACACGAATATGTAGGTTCATGCAATACACCCCGTTATTTCATGATACCATTGCATATTTCTACATTCGAAAAACTGAACCGATGGTAGATGTCTTCTACGTAGCCTTTTTAATCCTCGAGGGGTTTTTCAATTGTAAAGGATTCGAAAAAGTCAAAGTGAATTTGTCTACCCTTATACTTAGGGTGTTTTAAGATGGTTTGAATCTGTTGTTGTGTTTTTTGTGCTGTTTCAAGATCATCGTTATCGACAGAAATGGCTATTGAATGTAGCAAGGGATCTTCCAATACTTTGCATAAAACGTAATCATCGGATTCATTGACTTGTCCATAAACGACCAGTGAATTGGAGTATCCTTTGTCTGAGTCAAGTGATTCCGGTAAAAACTCTTCGTAAATTTTATTCAAATATACTTTTTCAGATCGAACGGCAGTTTCTTTGTAGTTTTTACTCCCCTCTGTGATAATCAGAGGAAACCGGTCTGTCAGAATATATTCACATATTCGATGTACTAGGTTTTCTCCTTTTGGAGCAATCTTAGTAATATTCTGAACCTCATCTTTAATGATTGAAAAGTTTCCGTGAAGATAGAATACAAAAGTATTTGTATCGCGCTTTTTTAAGTTTTCAGTTGAGAAGAAAACTTTCTTACTCGTCTTGGAGAGTTTTCCGAATCCATCCTGAAACCATTCTACATCTTTCATTATGCTCCACTGCAAGGAGAGATCATAGCTGATAGAAAAGATATAACGGAAGTGCTTTAGAAAAGATATGTAATAGGGATAATTTGCTTCGACAGAGTGGAAATGGTGGTGAATATGCAAAATTGTTATTGCGTACATCCGTTTTAGAATGTCATATTGACTCGCCAGAAAGCTTTCACATTCTTTGACATCGACTCTTTCAAGACTTTGGCTGTGCTTATACAAATCTTGAACCATTGAAGTGGTTGTGAATAGAGAGTTAAATACTTCTTCAAGGGAAGTATCGTGGAAAAATATCCGCAAAAACTTTTTCGTGGTTTTTAACTGGTCTTTGTGTATTTTTCTTGGAATGTCCTCAAATATTGGATGATTGTGTAATTGTGACATTGTCTTTTTGCTTTCCAACTCACCAATCATAATGTTTTTTGGATGATCGTAATCCAAAGGTTCATTTAAATAACAACTTAGGGTATTCCCAACCACCAACTTACCATTCTTGTATCGATCTTTAATATCATCCCAGCTTTGTATCATATAGACTCCTCTCCAAATCGACTTGATTTGAAAACGTTGGAATCATGCGGCAGAAGTTCACATTCGATTCTTGCCGATGGTTTCAACAGTGCTATTATAAGATACTATGGCGATCTTACAAATACAACCAGAAAAAGAGGTACCCTGCTGGAAATTCTTTCAATGTTCGCTAATTCCTTTGGATTTCTTGAGTGTTCTTCCTTTTATCTTATACTTACTCAGTACAAGCAATGTGCATTCATTGTTTATCACAAGTACAGGAGGTATCGTATGCGTCTATTTTCAAGAGAAGATTTACATGCATTGTTGCAGTCTTCTGGAGGATACCATCTTTCTCTTTTCCTTCCGACTCATAGCGTTGGACCTGAAACAGAACAAGATCCCATCCGATTTAAGAACTTGATTCGACGAGCTGAAGAAGATTTGGAGGCTGATGGGGTGCGTACTCCTACCATTAAGTCCATTCTTGATCCGGCTTATCAGTTACTGAATACTCCCTTTTTCTGGAAACATCAAAGAAAGGGTTTGGCCGTTTTTATTGGTCCTTCTGGCATGGAATATTTTCGAGTTCCTCATGTATTCCCCGAATTGGCAGTCGTTACCCAACGATTTCATGTAAACCCCATTCTCCCTCTATTAAGCTGGAATGAGCAATTTAACATTCTTGCATTTAGCCCTACCCTTGTTCGTTTTTTCCAATGTGATCGAGACAATATTGAACAGATAGAAATTGAAGAGATGCCCAAGAATTTCAAAGATGCCAATGGTAAAAATGACAACGAGCAACATCTCCATTACCATTATATGGGTTCCGGAGGAAAAGGAGACCAAACCTCCGTGATTCATGGCAGTGGAGAACTCTCTGAAAAAGACTTGTTAAAAAAGTATTACCGCAAAATTGATTATGCTTTACAAAAAGCTCTTAGAGATTCCAAAGCTCCCTTGTTACTAGCATCAACCGAAACAAATGTGGCTCTGTATCGAGAAGTTAACACCTACCCTAGTCTCTTTGAAAATAGTATCAATGGGAATCCTGATGAAATGGAACCCAATGAGATTTTACAAAAAGGCTTTCCACTGGTTCGACCTTTGTTTAAAAAGGAACGTACAGACGCTGAAGAACACTACCAAAAATTGGTTGGTACTGGACGGACATCCGATACTGTCGAAGAGCTTTTTCAAAAATCCAGACAAGGGGTGATTGATACATTGTTTGTTGCCAGAGGCATTGAGCAATGGGGCATCGTTGATGAAAAAGAAGGTACACTGCAGCTTCATGATCATTATGAATCGGGTGATGAAGATATATACAGCTACATCAGTATCCAAACGGTTCTCCATAAAGGTATTGTGTTTTCGATGATGCCACAGTTCATGCCAGATAAAAAGAACATTACAGCAATCTTACGATATTAACAGTATTTCATACTATATAAACCATCACACCCCTTCTCTTGAAAGGAAGGGGTGTTTTTTTTATTCTATAACCGGAAACACCCAACTGACAAAATGAATGTTTTCCTTGGTTAGCGAAAAGATATCTTTCATTTCAAGAGATTCTTCAGCTTGGATTGGTAACAGTACATGGTTTGCTTCATGGTACAGAGGTTTCCCGTCCGAATCAATAAAATCAATCCAGCCGAACGCAGTATGCCCAGAAGGATCCAATGATAGGGGATGAAAACGTGGTGCTTGATTGTTTGAGTATAACACAGAAGTATATCGGAGATCGTCAAAATGAAGCATTTCTTCACTATATGTTATCGTGTTGCCCAGCGTTAGAGAAATCAATATCGGACGATTATCGTTGGATTGTTCCTTCGAATTGTATTGTATGTTGAAAGAATTACCCCATTCATATGCCCCAAGAGAAAACCTCGATTTCAGCATCGAATAGTGGAATCCTTTCATTGTATACTTAACAAGTTGAAAATCACTGTTGTCATTGATGAGTGTTCGGGCTGTGGGGTTGAAAAAAATACATTCTATGGTTTTTAAATCTTGGCTATTGTCTGACGATAAAGTGCTCTGTATTTCTACAAAAAAAGCCAAAAATGGCCCTGGATTACATTTTAGCGTGTAGGGGGAGTGATAGAGTTGAGCCTCAGGTACAAATTCGCTGATAAAGGAAACGGGTTTCTCAAAAGCTACTTCAGCGAGTGGTACATATGGTTGCCATATGCCTGTATCCTGATACTTCATAAAACCTGTTTTTGCTTGGCTTTGGATATAGATAACGGGGCATTCTTGATCCATTCCAATATACCACATTTCGACTTCATCTAGTGGTATAGGAAAAGGCAAGAGTTCCTTTTCACCGCGCATATTAAGTCTATAAAAATGTGGCTGGGTATCGTCTGGAGAAAACTTTTCTGCTAAGAAAAATGTATCATTTGTCCAAAAATCCCATTGGATCGTATTGGTTTGCTGGCGAAATGAGATTCTTTCATGGGACTCTAGAGAGTAAAATACTAGCGAAGGTGGTTGAACGGTGGCATAGTGGAACAAAGTACCGGATTCATTCATGGTAGGGTTTACACCTCGACCAATTTCATACATACGATCCGACGAATCAAGGGTCCATACAAAGAAAAAATAGTGTTCAGGGACTTCTTCAATCGATTGACCCAGAATAACAGTGGATGCATCATGTCCAAAAAAACACAAATCAAGGGATCTTTTTTGATCCATAACAGCGGTTGTCATTATAGAAGAAGTTTTGTTATAAAAATACAAAGCTGGATTCTCAGCATCCAATTTTTTCAAACAAAAAATCGTATCTGTTGGGTCGATGTTGAGAAGCTTACAATCTTCTTTGGAGCTTTCCCATAGAAGGATCATATCTCCTTTATCGATTTGATATTTCCATATACTGGACCATGATGAATTTTCATCTTCATCCCATATACTAAAGTACATTGCATTCTTACGGTAAATAGGTTTTGATGAGATGGCAACTTTTGTGGGTAAAGACTTAAGAACAATGGTTTCGTGAAGGTCTGCATCCCGAATGCAAAGGTGGTTACCTTCAATGGCGATGTAGGGTACAGAAAAACCATGTTTTTTTAGATTCATGTTTAGTTGGAGGGGTTCCTTAGAAACATTCCCGCATCCTTGTATAAAAGCGAGTAGGATTGCCATAAAAACAGAAACCATCGAAAGTGTTATTCCACTATTCTTCCAAGCTTTTCCTTTTTCTTCATAAAATCGTTTCATCATATCTGCTCCAATCTTTTATTCAAACAGAATTCTGCATTCCACGAATAGAAGTAACAAACAATCTTTTTTTCTTCCTAAAAATTGTACTCATTTTTTAGGAATATCGAAACTTCCTATATAGGAATCGTGAATAATATTTACATTAAAGATTTTTGAGTTTTTTAAAAAATCTATTTACATCATTCGTAGAATTTTGGGGTTTGAAAACTATACCATGGAATCAAAAAAGCGTGCTTAAACGAATCCTAGTCAAACGTAGGGGGTGTAGGTTGAAAACGGGCTTGCATGCCAATATTCTTTCCAGATGAGTCGGTCCAATAGGTGGCTTGGAATATGTCTTCTACATATTGTAAATCAAACAAAATTCTTCCATTGTGAATACAATTCTTGACCAAATAATAGGGAGTATCTTCTTTTGATGAAAGATCATGAACAACAAGATTGGGCTGTGAGGAGTCTTCTCGAAAGGGCCAAAAGAATACAATTTGTTTGAAGTAGTATACAGTTGCAACTTCTTTTACTGGATCCCAGTGAACAGAGGCACCCAAGGAATCTCCTATAAAACGTAGTGGAACCATATAGTGCTTCCCATCAAACAGAGGGTGACAATCGAGTTCTACCTGTACAGGTTCTATTGCATTGGATGGTTGAACCAGGGCCAGAGGATGTCCGACTTCAAAGGTGATGTCTACAAGAATCATTTCAACAGGAATCGAAGCAATTTTCCATATAAAACTATCTTGCGCACCTTGAAATTTTACCTGAACCCCCGGTATTTTCGAACCCACAGGAAAACCATTTTCAGGCGTTGTTTCAGTATTGCCTGCAATATATAGGTTCCCCTCATTGTCTTGGGCTAAACAGTACGCCCATTCTGGACCTTTACCGCCTATATATGTACAATACAAGACTTGATTGCCATCGCTTGAAATTTCCATCAAGTATGTATCAAAATGCCCAGCATGCTGTTGACTGTAACCTGGTATTATAGTGTTTGCTAGCAGTCCCACAGGAAAACCATCATCAAAACTAGAGTCAGTCCATCCTGTAACAAACACGGTATTTCTGTGGCTTATGCAAAGATCCGTTGTTACATCGGTATAATGAGAACCTCCAATGTAAGTACTATAGACAATGTCGGTTCCTGAGGGATTTAGTTTGATAAGAAATCCATCGTTATCCCCTTTCATTGTTTTATTAAAACCTTTGTCTGATGGGAGGATGGGAAAACCAGAAGCTGGTGTTGAATCGGTTTTTCCCACTATAAAACAACACCCTTCTGAATCTATAGCAATGGAGTGTGTAGCTTCGTCACCACTCCCACCAATGTAGGTGTTGAAAACCATTTGGTTGGAGGGGAGTGACAAACAAAGAACAAAGGCATCGCTATTCTTTTCATATTTCTTTTTGTATCCTGCAATACTTACATTGTCTTGATGTGTAGTTTGTAAAAAATCATCTTCGTACGAAGATCTTGTCCATCCAGTGGCAAACACGCGTTGTTGATCATCAACGGCAATGGCTTGAATGATTTCATCCTTGGATCCACCAATGTATGTGCTGTGGAGTAATTCAGAACCATCCGCAGAAAGCTGGAGGATAAAAGCATCGCGTTCACCGTGAAAAACTGTGTCGTAACCGGGAGTGTCTTCGCCGATAGGAAAGCCATCCTCTTTGCTAGATTCTGTCCAACCGGCAATAACAATTTGTTCCATTGCATCAAGTTCCATGGCAAAGATAACATCGCGGTAATATCCTCCTATGAAAGTGGAATATAAGACACGATTGCCATTTGTTGAAATTTTAACAACAAACCCATCCAAAAAATGGTTTTGGCTGGTATCATAGCCAGGAATGCTTCCTCCGATAGGAAACCCATTGTTTTCTGTCGATTGTGTCCATCCTGCAACGTATGCTTCCTTATCTTTGGTAACAGAAATGCAAAAACCTACTTCGTTATTGTCTCCTCCAATATAGCTAGCGTATAGAATATCAGTACCATCTGCAGACACTTTGATAACAAAAGCATCGGTGTCTCCGTTAAGAGTTTGATCAAACCCTGGAATGAGATGGCTACTAGGCAGCTTTGAGATAAAGTCTGACCGTGTCCAACCAGTGATATACGCACATCCTTCTTGATCGATACAGATATCTTGGATACATTCTGCATCGATTCCCCCAATATAGGTGCTATACTTCAAAAATTCAACGGGTTGAGCAATTGTAGAATTATCGAAGCCGAGGGAAGAAAAGAGACTGTGAAATGGTAGCAAATTAAAACAAACATATAAAAGGCACACTTTTAGAAAAATTTTTCTCATGGTTTCATCAACCTCATGAAGGATCACTATAAAATTGGAATCTATCCAAGTAAAAACATAACATAAAGTCATAAAAAAAACATGCGAAGCTTGTAAGTATTTCATATCCGAAATCGGGGTAGGAATTTACAAGTGTCTCTTTATTACTATAGTATTGATGTATAACATGGTATACACAAGGTTGATGAAGACTTTCTTTTTGTCGCTAGGGGTTGTTTTGCTTGTATTGTTCGGCTTTTATCTATATCGTCAACCCAGTGAATCTCCCTTTAAAAATCCTATTTCGGAAACATCCCCTCTTCGTATTGGACTCATTCTTCGAACTTCTACAAACCCTCTTTATAGGAACATAGAAGAAGGTGCTCGACTTGCCGAAACAGCGTTGGATATTCGATTAATTGTAAAAACAGGTACAAGTGAAACATCTGTGATGCAACAGATTGATATTGTACAAAGATGTATTGACGAGAATGTAAATGCTATTGTTATCACACCGGTTGGATCTGAAATACTTCCGATATTAAAACGCGCTAATGACAAGGGGATACCCATTGTTCTTGTTGAAAACCCTTTGCAGCAGGAACTGTTGAAAGAATATGAACTAGACCATCTTCCTTTTATTGGTATTGACAATGAGATAGCTTCCCAAGAAGCTGCTTTCGAGCTGGCAAAATGTCTGCAAGAACCAGCTGATGCACTAATTATTGAAGGAAACCCTTTCAATGAGAGTAGTCGTCAAAGAGCAAAGGGTGCAAAGGACGTATTTTCATCCCATCCCATGATCCGCCAAGTCTATTCCGAATATGGTTCTTATAGCATTGAAACCGCAAAAAAAAGTGTTGAAAAAATGATGAATGAACACCCTTCTATCCGCCTCATTTTTTCCATCAATGATATGATGGCAATTGGCGCTTATCAATATGTAAAAGAGAATAATAGACACGATATCTTTATTTTATCAGTAGACGGGACGTCCTTTAGTAAAGATCTTTTTGAACAAGATGAAATTGCTGTTGTTTTGGACCAAAATGCAAAACAACAAGGATTTGAAGCGATACGAACTGCTGAGAAGATGACGCGAATGGATATGAGCTCGTATGTTCGGTTCGTACAATATGAAATTTTATCTTCAATCCACCATTTAAAATGAAGTACTCTCGCCAAATTGAACATTTCTTTTCAAAAGCTCGTACTTTGTTTTACAAAATACGTTCATTTTTCACACTCGACAAACGGTTTTTCTTTTCGATTTTGATCCTTACCCTGATTCCCTTGTTCCTCGTTGAGTTTTTTTCACTATCGTCTTTGTTTCAATCCAAAATACAAAATTCAAAAAAAGAAATACTTAATGAGCGGGTAGATGACATTGATACGTATATGGATTCATTGCATATGGTGATTGAAAATCTCATTCATCATGATCAAATTAAAGATATTCTGGTAGAAAATGAAAACAAGGATGATATCTATCATCAGCTTCGTTCCCAAGAAAAAATTGGTTCCATTTTAAGCAACTATATCCAATTGCAAGATATTCTTTTTATTGATCTTTTTTCTACTGATGGATCCCACTATCATGTGGGGGATACTTTATCAACGGAAGGTATTAACAACGTTGCGGTTACGCAATTGAAAGATTTTGCTAGGCACAATACAACATCTACCATCTTTTGGTCAGGGTTAATACCTAACTATTATGTTCGTTCTCCTGTCACTTCTATCATTGCAGTTGTATCGCCGATTTATACCATTGATCCCCTGACACTGCAAGAATATGTTATTGGACATTTGATGATTGCCTTGGACCCAACCGTTTTCCAAAAAATGGATCCTTACAAAAATGAAAATAACGCTCGTATTCTAATTGTTGACAACGAGGACATAGTGATATATTCATCACAGTATTTTTCAACAGGAGATACGATTTCTCAAGAGACTGTGGACAGATTTCAAAGTGAACAATCGATTCATTCCATATCTTTCGACAATGTTTCCTATATTTTTTCTCAAGGAAGCTTATCAAATACAAATTGGAAAGTGTATGTTTTTTTCCCCGTAAAATTGTTTCTTAAGGATTTATACCGTATCGGTTACCGATTTTTCATTGTTTTCTTGATTTCTAGCATTGCCCTGTATTTCTATTTTCTAAGGTTTTCAAAAAAATATATTCGACCGATTCGAAAACTAACCCAGCATTTTATTGAGTATAATCAAGGGAAATCCCTGCGACCCTTAAAACGATCTCAACGCACATATGAAGAAATAGGAGATTTGATAACCTGGTTTAATCAGTATACCGAAGATTTAGCTTCCAAAAAAGCAGCCGAGGAAAAACTAGCTCAATCACTTCTTAAACAAAAACACCTTGTTACCTGTATTACCGAAACCATTTTGCAGTTGGACTATGATGGCACGATTCTTTTCGCCAATCCTGCCTGGAAAAACATTTCTGGATATAATATTGAAAATTGCATTGGCAAGACTTTTATATCTTTCGTATACGTAGATCATAGAGACACATTTTTTTCTGCTTTTCAAGAAGTTGTTGATCATCAGAAAGATGGTATAACTGCGAAATTTCAGATTGTTAGAGAAGATGCCAACCTTTCTTGGGTTGAAATTCATTTTACCATGATGAACAGCGAGAGTGGAAAGTCAATTGTAGGTGTTTTATCTGACATTACAGAACGAATTCGCATTGACGCATTGAGAGACGAGTTCATTAATACTGTTTCTCACGAATTAAGAACTCCCCTTTGTGCTATCAAGGAAAGCTTGTATCTTATTAAACAACCCGATACAGGGAGTTTATCAGATATACAGACTCATCTTCTAGGAATAACTCTCCGCAACATCGATCGATTGAGTCTTCTGATTAATAATGTCTTAGACTACCAAAAATACCAGTCCGAGACGAAACACATAACATTGTATTTAGAAAACATGAATGATACCGTTCAAGAAGCGATATCTCTGATGGAACCGATAGCAAAACAAAAAGGATTGAAGTTAGATGCATTTTTAGATTATTCGATTCCTTTGGTTATGTTTAACAAGGACTCGATATTACAAGTCTGTATAAACCTCATCAACAATGCTATCAAATTTACTGAAAAAGGAAGTATTACACTTCGTACTCAGTTGTTTGATGCCTATATTCGTGTATGCGTAGAAGACACGGGAATAGGAATTCCCCCAGATCGTATCTCATCTCTATTTGAATCGTTTTACCAAGTGAGTAAAAGCCAACCTAATACAATAAAAGGGACTGGGCTTGGTTTATCGATTTGCAAAAAAATCATTACAATGCACAATGGGAACATAGGGGTGGAAGGTTGTAACGAACATGGTTCGTGCTTTTTCTTTACGATCCCTACAATAGTCCATCCGAATCTTTAGCGAATACATAGTAAACCCAAAGCTTGGGATATTTTTTTAAAAAGGTTCTGAAGATATATAATATAGGAATAAAATTTTCAATGCTTTTGGAGGAATGTATACATGCGTCACAATAAAAGTCCTCTTCTTTCTTTAAATAGGCTTGAAACACTCACAGACGGTATTTTTGCTATCATCATTACAATCATGGTACTTGGCATCCACGTTCCCACTATACCTACTAATTCTTCAAGTATGGAGTTATTTTATGCGCTGCGTCAATTAACCCCTCAGATAATATCCTACAGCGTATCGTTCTATCTCATTGCCCACTTTTGGTTATCTCATATACACCAATTAAAAATGTGTGT
Source organism: Caldisericia bacterium (assembly GCA_028700655.1). Classification (GTDB taxonomy): domain Bacteria; phylum Caldisericota; class Caldisericia; order UBA6126; family UBA6126; genus JAGLCW01. The sequence continues at coordinate 10,969 of JAQVSG010000006.1, forward strand.
ATGCACAAACAGAACTCACATTTTGTTGATTTTCATGTTCATTTTTTTTGTGTCGTTCATTCCTTTTACTACAGCCTTGGTCGGGCAGTACTCCGAAATCCGATTGGCTGTTGCTATCTTTCACTTCAGCGTTTTACTGGTGTATATCGTGTCCTTAATTTCTTGGGTGTTTGTGTCAAATAGTGAAAACTTAATTTCTCAAAAAATAGAAAAGAGACAAATCCAATTTGAAAATATTATTCACGTATTCCGCCTCTCTATACCTATCTTGGGGGTTGTTGTAAGTTTGTGGGAGCCCATGTACAGCTATTTTGTGTATGCATTTATGATTCTTGGAACCAATATTTTACGAAGAAATTTTCCGGATACATATTCAAGTTGTTCCACTACTTAAAATCTTAAGAAAATCTTAAGATTTGAAGTATTGAAAAATGAAAAATTTGTGGTATGCGAAAGGTTAAAAGAACATTGTTAGAAAAAACAAAAAAAAGGCTTCTAATTGTCGATGATGAGAGAGAACTAGTGGCCATTACTAAGAAGTATTTTGAGTACGAAGGTTTCCTTGTAAGTACGGCATTTACTGGTTTAGAGGCCCTTCGAAAAATTGATGATACATATGACATTGTGATTCTTGATATATCGATGCCAAATATGGATGGTATGGAAGTTTGTAGAAAAATCCGAAGGCATTTTGATCTACCTATTGTATTTTTAACTGCCAAAAGTGAAGAAGAAGACTTGATAGAAGCTTTCAGGCTGGGAGCAGACGACTATATCACGAAACCTGTTACATTGCCTGTTTTGATGTCTCATGTCAAAGCCGCCATCAGGCGTTACCGGCATCTTTTCCACAACAAACGAGATATTGTTTATTCTACAACCAATTTCTCCTTTAACAGAACCAAGTATGATGTTCTCTACAAGGGGAAAAAAGTGCCTTTAACCAAGATCGAGTTCTCTATAATGCTCTTCCTGGCTGAAAACCCCAACAAAGTGAAGTCTATATGCGAGATATATGAGAATGTATGGGAAGAAGACTACTGTAAAACTTATGCAAACACAGTAATGGTGCATATTAACAACATAAAAACAAAATTGATAAAGGTTACTCGATCGGACCAATTTATAAAAAATGTGTGGGGAAAAGGGTACAATTTTAATGATTTTTTGGAAGAAAAAATTTCCAAAAAAAAATCTTAAGAATTTCTTAAGATTTACCTCCTTTAAAAACATACCTCGTTGTTTACAATAAAGTTGATATCGTTACTGGTTTCCATATCCGATATCTCACCAGTAAATGAAGTATCAGGAAATAAATGAAAGGTTAAATATGAGTATATTGATGAAAAAAAGGAGGTATTTTTTTAGTAGGATGAAAAGCATGACTATTTTTAAAAGAAAGAAAAAAATTTCGTTAACTGTTCGACTTTTTTTATACGTTGTTGAAAGCATCATTCTGTCTATTGTTGTCATGCTTCTTACAGTATATTTTGGTTTTAATACCAATTTTATGAAAGTGGTTGATTCCTCCAAAACATCCTATGATGTAAACGTTATCTATCAAGACATATTCGCAGGAAAAAGTATTACCAGTATATATATTCGATCTGGCCTCGGATATAGTTTATGTGCCTTCCCAAAGAGCACTTTTGAAATATTCCATGAGTATACTCCTGAGGAATTAAAGGAAGTGGGTGTATTTGTAAATGATGACAACGAGATTGTTGTATACGACCCCTTTCTCTTGTTACAGAATACACTGGGGTTTGTGAGTAAACCTGAGGACATCCCCCCCTATATCATTCGTATTTCTTTTGAAAAGCACACTATTCATTTCAACATTCATGTATATCAACCTGATTTGTTTGACAAAGAGAAAGTTGTAAAAGCTCTAGAAACGGAGATACATGAATCAACGTATCCATTTCCGTATATCTTGCAATATCCCCAGGAAAATGATGAAGTGATTGGGAAAATCATGGACTATTACCATTATGACTTCGTTATTAAAAACGCCAAAAAAGAATCCATTCTTCAAACCAACATTCCACGGGTAGAAGTTGAAAACATCAAGCTTCCCTACAAAGGAATGTTGGAGAACGTATTAACAAAATTGAACACAGTGGATGATTATGTACAAACTTTTTTCAAACGAAAACCAACGTTCGAAGTTATCGATCAAACCATTGTAGGACAGAACTTTTTAGGATATATATCGTATGGTTACCGAGGGAATTTATTCCTTTTATACCAATTCGCTTTGTTTGTGGGTGTTCTGGTTTTCTTACTCGCCTTTTTTCTTTTCAACCACTCTATCATTGCCTATATTCTTGAGATTGAGAAAGGAATTATGCGAGCATCGACAGGGAATCTATCCGACACAATACGTGTAAAAGGAAACAGTGAGTTGACAAGTTTGGCCACGAATATAAATCAAATGGTTCATGCATTAAAAACAAAGTTTGAAGATGAAAAAAAGAATATTGAATCACGAGCAAATCTTATCACAAACTTATCCCATGATCTATTAACACCAATATCCACCATCATGGGCTATATTACCTTGCTACAAGAAGAAAAACACTCTTCTCAAGAGGAACAAATGGAGTATTTACATAGGGCCTATAATAAAGCAGAGATGTTGAAACAGATGATTCAAAACGCACTTAGTTATAGTGTCCTTCTCCGTGAACACCCCAAGGCAAATTGCAACTCTGTTTCTTGGAGTGAAATGTATAAAATGTATTGCGATGAAGCCAAAGCATTAGCAAAGTCAAGTGGTTATCAAGTCATTATACACCCTACTACGATCCAATCGGATGTTGTTATAAGCCGTATTTATATGGAGAGAGTAATTGGTAATCTTTATATGAATACGATTAAACATGGAGTAAATACGTTACCTATAGAAATATCTACAGAAGAACAGGGAGAATATGTCACATTCTGCGTGAAAAATGCTGCCTCCTGCACAGAGGACTTAATAAAATACGGACAGTCTACAAGGAAAACAGTCTTTACGCGAGATAGTGCTTCTGGGTTAGGCTTACCGATCTGTCAGCAATTGATGGATCTTCAACACGGTTCTTGTTACACCACTGTAGAATTGCACTCTGATTCTTCTTCGACGCTTTGTTATTTTAAAGTTATCCTACGAATTCGAAAGGCGTCGTACAACGAAAATGCTAGTCGTACCATCTAGAAACTTCTTTCATCATTTTGGCAATGACACTTTAAACGAAGCACAAATATGAAATACTAGAAATATCACGGTCACACCACCATGAAATGAATTGTATTGGAAAAGTGGTTGTGTATAAAAGGGTAAATGGGGTGCTCTGAAACCTCATAAAAAGGTTGTAAGACAATGTTTAATAACCTGTGGATAAAATTATTGGATATCAAAAAAAATAGAAAAATCAAGCTGGTTTTAGAATAAATTTCCTAAAGATGTAAAAATCGAAAAAGAAAAACCTATCTCAGCGATTAAAAGGATAAGAATAAAAAAAGCAAAAAATAGTAAAACGCATTGTGCCCATGTTTGTTTGGACATTTTTGTCTGACCTGAAAATGCCCAATAGATCGCGAAAAAGATACCAATGATAGGAATGGATAACAAAAGATAGGAAACAATCCACTCTTTAAGGGATACAACTTCATGACGATCTAAGTACTCTTTATGAATCATCGGAATCTCCTATAATGAATATAGTTCCATTGTATTCAAGAAGAATCGAGAGTAAAGATAATGAATTTTTACGTTGTGTTGCATTGAAAAGAATCATCTCCCAATAAATATAGAAAACATTTCTGCCGATTAGACTATTTTCAGAAACTTACGCTTTCCAACTTTTATGATATCTCCTTTTTGAAGCTGAACCTCTGCCAAAGGATCCGTGATTTTCTCTCCGTTAATAGAACATCCTCCTCCTGTAATAATTCGTTTTGCTTCCGATTTAGTAGGAGTCAAATCGTGGGTCGTTATGAATTCATAGATTTTTACAGACAAAACATTCTCAAGTTCGAACTCAGGTATATCGTCGGGAAGTTCTTTTTTGCGATGCACCGTGATAAAGTGCTCTTTGGCGTTTTGACCCTCCTGAAATGTATGAAATTTTTCTGTGATACGTGTGGCTAAATCCAACTTAAAATCCATAGGGTTGTGACCTTGTTCAATTTGAACACGGATGTTTTCTAGGGTTTCTTCAGAGGATTGAAGAATCAGTTTGTGATAGGGAATAATTAACGGATCAGGAATTGACATGAGCTTCCCAAACATTTGAATTGAATCCTCTGTAAGCCCAACATAATTTCCCAAGCTTTTGCTCATCTTGTCGACTCCATCGGTGCCCACCAATAAGGGCATCGTTAGGATAGACTGCGGCTTTTGACCATAAAAAATCTGTAACTCTCGTGCAAGCAGGAAATTGAAGAGCTGATCAGAACCACCCAATTCTAAATCTGCTTGAATAGCAACTGAATCGTATGCTTGCATTAACGGGTACATGAATTCATGCATAAATATGGGTGTTTGAGAGGCAAACCGTTTGGTGAAATCATCACGTTCGAGAATTTGTGAAAGAGTAAAATGAGCCATCATTTTAAGTAGCTCATCCATCGTAAGAACAGACGACCATTCGCTATTATATCGGATTTCTGTTTGATTCAAATCCAGCACTTTCCCAACTTGTTCAAAATAGGTTTTTGCATTCTCTTTAATCTGTTCATGAGAGAGTGCTTTTCGAACTTTAGAACGGCCAGTTGGATCCCCAATACTAGCAGTGAAATCGCCGATGATGAATACAATTGTGTGTCCCATATCCTGAAATTGTTTTAATTTGTAGATCGGAACATAATGGCCTAGATGTAAATCGGGAGCACTTGGATCAGCCCCGTATTTTATACGTAAGGGTTTCCCCAATTCGGCTTTTTTACATAATTCTTCGAGCCCAATAAAATCGACAGTATTCTTTTGAATGGCGTTGCAATCTTCTTTTGTCATACGAATCCTTTCTGATAAATAGGATCGATCCCTGCATCAATCACAGGAATTGTGTTTATTTATAGTGACTTCATTCATAATATGGTATTATATATAAATGTGAAGGTACACGAAATTTTCAACAATTTCCGTGGATGCAATTTACTATATAGAAAGGACCTTTTATGAAGCACATCATTCAAGCACCAAGAGGGACCAAACTCAGTTGTAAAGGTTGGTTTCAAGAAGCTCCTATGCGCATGCTCATGAACAATCTTGATCCAGAAGTTGCGGAATGCCCGGATGAATTAATTGTATACGGTGGTTCTGGCCAGGCAGCTCGCAATTGGGAATCCTATGAAGCTATTATTCGAAGTTTACAATCGTTAGAAGCAGACGAGACTCTATTGGTACAATCAGGGAAACCAGTAGGTATTTGCCGAACATCAGTAGATGCTCCTAGAGTTTTAATCGCGAATTCTTTGCTCGTACCTGATTGGGCAAATTGGGATGAGTTTCGAAGGCTGCAACACCTAGGTTTAACCATGTATGGACAAATGACTGCTGGAAGCTGGATATATATTGGTACACAGGGGATATTGCAAGGAACCTATGAGACTTTTGGAGCATTGGCCAGAAAACACTTTGGTCCCTCCTGTGATTTAACGGGCAAGCTTGTTCTTACTGCTGGATTGGGTGGAATGAGTGGAGCACAACCACTTTCTGTAACCATGAACAACGGTGTATGTTTGTGTGTAGAAGTGGATCCGAAGCGCGCTGAAAAGAGATTGCATGATCATTATGTGCAAAATGTTGTCACGTCTTTGGATGAAGCCATTTCATTATGTACGAAAGCAGTGCAAGATAAAGTACCCTTTTCCGTAGGCCTAATCGGAAATGCTGCTGACATTTATCCAGCCATTATAGAGCGTGGAATTGTTCCTGATGTTGTTACTGATCAAACCTCTGCCCATGATGCTTTAAACGGGTATGTACCCAATGATATTTCCTTCCAAGAAGCCCTACATCTTCGAAAAGAAGATCCCAAAACCTATATCAAAATGGCGATGAATTCTATAACTACCCATGTTAAAGCCATGCTTGATATGCAAAAGGCAGGTTCTATAGTGTTTGACTATGGAAATAATATTCGTGGTCAAGCGAAAACCAATGGATTGGACAATGCTTTTGATTTCCCCGGGTTTGTACCTGCCTACATACGTCCTTTGTTCTGCGAAGGAAAAGGTCCCTTCCGATGGGTTGCTTTATCTGGCGATCCGAACGATATATATGAAACCGATAAGGCAATTTTAGAACTTTTCCCCGAGAACAAGCATTTGTGCAACTGGATCAAAAAAGCCCAAAAAGAAGTATCGTTTCAAGGTTTGCCATCACGCATATGTTGGTTGGGTTGCGGGGAACGAGCAAAAGCTGGACTTCGCTTCAACCAACTCGTGAAAGAAGGAACCATTTCAGCTCCTATCGTAATTGGTCGAGATCATTTGGATTGTGGATCTGTTGCTTCTCCATATCGCGAAACAGAGTCAATGAAAGATGGTTCAGATGCTATCGCAGATTGGCCCATATTAAATGCATTGTTAAATGCGTGTAGTGGTGCCACATGGGTATCTGTACATCATGGCGGTGGCGTAGGTATTGGGAAATCTATCCATGCTGGTATGGTTATCGTTTGTGATGGAAGCGATGCGCAAGCAAAGCGTTTGGAGAGAGTTTTAACCAACGATCCAACCAGCGGAGTTTTTCGACATGTTGATGCTGGTTATGAAAAGGCTATAGAAACTGCTAAAAAAATGAATATTCAAATCCCAATGATGGAAGAGAGATAGTATATGAGAGAATATCCGCAAAGTGTGTTAGAAACAGAAAACACGGTTCGTGATTTAAAGTCAAAAAACCACTATTTCTATTTGCAGCAAGTAGACCGTATTGATGGACAGTACGTATATTGCGACAATCGAAAGATGATCAATCTTGCAAGCTATAGCTATTTAGGTCTTTTACATCACCCCGACATTGATGCGTATGCAAAAAAAGCAATTGACGATTTTGGTACGGGTACTCATGGTGTTCGCATTCTTGCTGGAACAATACCGTATCACAATGAATTGGAGAAAACGATTGCCGATTTTAAAAAAAGAGAGGCAGCTATCGTATATTCCAGTGGTTATGTCACCAATTTGTCTGCCATTTCTACTTTGTTTGGTAGACACGATGCAGTGATTTGTGATAAATATGATCATGCTTCCATTGTCGATGGATGTTTGTTATCCGGTGCTGAACTTGTTCGTTTCAATCATAACGATCTAGAGAATCTTGAAAAACGACTGATTCAGACTCAAAATCACCGAAGTCGATGTGTATTGATTGATAGCGTGTATAGTATGGATGGTGATATTGCACCTATACCAGAAATGATCCAATTGTGCCGTAAATACAATGCTATCTTCTTTGTTGATGAAGCACACTCATTGGGAGTACTGGGAGAAAAAGGGACGGGCGTTGAAGAATACTTCAACTGCTATGGTGAAATTGATATTCTCATGGGAACTCTTAGCAAGGTTATTCCTTCTATGGGTGGCTATATTACAGCCGATGAAACCTTGATAAGCCATTTAAAACATCGTTCTCGGTCCTTTGTTTTTTCTGCTGCTTTAACCCCTGCCAATACTGCTGCCGCAACTGCTTCTTTTCGCGTAATTCAAAAAGAAACGTGGAGGGTACACAAACTAAAAGAAAATATTGAGTACTTTACCAGCATTCTTCGAGATCAGGGATTTAATCTACTGAATTCACAAACCGCCATTATTCCACTCATTATTCCTGATGAAGAAAAAACATGGCAAGTTTGCCGATTTATGCAAGACAAAGACATTTTTGTTTTGCCTGTTGTACCTCCTGCTGTACCACCCAATACTTCTAGACTTCGCATGAATGTTTCATCAGAAATGACCAAAGAAGATATGGATTACGTGATCCAAACTATATTTGATGCAAATAAAGTATTTCAAATACTTTAATAGGAGGAAATATGCACCCTATTTTGTTTACCATAGGTAATTTTTCGTTTCGTTTTTATGGGCTTATGATCGCCATAGGTACATTGGTAGCATTTTGGTTTGTTACCACCAAAAAGAAAGATATTGCACTTACAGATGACGACCTTCTAGATCTTCTTCTTTGGTTGATCGTTATATGTATTCTTGGAGCTAAGATTGTCTATATCCTTACACACAATCCAATGTACTATATCCAAAATCCAAAAGATATCATTTCTGGGTCTGGGCTTTCGTTTATAGGAATTGTTATATTTGGCTTAGGTACCACATGGTTTTATGCCAAAAAGAAAAAAGTTAACTTTTTTGCCTTAATTGATATTCTTTCCCCTTCTGTTATGATCGGTTATGCGATCGGCCGTATAGGATGTTTTTTAAATGGGTGCTGTTTTGGCTTGCCCACCGATTCATGGGTGGGTTTTCGTTTTATCACTGTTGACCCATACCCACGCTATCCTACCCAATTGTTTATTGCAGCGAGTGCGATTGTGGCTTTCTTTTTGTTACAAGCTATTTACAAACGCAAGAAGTTTCATGGCCTTATTTTTGGATGGTTTTTGGTATTGTATTCTATCATCACTTTCATTGTAGGTTTTTACCGCGATATGCCTCGATATTTTTCTTTGCAACTCACATTGAATCAATATTCCACATTTCTCATTGTTCCCATCGCCATATGCATTCTTGTGTATGGAAGTAAATTTCAACAAATGATACAATCCCAAGGAAAAACAAAAGAAGGATCGGTTGAAGTATGGGATAAGAGTACGTTTAAAGAAGAGGATAACGAAACAATTCTTCAATAAATAAAAACTCCCTCTCTTTTGAATACCGAAAGAGAGGGAGTTTTTTAATCAATAATTGGCGTAAGCGTCAAATTCCGCTGGATTTGGATAGTTCATTGGAATCAGGGCTTCTTTTGTTTTACGATCAATCCACATCGTAATGAATTCTTCTGTGAAGATCGGTTTTAAAAACTCTTGATCTTTTTTCAATTCATGAAAAGCACTAAAAAGATCGTTAGGTACGCCTTTGTCTTTTTCTATCTGATCATCGTTGTAGGGATCAACGCTATGAAGCACACCATCAATACCAGCTAAAAGCAATGCAGTAATGGTAAGATAGGGGTTGCAGGTGGCATCTCCTGTTCTATATTCAAATCTTGTCTCTTCCAAAGAAGTATAGGCCGGGATACGAATTGCTGCATTCCGGTTTGATTTTGCAAAGGACTTGCTGGAAGGTGCTTCAAATCCTTGGATAAGTCGTTTGTAGGAGTTGGTTGAAGGATTTGAAAACGCCATGATAGCACCTAGGTGCTTCAAAATGCCTCCCATGAAGTTTAACGCTGTCTTGCTGAGGTGAAGAGGATGTTCTTTTGAAAAAAAGATCGATCGATTGTCTTCGTCAGATAAGAACATGTGCATGTGCATACCATTCCCTGGTGAACCATACATAGGTTTCGGCATAAATGTACTTACCAAACCTTGGTTGGCTGTAATATTGTGCACCATCATTTTTGTGATGAGTATGGCATCGGCTGCTTTTTCAGCAGGTAAAAAATCCAATTCAATTTCTTGTTGACCTGGAAGCCCTACTTCGTGGTGGTGGTATTTGACTGGAATACCACACTCTTCAATGCGATGTACAACCTCTGATCGAATTTCATATGTTTGATCATCGGGACGGGCAATGTGATATCCTTTAGATTGGTTGATACTTCGTTCATTTCCACGAATGTCTACATAAGGGGACATTGCATCAAGCGAGAAGTCGAACTCTTCAAAAATATGAAATTCCAGTTCGGGAAGAATCATATAGTTGTAGGCGATTTTATGGTGGCGTAAAAGAGTCAGCGCATTTCGTAAAAGAATTCCTGGGTCGAAGGGAAAAGGTTCGGGGTTGGTGTCATGAGGAAAATGATGAATCGTTCCTAAAAGGTTTCGAGTGGGATATTGGGAAAAAGGGTCTTTCCATGTTCTTTCTAAATCGGGTACGATGACTAAATCGGATGATGTGACTTCAGCGTATCCAAAATTGGAAGCATCAAACCCTATCCCTTGTTTGAAAACATTTTCATTACAATACGAAATGGGTAATGTTACTTTCCTCAATTTTCCAAAGAGATCAATAATCTCTATATTAACAGCTTCATATTTCTCACGTAACTCGTTCAACGTCATATGTACCTCCATCAGTACGTTACCGCTTACAAATAAGGTGTGATTTGTGAAACGTTTGCACAATGTGTCACTGTTGCTTAGTATATAAATGGTTGGAAGGATTTCAACGGAATTGGTTGGAAGTATTATAGTTTTGACAGATCAAAATCGATGTTGTGATCGTTAATAAAATCGAAGAAACATGCGGGGGGAGTACATGTAAAGAACAAATCTTCTGAATGTAACCCTTTAAAACGCAAAGAGTAGGAATGTAGAAGCAAGGGGATTGGTTTGGAATAATCAACACAATGGGAAGGCTCCTTTACCTTATACTGAGCGGTTACGGGTGGATCTACCATAGGGTCTGAAGCATTGTTATCCGAATTGCAATCGTAGTTTTCATCCTCTAGATCTGTGGGTACTTCGGCCTCGTCTCGAGTCAATTGGTCAATAGTAATCTTTTTGGGGGGGATGAAAACAGAGGTTTCGTGATAGGGTATATTGTGTTGGTTATATCCATACAACAAATCACCCACAACAGGATGACCGATGTATTGCATATGGACGCGTATTTGGTGAGTTCGGCCCGTAAAAATTCGTACTTTCAGAATGGAATATTCGTTGTTACTCCATATTTTGTAAGCTCTGGTTGCAGAAAATTTCCCATTTTGAGAAGGAACGACCTTCCGTAGTTTATGATTTACAAGCAATGGGACAATGATATCAGTGGTTTCATCTTTAATCGTACCATATACAATGGCAATATAATATTTCTCGACGTCTCGATTTTGAAATTGATCGGCAATAAAAGTATGGGCGCGATTTGTTTTTGCTGTGACAAGAATGCCGGATGTATCGCGATCAAGTCTGTGTATGATTCCAGCACGTTCCGCTCCGTATACATTAGCAAGATTTCTAGAATGATACATTAAAGCGTTTACCAGTGTTCCCGTGGATTCCTTGGGAGTAGGATGAGTAAGCATACCCTTTGGTTTGTTAACAACAATAATTTCATCATCTTCGTAGACAATATCCAAGGGAATGTTTTCACCTTTAATGGATTCGCCTGTAACATCAGGGTAATTGACTTGCAAAAACTGCCCTTTTTTTACTTTTAAACCGGGCCGACGGATGAGGACATCATCCACGGTAATAAAACCCATAAATATCAACTCTACGGCTTTTGTTCTTGTTATATTACACTCCGCAGCGACTAATCGATCCAACCTTACTCCATTATATGATTCCGATATCACCAAATTTTTCAGCATATAATCAATATATAGTGAATTGAACGATTTGCAAAACTATTTCATGCGTGGTAGTCTTAAATAGAACTTGCTTCCTCGAAATCAAAAAATCGTATAACAGACAGTTACACGAAACGGAGTTTGTGACTATGGAAACAATGAAAAGAATGTGTAGGATTGCTTTCCCTTTTCTATTATTCATCGGTACAATCGTTTTTGATCGGTATACAAAGAATCTAGCTATACTTCATCTTCCTCAATCCCCCTTCCATGTTGTTTCTATTGTAGACTTTGTATATGTAGAAAACTACGGTGCAGTGTTTGGTTTGTTTGCAAACAAACCTCTCAATTTTGCTGCAATCAGTTTTGGTTCTATCGTTGTTATCATGGTTTTTCTTCGTGTTTTTTTTAAGGTCATTCCCTGGATTCCTGTTTCCCTTATTATGGGAGGAGCTATAGGTAATATCATTGACCGATATCTCTATGGTTTTGTGGTAGATTTTATAAAAGTTGGCAACTTTTATGTTTTTAATATTGCCGATGCTTGCATAACTATTGGAGCAGCAATTCTTTTTGTATATGTTTGGATCGATAGCAAAAAAGAATCCAAAAGTTCTTTGAAATCTTCTTCCTAAAAGGAATATTCTATATTTGAAAAAGGGTTGCAAAATTTTCTTGAAAAAGTGATAAATATTCGTAATCTAGTTTTGTTTTCACTATCTTTGAAAAGTTTGCACTCAAATATAGGCCTCATCTAGCCAATTACCTCATTTAATAGGTTTTCACTTTTTTTACTAACAAAAGTCTGCAATATAAGCCTTTAAATGCTTTACCATATGTAAAGTAAAATTCCAACCTCTTGTTAATACGGAACTTATTGATATACTTTATACGGCTTATTTTTTTTGTTGGAGAGTCCTATGGTAGAAGAAAAAGAAAAAAGTATTCATAGTTCTGAAGACGTTGTAATGGAAAGCACAAACAACGGGGATTACAACGCTTCTAGCATTCGAGTTTTAGAAGGTTTAGAGGCTGTCCGAAAACGTCCTGCTATGTACATCGGATCTACCGATGACAGAGGATTAAACCATCTTGCTTTAGAAATTATTGACAACTGTATTGATGAAGCAATGGCTGGTTATTGCACCAACATTACTGTTGAATTAAAAGAACCCGATATCATTTCTGTCATTGATGACGGAAGAGGATTTCCAGTTGACCTTCATCCTGATCTAGGTATTCCTGGTGTAACAGTGGCTTTGACGATGCTTCATGCCGGTGGTAAATTTGATGCCAATAGCTACAAAGTATCAGGGGGGCTTCATGGTGTAGGAGTATCGGTTGTAAATGCTCTTTCAGAATGGCTCGTAGTAGATGTAAAACGAGATGGTATCCTGTATCGCCAGAAATTTGAACGCGGTGATCCAGTGACCGACCTAATACCTATCGAGGAAACTACCGAAACCGGCACTCAAGTCACATTTAAACCCGATACCGAAATCTTTGAAAGTACAGAATTCAATAGTACTTTTATCCAAAATCGGTTAAAAGAACTGGCTTTTCTAAATCGAAACTTAAAAATCCGTTATATAAACTATCCCAATTCTTTTGGTGTTCAATATTTATTCAAAGGTGGTATACGAGAATATCTTGGTATTCTCCATGAAAAAGAAACCTCATTATTCCAAGAACCTATCTATTTTGAAGGGGAAGTGATGGATGTATATATCGAAACAACATTCAATTACCTTCGAAAGTCCGATACCAATATCCTTTCTTTTGTGAATTCAATTTGCACACGTGATGGCGGCACTCATGTGAATGGCTTGAAGTCTGGATTGCTTCGAGTGATCAATGAAAAGGCCCACATGTTGAAATACACAAAAGATGAAAAAGATTTATTCTCCAGCGCAGATGTTCAAGAAGGCCTTTCTGCGATTTTAAACACAAGGCTTTTTGAACCTCAATTTGAAGGACAAACAAAAGGACGATTGGGGAATAGCAAGGTACGAAAAGCCGTCGATACTTTTATATATCAAAATTTCTCTTTTCTTCTCGACCGAAATCCAGATATCGCAAAAGATATCATTGAGAGATGTTTGATTACAAAACAAGCAAGAGAAGATGCCCAAAAGGCACGAGATCGCGTCTTGCGAAAGAATTTTCTTTCCAGTTCTGTCCTTCCTGGCAAACTGGCCGATTGTACAGAAAGAAAACCCGAGTTGAGCGAGATATTCATTGTAGAAGGAAATTCTGCGGGTGGTAATGCGAAACAGGCAAGAAACCGTCATACGCAAGCAATTTTACCTCTTCGAGGGAAAATTCTAAATGTAGAAAAAGCAACAATGGACCGCATTTTATCATCTGCTGAAATTCAAGCATTGATTTCGGCTCTTGGTACTGGTATTGGCGATGAGTTTGATTATACCAAACTTCGTTATCATAAAGTTTTCATTATGACTGATGCTGACGTTGATGGTGCTCATATTCGAACACTACTTCTTACATTTTTTTATCGTTTTATGCGACCCCTTGTCGACAACGGCAATATTTACATTGCGCAGCCTCCCCTATACCTCATTATGAGTGGGAAAAAAAGTGAGATATGGTGTTTTTCTGATGAAGAGTTAAATAAAGAACTTGCCACCATTGATGGTAAAGTAGAAATTCAGCGCTACAAAGGCTTAGGAGAGATGAGTGCTTCTCAACTTGCTGATACCACCATGGATATAGACAAAAGGGTGATTTTAAAGGTGAATGTAGACGATGCACTTGAGGCTGATCGAATATTCACAATTTTAATGGGAGAAGAAGTATTGCCTCGAAAACAATTCATTCAAGCCCACGCACAAGAAGTCAAAGATCTTGATATTTAGGAGATAAAATGGTAGACGAAGTACAAACAAACGATGATTTATTTGAACAGCAACCTGAGCAAATACAAGATGTAAGTCTTGTTTCTGAAATAAAAAAGTCTTATTTGGCTTATGCGATGAGCGTTATTGTCGGTCGTGCATTACCCAATGTTCGCGATGGCCTAAAACCAGTTCATCGACGTATTCTGTTTTCTATGCAAGAATTAGGAAATTTTCCAAGCAAACCTTACAAAAAGTGTGCTAAAGTCGTAGGACAAGTTTTAGGTAATTATCATCCCCACGGCGAAACAGCCATTTACGATGCTCTTGTTCGTATGGCACAAGATTTTTCTATGAGATATACTCTTGTGGATGGCCATGGAAACTTTGGATCTGTTGATGGTGATTCTGCAGCAGCCATGCGATATACAGAATGCCGTTTAGCAAAGATCTCTATGGAAATGTTGGAAGAGTTAGCCCAAGAAACTGTTGTTATGACTCCCAACTTTGATGCATCGCTAGAAGAACCTACTTATTTACCCTCCAAAATCCCTACACTTCTTATAAATGGATCTAGTGGTATTGCCGTAGGAATGGCTACCAATGTGCCACCTCACAATATAAACGAAATATTGCAAGCCACCATACATGTGATCGACAACCCTTATGCAACTACGGATGATCTCTTGGAAATCATAAAAGGCCCCGACTTTCCCACAGGTGGGTATATCGTAGGTCAAGAGGGTATTCGTAAGTATTTCGAAACGGGAAAAGGGTCTTTTATTGTGCGTGGCAAAGGCCATATCGAAGAAGACAAAAACCATATATTGTACATCATTGATGAACTACCCTACCAAGTAAATAAATCAGAGTTCATCAAAAAGATTGCTGAACTTGTTAAGAATAAACGCATCCAAGGTATTGTCGATTTACGCGATGAATCTGATCGCAACGGTATGCGTGTTGCCATCGTTTTAAAAAGAAATATCAATCCAAAAATCCTTGAAAATCAACTGTATAAAATGACGCAATACCAAACTTCTTTTGGTTCTATTATGCTTACATTGGTTGACAATCAACCTTTGACTTTGCCCATGAAAAACTTGTTGGAATACTTTATCCAACACAGAGAAGACATTATCACCAAGCGAACCAATTTTGAACTACGGAAATCCAACGCCCGACTTCACATATTAGAAGGGCTTCGTAAAGCCATTCAGAATATTGACGAGATCATAAAACTTATTCGTGCTTCAAAAGATACCCAAGAAGCAAGAGAAACACTGGTAAGCCGTTTTGAGTTTACAGAACCACAAGTAAAAGCCATATTGGATATGTCATTAAGCCGGCTTACGGGGATGGAACAACAGAAAATTGAAGACGAGATTTCAAAGCTTTTAGACTATATTCGTTCTCTTGAATGGATTCTAGAATCCAAAGAAAACTTGCACACCACCATCAAAAATGAACTTGAAGAGATACGTCAAAAATATGGTGATGAAAGAAAAACCGAAATCGGGTTTGCAGATAATGTTGATAAAGTCGATGAGATGAAACTTATTCACGATGACGACGTTGTGATTACGTTATCACGCGATGGATATGTAAAGAGAATGAAAGTAGCCACACAGAAAACTCAACAACGAGGTGGAAAAGGTTCTATGGATCGACTTCGCAAAGCCGATGACGAACTAACCAATGTGTTTTGTTCTTCCAATCATAAGAGTGTTATTATTTTTTCTGATCAAGGCAAAGCCTATGACATAAAAACATACAAAATACCTGAAGCTGATAAGAAACAAAAGGGAAATCCTATTTCTTATTTAATTGCTTCCATTGATCCCGAAGAAAAAGTGACTGCCATTTGTGCATACAGAGAAATGAAGAAAGACGATTACATTGCCCTCGTAACCAATACAGGTGTCGTAAAAAAAGTACAAGCGTCGCTTTACGAAAACATTCGAAAAAGCGGGATTAAAGCTATCAATTTGAAACCGGGAGAGTTTGTAGCAGATGCAAAATTAGTTAAGAATACAGATACCGTATTTCTACTAACTAAATTGGGACAGGCCGTTCGATTCGACTTTACTCAACTTCGTTCTCTTGGGCGAACGGCACGGGGAGTAAAAGGTGTCCAATTGAAGCCAGATGATGCGATTGTTGCAATGGCTATCGAAGAACCGGATTGTCATTTATTCTGTATTTCTAGCAAGGGTACCGGAAAAGTGACACCGTACAATAAATTTCGAAAAACCAATCGTGGATCCAAGGGTGTAAAAGCAATGCGTTTATCCAAAGGTGAAACACTGGCAGCTTGTACTTCTATTCCTGTTGGGGGAATGAATCTTGTGATTGTTACCTTAAATGGGAAAATGATACAAATCGATACTAAGCAGATACCCACCTTAAATCGCGTTACACAGGGGGTATCTTTGATTAAAACAACAGGTCAAGACCGTGTTATTGCCGTTACAACCGAACCCAAAGTTCACATATAGGAGCGAACTATGAAAAGAATAGAAAAGAGATTGGAAACCTCTCCTTCGCCACCATCATGTCGTTGCATGTTTCAATGTGAAAAACATGGTACAACGATTTGGAATGAAATCCTTGCTGGATTAACCACTTTTTTAATCCTTTCTTTTTCCTATTACCAAAGTTCAGTTCTGTTGATTAATTCGTTAACCATAAGTGGAGAATATATTCCCTCTATCATGGCTGTGATGTTATTATATACTGCCATTTTATCTATTTTTGCTGGTTTTTATTTGAAACGACCCGTCCTTTACAGCATTAGTACTGGAATGACTGTCTTTCTGACGGCAGGTATTTTTTCTTCTTACAATATGTCCATTGCTTCTGGCTTTGGCATTTTATTAGTAGAAGGAATTGTTTTTCTCCTCCTGATTTTCACAGGATTGCCCCGTTGGATTGTAAAACAAACACCTATGTGGATACAAAAAGGTTCTCCTGCTATCTTGGGTAGTTTTCTTGTTTTATTTGCTATGCTTTCAACGGGTCTTATTTCCTTGGAGTCGGATGCAACATTTGTTTCTCAGACATTACGTAATCCCACCATATTATTGTTTTTCTTTGGTTTTTTGTTATCTCTTACTCTGTACTATATCAAAACAAAGAATTCCTTTCTAATCGCAATATTGATTACCATTTTCTTTGGATTTATTCTTAGTAAAAACTCAGACAGTACTACCTTTCGAGTCAGTTGGTTGATTCTTACTGGCTATATTGCAGCTTGGTTGATGCTTTTCTCTATTTTATTCGATAAGAATGTGAAAAATGCGCTGGAAAAATCTCTTTGGATACTTATTGGCGCTTTGTTTATTGGTATATTGTTATATTCCAATCCCCACTCTATTATCTTGAAGCCTCAACAATGGTTTGGTAACCAAGGGATATTTAAAATCCCTTCTTTTTCTGTATTCCCTATTTTTGTAGGATCATCGGTGAGCACCGTTGGAATATTCTTTTCTGAAATAAGTGTGTTTTGGGCTCCATTTCTTTCTTTGCTTACATTTCACTTTTTCCTTTATGTATGTATGTTCTATAGTATTCAATCGTTTGTATCTTACGATGACGATACACATTCTCAACAGACTCTTTTTTCGAAGAACATGATCACAGAAGGGATCGCTTCTTTATGTGCTGGAGGATCTTCTCTTGCTTCTTTACATTCTTCAACGGCGAGTCCTATTCATGTTGCAGTGGGTGCCAAAACGGGGGCCTCTTCTGTAGCCTACGGATTCATGAGTCTGTTTAGTTTGTTTACTATTCCTTTGCTAAGTTACGTTTTGCTTCCCATTACATTAGCTCCATTTCTGTTATCGGTAGGAATTATCCTTATTGTCCATACCTTACAATCCTTCGAAACCCTTGCTTTGTCTACCCTCGTTCCTTTGATTTCTACGATCGTCATTGCTATTGTTACAATGGATATTGTACAATCTCTTTTGGTAGGTATTATTCTCTATGCTGTTGTAGCTTCTTACCAAAGAAAACAAGTGTCGTTTGGTTTTTGGATGGTTGTGATTGTTTTTTTCATTTTTGAGTTTTTCCGAATTGTAATCCCTTATTTTTCCATTTAATTCAAAAATTTTTACATATTTTTGAAAAACTGGGAATAACCATAGTAGATATCCTTAAAACTGGAGGTTTTAAATGAACATAAGACCGCTTGGCGATCGTGTTGTTGTGAAAGCTTTAGATGCCGAAGAAACCACAAAAGGTGGCATCATTTTACCAGATTCTGCAAAAGAAAAGCAGCAAAAAGGTAAAGTTCTTGCTGTTGGAAATGGCCGCATTTTGGACAATGGGACCCGTGTTCCTCTCGATATTCGAGAAGGAGATACTGTTTTGTACTCAAAGTACGGGGGAACCGAAGTGAAAATCGACGGCGAATTGTATTTAATTGTAAACGAGAGAGATATTCTCGGAGTAATACTGTAAGGAGGTTACAATGGCTGCAAAGAACATCGAATTCGGAGAAAAGGCAAGAAAATATCTTGTCGATGGCGTAAATAAACTTTCTGATGCTGTAAAAGTAACGTTGGGTCCCAAAGGTCGTCATGTAGTACTAGAGCGTAAATTTGGTTCCCCGACAATGTGTGACGATGGAGTTACGATTGCAAAAGAAATTGAACTTGAAAATCCATTTGAAAATGAAGGTGCACAGCTTGTAAAAGAAGTCGCCTCCAAAACTGCTGACGTAGCAGGAGATGGAACCACAACGGCAACTGTATTAGCGCAGGCTATGGTTAACGAAGGTGTTCGTAACGTTGTTGCTGGTGCCAACCCAATCACACTAAAAAAAGGAATTGATAGAGCTGTTGAAGTTGCTATCAAAGAGATCAAAAGCATTTCTCGTCCGGTTGAGAATCAAGAGGATATTCGTCGCATTGGTACGATTTCTTCCAAAATTCCCGCCATTGGTAAATCTATCGCTGAAGCCATGGAAAAAGTTGGAAAAGACGGCGTTATCACTGTTGAAGAATACGAAGGCTTCGACATTAAAGTCGATTTTGTCGAAGGTATGCAATTTGATCGTGGATATCTTTCTCCATATATGGTTTCCGACACCGAAAGAATGGAATCTGTTCTTAAAAATCCTTACATTTTCATTACTGACAAAAAGATTTCTGTCATTCAAGAATTTGTTCCTGTTCTTGAAAAACTGGCGAAAACAGGAAAGCCATTCCTTATTATTGCAGAAGATGTTGAGGCAGAAGCTTTGGCAACTCTTGTTGTTAATAAAATGCGTGGAACCTTCAATTGCGTTGCCGTAAAAGCGCCTGGTTTTGGAGATCGACGCAAAGAAATGCTTGCTGACATTGCAACCTTAACCGGTGCCACCGTGGTATCTGACGAAATGGGTATGAAGTTTGAAAATGTAGAGCTTGATATGATGGGTACATGTGAACAAGTTAAAGTAGACAAAGATGATACGACCATTGTTGGTGGAAAAGGTAAAACCGAAACCATTAAAGGACGTATCGAACAAATTAAACAACAAATTAAAGATACAAAGTCCGATTACGACCGTGAAAAGTTACAAGAACGTCTTGCAAAAATGACAGGTGGTGTTGCCGTTATTAAAGTAGGTGCTGCTACAGAAACCGAACTAAAAGAACGCAAACATCGTGTCGAAGATGCTGTAGCTGCAACAAAAGCAGCTGTTGAAGAAGGTATTGTTCCAGGCGGTGGAACCACTCTGGTTCAAATTGCGGCTGTTCTTGAAAAAGAACAAACCAACGATATGGACGAAATGACCGGTATCAATATTGTTAAGAAAGCATTGTTTGCTCCTGTACGCACAATTGCACACAATGCTGGTTACGATGGTATTATTGTATCTGAAAAAGTGAAATCATTACCTCTTGGACATGGTTTCGATGCAGAAAAGTATGAGTATGTCAATATGGTAGAAGCAGGTATTGTTGATCCTGCTAAAGTTGTACGATCCGCTATACAAAATGCTGCTTCTATTGCATCCTTGATTCTTACTGCTGAATGTGTAATTGCTGAAGAACCAAAAGACGAACCTGCTATGCCACAAGGCGGAGCTGGGTATCCTCAGTATTAATACGCAGAATTCCACAATGAAAAAAGAGGTGGCTTCATGCCACCTCTTTTTTTTATGGCAAAAATAATCTATACTGTACAATAAACTTTACAAATGGAATGATAATGAAAAATGAACCCAGACAATAAGTTAAATCAACGATCAATTGAAATTATGGAACCTCAGATGATAGGTAGAACAACCACTCCTATCCGACAAGATTACTTTATTTTAAAAAAAGAGTTTTTGGCAAGTATTGATTTAAAAAAGTCTTCGATTGATGTTTATTCCCGTCAATTGGAAAGTTTTATTCAATGGATTTCCGAGAGAAATGTTGTTGAACCATCGAGAGATGATTTGCTTCAGTACAAAGATTTTTTGTATAAAAAGGATCTTTCGGCTCTGACTATATCCTCCTATATCGTTGTGGTGAGAAAGTTTTTTGCATGGTTGGAAAGCAATAAGATATATCCCAACATTGCAAGAGATATCAAAGGTATGAAAAGAAATCGAGGGTTTCGAAAAGACACCCTTTCGATGGATCAAATTCGAACCGTTCTTACTACAATCAATGTGTCGAACACAAAGGGAAAGAGAGATTTTGCAATCATTAACCTATTGATCCGTACAGGTCTTCGTACCATCGAGATTACTAGGGCAAATCTTTCAGATATACGTCAAAAAGGAGGATGTAGCATTTTATGGATACAAGGAAAAGGGAGAGATACCAAAGATGAATTCGTAGTTTTGACCGAAGATACTTTGAAGCCTATTCAAACTTATCTCGATAGCCGACCATCCAATTCTAAAAGAGAACGCTCCCCCCTTTTTATGTCGCACAGTAGCCGAAATAGTGGTCAGCGATTAACCACTCGATCCATCTCTCGCATTGTAAAAAATCACCTTATAGGCGCAGGTATTGATAATGCCAGAATAACAGCCCATAGTCTTCGTCATACTGCTATTACCTTAGCTCTACAAGCAGGAGCATCTATTCAAGAAGCACAAGCTCTTGGAAGACATGCAAATATCAATACCACCATGATATATGCACACAATATCAATCGTATTGAAAATGCACCTGAGCTTAAAATTGAGAAGATATTGAATCCTTTAAAACAGTAGGCAATTCAATAAAATTATGGTAAAATGTTACACAAGGAGTGATTTAATGATGAAACAGTTTATAATAGTGATGATTGTATTTGTCATGATGGGATTTGTATCTTGTACAAAAAAAACTTATCATAACGAACCTATTACCGTTCAAGGAACGATTCAAAGAATATATTCGTCGAGTCATGCTGTTGATTTGCTTGACGCTGATGGTGTAGAATGGAAAGTGATGATAGCATTTGATCTTCCGATTCAAAAACCATCAGAAACTCCTCTTTATTTTGATCAATTGAACGATTTTGATTTTCTTAGTGTGAAAGGAAAACGACTCTCTGAGTTTGAAATTGAAGCCAACGAGGTATGGTCTACTATTCCTCCTACGGGAGAAGAAACAAAAGACTTCACGTACAATTTGTATTTTACAAATCCTTCTCTCGCAGAAGACGAGAACCGGTGTGACGAAGTTTTTTCCGTCCAACGATCTATAAAGGGCAGCATCCGTTTTGACTTAGATACCA
Source organism: Caldisericia bacterium (assembly GCA_028700655.1). Lineage (GTDB taxonomy): Bacteria > Caldisericota > Caldisericia > UBA6126 > UBA6126 > JAGLCW01. Next base: position 32,998 of record JAQVSG010000006.1, read on the forward strand.
AGATAAATCTTGTCCTCACAGAGTTACTACAAGGTCCTACGCAAGACGAAACTTTGCAAGATTACAACACCTCTCTTCCTGCAGATGCAGAAGTCAATGCCATTACATACAACCCGGATACAAATATCTGTATCATTGACTTCAGTTCCTTGTCAGTAGCTGGTTCTTGCAATGTTCAAGCAGCTCGAAAACAAATGGAAGATACATTTCTACAATTTGAAGAAATACAAGATGTTAAAATTCTACTGAATGGAATCGAAAGCGAGGCTTTGCAGCCCTAAATGAAAAACTTTCTTTTCCCATCTATTTTTTTCCTTGCTTTTGCTTTTTTGTTTGTTGATATACCTTTTCAGGTGACAAAAGCAAAGATAATCTCACCTTCTATACGATGGGAAACTACCTATAAAACCCCCGGTAATTATGAGATTACCAGCGTCATTGAAACTCCTTTTGAAGAATATTTCTTTTGTGGTACAAACACCGATACTCTTCAAAAAAAAAATATTTTTTTGTTAAAAACCGATTTAGAGGGCCATGTTCAGTGGGAACAAAATGTCTCTATAACCAATCAAGCTGTCTCTATTGGGCTCCATTTCAATCCAAACAATACACTCACTATTATCGGAAACTATCTAAACCCTGATACCAATAACTGGAATATTTGCGTAGTAAATGTTGACCGTGATGGTCATATATTATGGGAAAAGAATATTGGGTATGAAAAACAGATGTATGCAGTGAAGTCGATTATGTCCATCGAATCCACATATTTTATAGTTGGATACCAAGAAAACCTGAAGAATAAAAACCAAATAGTGTATATGGCAAATGTTTCCCAAAAAGGTGTGTTGCTTTGGGAGCAAACCTTTGAGATTTCAACAAACTGCCTTGCAAAGGCAGCAATCCAACTGTATGACCAAAGTTATCTGATCGTTGGAGAATCTATTTCCCCAAAAGGTTTACTCAATTTATTCGCTATTAAAATCAACCAAGACGGCAACTTAATTTGGACACGTGTTCACGAACAAAGTAAAAATTATTCCACCAATGCGATTATTCAAGCCAATGATCATGGGTATATTGTTGTAGGAGAAACCGATGCCTATTCAGAAGATACCATCGGTATTTTTTTAATGAAGCTCAACGAAACTGGTGGAGTGCAGTGGGAGAAGTTTTATGATAATTCTTCCTCCTCTATTGCTAAAGATATCATTCCCACCAACCAAGATGGGTATATTATTACCGGTGCTACTAATGTGACGATCAATGATTTACTCAACAAAAATGGAACTGCCGATGCGTACATCGTATATGTAGATAATTATGGCAACAAACAGACGGAAACTACTTTTGGTGGTTCCGGTCATGATTCTTTTCTCAATGTTACCAGAACCTCTGATTTAGGTTTTTTGCTGACAGGACGCTCGTATAATACGACCTCAAAACAATTAGATGGATATGCAGTCCAACTTGATAAACTTTCTGAAAATCATCCAGTACTCTATGTTGGTACGAAAACACTCTCCTTTGGAATCATTGAAAAGGCCAAAAAGGGAACCAAACAGTATCTTACACTTGAAAATGGTGGAGAGGGGTTGTTGTCAGGATTTATTTCTTCCTCCGACTTTTGGATTAATACCTCGGATCGATCTTTTATGATTCCCACCTTTGGATCTTTACAGATTATCGTATCTATCGATCCTTCTGACTTGTTGGAAGGTCATTATCAAGGAGAACTTTACATTACCTCCAATGGAGGCGATCTAAAAGTATATGTATACATCATTATTATAGATAATTCTCCCGTTCTGACTGTACAACCCGATTTCTTAGATTTTGGTTTGATTCGGGATCGGTCCTTAGTCACCTCCTCATTTCGTGTATTAAATAGAGGACGGACAAATCTTTATGGTTCGGTTCAATCAGAAACCGAATGGCTCGATGTTACTACAAAAACCTTTTTAAGCAACGATCAAACTATCGAAGTACAACTCGATCCACGAAAACTAACAAACGGTTTGCATAAAGGATCCCTATTCATTGATACAAACGGAGGTAAACTTCACTATGAAGTTCGTGTATTGTGCGGGTTTCCTGTCGTTATTATCCGAATTACGATTGGTCAATCCTTGGCCCAGGTAAACGGTATTAATGTTCCCATCGATCAACAGAATGAGAATATCGTTCCTTTCATTCTTTCAGGGCGTACCATGGTGCCTTTACGATTTTTGTCTGAAGCTCTAGGAGCAGATATTCAATGGGATCAGAATGAGAAGAAAATTGTGATTTCTATCCAAGACCGTCAAATAGAAGTCGTTCTCTTTGTTAACGAGAAAACTGCCTATGTAAACCAAGAAACTGTTATTTTGGATGTTGAACCCATGATTTATCAAGGGCGAGTTTTTGTACCCATACGTTTTGTAGCAGAATCATTTAAAGCCGATGTTCGCTACTATCAAGCCGATTCTGACGAACCGGCCTATATTATTATTGCTGTTGAACAATAGAGGGAGTTTTTTTAATGAAGATCCAAAGAATTCGATCGCGTGGTTGGTTGTTTACATTTGATGATATCGAAGGTACCTACACAAACGTCTATGTCATACAAGGAAAACAACATTACTTTCTTTGCGATACGTATTTGGGCCCTAAGCCCATGGAGGATATCAAGAAACACCTTTATAAAGTATCTGAAGAACTTCCTTTTATTGTATTTAATTCCCACTATCACTGGGATCATATCTGGGGGAACTGTGCTTTCCCTGATTCCATCATAGTGGGGCATGCTTCTATCATTAATATGATACATATGTATTCTGAAGCAGAACTCTTTCGTTATAAAAAATATCAACAAGGAACTGTGAAAATTGTTACACCCACCGTGGTTTTTAAGTACTTTTTAGCATTCCCCGACGAACGTATTACATTGTTTAAATCCCCTGGTCACACCTTCGATTCAGCTTCTCTTTTTGATGTTTTTGATAAAGTTCTATACGTTGGTGATAATATCGAAGACCCAATTCCGTATCTTGAAAATACTGATTTTGAACAATATCTTCAAACCATTGAAAAGTATGAAAACTTGGATTTTAAAGTTGTTATTCCTGGACACATGAGCTCAGATAGCATTCTACCATCGAAGCGTATCTTGAAAAACAATGCCAAATATATCAAAGCGATTTTGAACAAAGAGAACCTTAGCACCTATCAGCGTAAAAAATATCGTATTACACACAGAGAGAATCTTATTGCTTTAGAAAAATTGGGTTATATTCCCGTAGAAGGAGATATATTATGAACAACTTTGCTCATAATCGTCAACAACTGTATTCAAATCTACCTGAATCTTCTATTATTCTATTGTTTGCAGGCTCCTTAAAACACAAATCAGCCGATGCTTATTATCCCCATTGGACAAACCGGGATTTTTATTATATTACTGGTATGACTGAGCCTGACATTGTTTTCACTGCATATCGTACCAAGGGAGTTGTTAAAGAAATTCTCTGGATCGTAGATCGAGAACCCAATATGGTTCGATGGATTGGCGATGTAATTCATAAAGAAGAAGCCTATGCAATTTCTGGCATACAGGACGTTCGTTATATCAAAGATCTATCTGCTTTTTTAGGGTCCGTGTTAACAAAAACTCTTTACACAGATATATACACTGTCTTTTCCCGTCGTTCTCTCGATACAACACCTTCTGTTGAAGAAGTTTTTGTGCAAGATCTTCTAAAGAAATATCCCTTTGTTTCCTTCCATTCTATTTCTCCTTCTATTCATACGCTTCGAATGATTAAATCGGAGACTGAAATTGAAGCCATTGAGAAAGCGATCCATATCACCGATATTGGTCTCCGTTCCATCATGAAGAATTTATCCCCCGGGAAAACTGAAAACTTGATGGAAGCTTACTTTGATTTTGAATTAAAGCGAAACAAAGTAAAATGGCATGCTTTTAATACGATTGCAGCCTCTGGAAAAAATGCCACTACTCTTCATTATGAAGAAAACAATGCACCTTTGCTTGATGGTGATTTAATTCTATTTGATCTAGGTGCACAATGGGACCTTTACAACGCTGATATTTCTCGCACATTTCCCATCAATGGTACCTTTAGTAAACAGCAAGTTTCATTGTACAATATTGTTTTGCAAGCGAATAAAAAAGTCATTGCATCCATTCAGCCTGGTTTAGAGTTCTCACAACTTCAAACTATTGCAAAAGAATCTTTATACGAGGGATTAAAACAACTGAACATGGTTCAAACCATGGAAGACCTTTCCGAATATTATTTTCATGGTGTTAGCCATTTTCTTGGTCTGGATACTCACGACGTAGGTGATACCAACGTAAAACTTTCTCCCGGAATGGTATTTACTGTAGAGCCTGGATTGTATGTTCGAGAACTTGGCATTGGTATTCGAATTGAAGACGATGTATTGGTGACTGATAAAGGGTGCAGAGTTTTATCAAATCAGATTCCAAAAGAGATTCATGAGATTGAAGATATACTTCAACAACATGAGATGCATTAGTTTCATGGAATCTTCTACAAGAAAATCCAATTTGAGACGCTTTGCAAAATATTATAAGCCCCATAAACAAATTTTGATTCTAGATCTTCTTTTTGCCTTCTTAATGTCTATGATCGATCTTATATTTCCAGTATTTTCTAGACAGATTGTTAATGTGGAAATTCCGACTGGTAATCTTCATTCGTTATTTGTACTGAGTCTTGTCATGATCTTTTTATACATAATACGATCATTTTTTGCCTACTATGTAGGGTTTTGGGGGCATGTAATGGGTGCTCGTATTGAATATGATATGCGTAAGAGTTTGTTCAATCACTTACAAACTCTATCATATCGTTTCTTTACAGAAATGAAAACAGGACAAATCATGAGTCGTCTTGTTGGTGACCTTCGAGAAATTTCTGAAGTTTCTCATCATGCTCCTGAAGATTTATTCATCTCGACTGTCATGATTCTAGGCAGTTTTTTTATTTTAATTTTCATCAACACACCCTTAACCATCATTGTATATATTGTGGTTGCAATTCTTGCTGTGTTTGCTGTTCAGCAAAGAAGGTCCATGCGAAGTTCTTTTCGCGATGTTCGCAAACGACATGCTGAAATTAATGAACAATTGGAAACTAGTATTTCCGGAATTCAACTTACTCAATCCTTATCAAACGAAGACCTAGAGATTGAAAAATTTGATGAAGTAAATACAGAATATCGCGAATCCTGGAGAACAGCCTATCGTGTACTTGGCTCATTTCAAGCTGGTACAGGGTTTTTAACAGGTTTGCTGAATGTCATTGTTTTAGGGATTGGTGGATACTTTGTTTATAAGCAGATTATTAATATGGGTGATTTGGTCATGTACCTTCTGTTTTCCAATATTATGATGCAACCCATTCGCCGATTAATTCAATTTGTACAGCAATTCGAATCCGGTATCGCTGGTTTCCATCGTTTTTGTGAAATACTGGACGAAAAGCCTGAAATTGTAGATCAACCTGATGCGGTAATTCTAAAAGATGCTCACGATGGTGATATTGATTTTAGAGACGTCGATTTTACTTATGAAAAGGACTCCCATCCTGTGCTTCATACATTTAATCTTCACATTCCCGCAGGGAAGACCTTAGCACTTGTAGGACCCTCGGGCGTTGGGAAAACAACAATATCCAATTTATTGCTGCGTTTTTATGATGTTATTTCTGGTGTCATCACTATTAATGAAGTTCCTATACAAAATATTAAACTCAAGAATCTTCGGGAAAACATTGGTATTGTACAACAAGATGTGATCATTTTTTGGGGATCAATATTCGACAATATTCTCTATGGAAAGCCAGAGGCAACTCATGAAGAAGTTATCGAAGCTGCCAAAAGAGCCAATATTCATGAATTCATCCAAAGCCTTCCACACGGCTATGATACATATGTTGGTGAACGAGGGATTAAACTATCTGGAGGTCAAAAGCAACGCCTTTCCATAGCTCGTGCATTTTTAAAGAACCCCCCCATTCTTATATTGGATGAAGCTACTTCTTCTTTAGATACCGTTACCGAGGCCATGATTCAATCTTCCATTGAAATTCTATCTAAAAAACGTACTACGATCATTATTGCTCATCGACTGTCAACCATTCAACACGCACACAATATTGTAGTCATGACCGATGAAGGCATCGAAGAAATGGGCACTCATGATCAACTTCTCGAGAAAAAAGGTCGATACTATTCCCTTTACAATGCTCAATACAAAGGATACATTCCAACATAATGAAGCAGATATCCACGTTTTTACTTCTGGTTCTACTCCTTCATGGGTGTTCCTTTTCATCAAGCAACGTGCGACCTTTCAAGAATCCACATTTGGATTCAATACTTACTTTCCAAATGGATCCTTGGGGAGAAAACGAGATTCTCTTGTCTGCTTTGGATGGCATATATCTCTCTACTGATAATAGTCATACATGGAGATTTCTTTCCAAGCAACCAAATATAAACCATCCCATTGAATTTTTATATCCCCATCCTTATAAAAAAAATACATGGTTTGGCTACAATTCGAACCATGTTTACATATCAAGAAATGATGGTAACACTTGGAAACCATACCAGAAGGGACTTTATTCCTCTACTGAGACCGGTCTCCATCGTGTTAAAGATTGTATTTATAAGATGTTCCCGACATTACAACCTCAAAACATTGCTGTGTTTGATATTGCTGTGGCACAAGCAGGAACTCGATATGTTTTTTGTGGTTCATCCAAAGGTCTTTACTATATGGATTCTTCTCAGCAATGGAAGCTTCTTCTACCTACTTTAGAATACGGAGAAATCATTCATATTGTAGATATTCCCGAAAAAGAGCTTTTGTTTTGTGTTACGAGTCAAAGAAAGCTTTTTGGAGTTCTCTATGAAGATCTTCGTATTATACCCTATGCATCTTTTCCCTATGGACCGATTAAGCAACTTCATTATTCCCCACAACAGGGTCTTATCATACTTTCTGACACTGGTATTTATAGCAGTGATGTTTCTTCCTCCGATCCTTCGATCTTAACGATGAGTCCTATGTATATCGATGAGAACATCGATATGCTGTATTCTAATAATCAAAAAATATGGATTACAAAAGAGGATCAACTTCTTTTTTCAGATCCTTATGAAATAGAATGGAATACAACGAATTTACCGATTTCTACACGTGTGCTCTCTATTCAATATTCACCTACCAATGCACTTACTTTTATTCTTTCAAGTACACAGGGAATTTTCTATTCTTATGATTTGCAAAAGTGGGTTGCACCTGAAACTTCTATACAAGATTGCAATGTTACTTCGATTGTACAAGATGTTGTAATTCCTACTACACTGTATTGTGCTACTTTGAATCACGGTGTTTATCAATCGATTGATCACGGTATTACCTGGTCTACAATGAACGAGGGTATTGAATTTAAGTCTATCGACTGTTTGTTATCAATTCATGAGCCTTTCCATACACTTTATGCAGGAACCCTTCAAGATGGTCTTTACAGTGCGTACTACCCCGATCATCAATGGTCAATTCAAAATGCTGTATTTGAAAAAGGCACCATTACTGCTCTTTCGCCAAGCAATAATGATGAACAACCTATGCTTGTAGGAATTTGGGATCCTGCTACAGAACAATCCTTGCTATACTATTCTTTCAATAGTGGCCTTCAATGGTATCCTGTAATATTCCCCTCTAGAATTACCTCTATCCAAGGATTTGATTCGAATCCTTCCATGTTTTGGATTGGCACAAACCATGGATTGTATTTATGGGATGCCAATACTTTGTCCTATGAACCCACAATATTTACAAAATCCATCACTGTAATACAAAAAGATGATTGGGACGAAAAAAACTTGTTTATTGGAACATTACAAGGTTTGTACAAAACAAATAATAAAGGTGAAACATTTCAGGAAATGTCCTGCAACTATCAGTATAATCTTGGAAAAATAGACGATTTTTCTTTTCATGTAGTAGAACCTCATACAATTATGGTTGTTTCTGCAGGCCAGATTTTTCAATCCATCAACAAAGGAGAAACTTGGAAACCCATACCTTTACCTATTGAATACTTTGTTACCGTCATATACCATGACGCCGTAGATCCAAACACTCTGTATGCTGGAACCAAGGATCATGGGGTTATATATACAATCGATAGTGGAAATCATTGGAAAATTTCCAACAATTTTGGAAATCCCTAATTGACTATTTATTTTTCTGCTTTTTTGTATATAGTATTTGATGTATTTATACTAAAAGGTGAGTTGTGAATATAATACGAAATAAGGATTATATGAGTATTGTCTTTTTGTGGATAGTTGCGTTATCTATCCTTTATATGTTACTATCTACAACCTATTTTATAGGGATATTACTGATTTTGTATATTGTTATCCCACTGTATTACGGTGTACGTTTTTTTGTATACTATACAAAAAACTCCAGAGCTTTCTTTCTTCACATCGGTATTACTTCTATTTGCATATCCCTACTTTTTATATCCGTTCTCTTGTCTTCCCTGTCTGGACAGCATTTAATGATACATCCAACCTTGCTTCTTCATATCCAACTCACTGTTCTTTTAATTCTTGCACTTAATCTTCTTTTTGCACCCGATTTGATCCATTCTTCATTGTCTCGAAGTATTGTCTTTTCTTCCATTGTAGTACTCATAACAGTTTATGCCATGGGCACTTTTCATGATGCCTCAAATATATTGATTATTCCCCAAAACACTTCCTTGTCCAAAAATTATATGGTTTCCATAGAAGTCATTGCCTTATTGTTTCTGTTTTCTTTGTTTCGCATTCATTTTTACAGGGGAGCAATGAAATCAGATAGCAAAACAAAGACTACCTTTATAACAATTCTTTTACTCTTAGCTTTGGGCATCGTATTCTTCTTACAGAATAATATTTTGCAGCTATACCCCATTCAGTTTATTCTCATCTTCGTTGCTTTGTTTTGCTTTTACCATTGCTTATCTCATGCCGACGTAAACATGACTTTTGCAGAGGATATTGTCAGTTTGGATGAAAATGATAAAAGGATTTTAACTTTTTTCGAGAATATTCCACTTGGGTTTGGGCTTTTTCAGTGCAAACTAGATGAAGATAAAAAAGTAACCTCTGTTACTATTCTTAAAATCAACAATGCCGCTGTTTCTATTTTTAACCAAGCAAAGGATTTCATTGAAAACAATGATTTGAATACTGTTCTGCCCTCTATTGACCATTTGTTAATCGAAAAATGTGATGATATTTTTTGCAACAGTATTGCAAAAACTTTCCGATTTATTCACCCCACTTCACAACGGGCTTATCAAATTCAAATTTACCCCATGGACAAAGAAGTACTTGGTGCTATTTTTACCAAAATAACGCGTGAATACACTTTAGAAAAAGAGTATTTTGATTTCATTAGCACCACATCACACGAGCTTCGGACACCTATTGTAGCGATACGTGAATCGTTTCATCTTCTTATGAATTCATGGAATACCGAGAAAACTCAGCCACAGCTCCATTTACAGAATATATGCTCTCGTAATATCACAAAGATTCGCAACCTTGTCGAACAAGTTCTCGATTATCAAAAATTCACACAACAAGATGGAAAGGATAAATCTTTAGAACAGATTAACGACATTGTGCAGGAGGTATATTTCACTCTACTACCGGTGGCTCTTTCCAACAATCTACAATTAACCTTTATCCCCGATAAAAAACTCCCCATGATCCTTGTTTCCAAAGAGGGCATAGAAACAGTCGTTACGAACTTAATTAACAATGCTATTAAGTATTCGGAAAAGGGTACTATTAAGGTAATCACTACATTCCAAGACCATCATGTTATTATACAAGTAACGGATCAAGGAATTGGAATGTCTGAAAAAGATATGGAGACTATTTTTGAGCCCTTCAAACGTGTTCGAGCTAAAAATGTGAAAAGTATTAATGGATCTGGACTTGGTCTTTCTATTACTAAAAAGATTATTCTTGAACATCAGGGTTACATACTTGTAGAATCACGCCCAATGGAAGGTTCTACTTTCACCGTACATTTGCCTCAAGCATAAATCACCTTTTTTACTATACTATATACATGATGAAGAAACTTATACCCATTTTCATATTGACTGTAGTTGGAATTGGTTTTGTTTTGTCAGCCCATGCCTTTTTTTTAAAAACACCTCCTAGCAATAACAACAATGCTTCTCATGAGATTTACGAAAAAGCTTCTATTCTCCACATCGAAGATCCTACTGAAAACAAAGAAACTTATTTATTAGAGCAGAAAGTCACTTTGCGTATACGTACTGGAACCTACAAAGGTCAAGAAATACGTACCAACCATCATTATTCAGGTGTTCCTGGCCTAGATTTAGAATTAGAAGTTGGTGATACGGTCTTACTGTATATGGATATCCAAGATAACGAATTGCAAGAAATCTATATAGCAGATATGTACCGTATGGATTGGACACTCTTTATTCTACTCCTTTTTGTTTCTCTTTTGCTAGTAGTAGGTGGTTGGAAGGGTTTTAAAAGTCTGATTGCTCTTGGTTTTACTATTCTTGCGATTTTTGAAATTTTGATTCCTGCTATTGTGATGGGTTACAATCCATTGTTAATCACCATATTCATAGCATCTTTTGTAACAGTTTTTACAATGATGATGATTGCTGGTTTTACCACCAAGTCCCTTTCCGCTACACTGGGTACTGTTACAGGTGTTGTTGTTGCAGGTTATCTTGCCTTGCTGATTGGAAATCTTGCCCATTTAACTGGGGTCAGCTCAGAAGAATGTCGTTCTATCCTTTTGTCACCCACGCTTACCGTCGATTTAAAAGGTCTTTTATTTGCAGGTATTCTGATAGGAGCTTTGGGTGCAATCATGGATGTATCTATGTCTATAGCTTCCTCTTTACAAGAGATATACAAGGCCAAACCTTCAAGCTCTATTAAAGAGTTGTTTATAGCTGGCATGAATGTAGGGAAGGACATCATGGGTACTATGTCTAACACCCTCATACTTGCCTACACCGGAGGCTCACTACCTCTTTTATTTATGTATGCCGCCTATGAAATCTCGTTCATTAAAATTGTGAATTTAGAGTTAATTTCTGCTGAGATAATCCGTGCTATTGTTGGAAGCATTGGGCTCATAATGTCTGTTCCCTTGACCTCTATAGTTTCTTCCATTTTATACATCACTTTCCCTTCCAAAGAACGATCAAACCAAGCATTGAATAACACTAGCGAATGACGTATACTATACTACACAATTTTTTACAAACTAGATACAAAGTATCAGTGATTGAAAACATCCGTCCATAAAGGAGAAAACGATGAATACAAAAGATTTAATGGATACCCTCGTAGAATCTTTCGAAAAAGAAGGTCATGTAAGAGTATGTTTTGGTGATCCTATTGAAAAAGAAGGCATTACCCTAATTCCCGTTGCTAAGGTTCATACAAAAGGTGGAGCTGGATCCGGCAATGCCAATAACCCAAAACAGATCCAAAAGACGCACAAACAGCCCCAGGATACTTCTGTTTCTTTTCTTGAAACCGAAGAACAGGAAACATCTACGTCCGTCCCTGACGAACCTAAAACGATGATAAAAGGCTCTGGTGTAGGACTTGATATCCAAGTAACACCTCTTGGCTATATTGACATTAAAAATGGAGAAGCTTGTTTTAAGCCCATCAAAGACCAAGACCGTATTGCGATTGCAGGCATACTATATGCTGCTTTCACGGTGTTTTTAGCAGCTCGAACTATTTGTACTGTTGCAAAAGTTCTGGCTCGAAAAAACACAAAACGGTCCTGATCCAACAATGAGAAGTATCAATTTATCCTCATTCTCTAAAAGAATTTTTGTTTTATTTGCTATTCTTTCCCTATCCATCAGTAACTTACCTGTTTATGCAATCCCTTCTATTACCACGCAATACAAAAACGATGAGAATATAGATGTATATGACTTTCAATGTGGACTGAAAAATACCTTTATTTACGGGGATACCCTTTTTTATCCCAAAAAAATAAAGAGTACCTCTTTGTCTTCCATTGAATGTCAAACATGGTCTATGAATCTAGATGGGACAAATCGTAAAGTGCTGTTAGAGGGATCTTTTGCTCGAAATATCATACCCCGTGAGAAAGAATTGTACTACATTCCTACATCCCCTTCTCTTGACCAATACTCACTAGGAGTACGGAAAATTGATATGTCGACGCGGAAGTCATCTTGGGTGCTTGAAGAGTCTATCTCCAATTTTCAGATTATTGATGAAAAACTTTTCTGTGTAAAAGACTTTTCAGGTTTCTATTTTCTCTGTAATTGCAGAGGTAATGACCCCAGTGTTATATGTCAAAGAAGTACCTATCGATACATTCATCAACACAACCGACGTACCTTTGTTTTTGAAAATACTCCCTATTCTTACAATGTATGTCAAAACTTTAGGGTGAGTCTTTTAGATACATCTTTAAACACAACACAACTGATTGCTTCGGAAGGATACGACTTTCTGGCTTATCAAGATGATATGTACTATATTGACATTAAAGATCAAAAAATTCATAAATCGTCTCTTACTACACTGGAAACTTGTATACTCTCCGACATACAGGCAACAAACATGCGTATGGACGAACACTATATCTATTTTGTGAACTGTGAAATGGGTCTTTTACGCCCTGAGTATCATTATTATCGAATGGATCACGATGGAGAGGACTTGACTTATATTTGTCTTCTCGAAGATACGCAGCTTCCTTTGGGTATAAAAGAAAAGTCTTATCATATTGTGGGACAAACCCTTGTCGAAATTAATGATCAGGGACAAAAGAGAGAATTAGAAACGATTCCATATGGAGGGACTGTTCGAATGGTTACAAACGAGGCAGTTTATTACACCTATTCTCTTGATTCTACCTCAGAGAATACAGAAATGGGTGTGTACAAAATAACGTCGACATAGGAGTTTATACTCAATGCGATGTATTCCGCTATCCCCAAATAAAAAAACCAAGATGATACACTTTGTAACTGATAAGGATGAAAGCAGAGGCCAACAATAAAAACGCAATCACAAACATCAAAAATGTTTTACCATCATGAGATTCATAGTGTTTTGCAGATACAATAGAAGACTTCCACAAATCCTTAAAAAAATCTTTTTTTGCCGTTGGTTGAAATTTACACCCAACACTGGCAACCATTTTTGTATTTTTTTCTATAAAAATGCTACTCTGCACTTCTGGTAATAAAAACTGTCGTGTATTTTCATCCAACGAAAACACTACTTTTTTTTGTTCTAAAGTTTTCTTAATAGCTGCCATTAAGACATCTGGATCATCCATCCCAACAAAATACACTGTTTTTTTGGATACAGCATAGCGAAGAAAGAATACAATGAACATGAAGCCTATCAAAAGGTATAGCCACACAATGCTATCTTCTGTGAAGTCATAGATAACAGCTGGAAACAAAAAAATCCAGGGAATAAATAAAATGTCAGATACAGTTCCAGTCAAAAGCAATACCCTATGGTGTAACTTGCAGGTCCAAAATGCAGAACCAAATAATATCATATAAAAGACAATCAGAAACAAAATGAAGACAGAATTCCAGAAAACACACTGTTGAATCATTTCATCAACTCCCATTTCTTTAAGTCTATACAGGTAGTATGGCATGAAATGTAAGAATGTAAATTGGTTGAACTGCTTTTACAAAAAATCAAAAATATGATCCTGTCTAGCAAAACTGGCTTTTTTTGATATATTAAAATGGATACTCATTTACTGGAGGACAAAGCATGAAAATAGTACGTTATGTCATGGCTTTTCTACTTTTGTTTACGATGATGCATGTGCCATTTGGTTCTTTATTGGCAGATGAAAATAATTATGCAATGGTCTATTTTCAACATCCCCATGAAATTTCTTCGTACACACAACGAAATGTAGATATCGAAATGATATATGCAGATTCTATTTTATGTCAGTTAACTCCTTCACTGGAAGAATATCTGGACATCAATGAAGTTTTTTATAGACCATTGGGCGACCTTACAACTTTTCACTTTAATGAATTTATTTTCACCTCTAATTCCAAGAAAGACATTGTATATCCTTATCCTCTCTCAGAAGAGATTCGTACCATTTTACCTTCGATTCCCGCCATCCAGTTTGTTCAGTTTGTTGGCCCTCTAAAACCCGAATGGAAGACTCTTTTGGAATCTTACAATATGGAACTGTATGGACAGCTGGATCACTATACCTATCTAACAAAAGCAAGGCAAATTGACATGCTGGCTCTAAAAAACTTATCCTTTATCCGTTCTGTTGGGATATTTCCACCTTCTCTTAAAATACCTTCTGGGGTAAAAAGTATGGATGACACGGAAGAGATTGACATTGACCTTCATGTAACCAACGATTTTCAAATGGATCTCTTTCAGCAATCTTTCCATCACCCTTCTGAAAAAACTCTTTATAACTTTTTCTCACATAAGCACTATATACGATTGTTGGCCGTACCCGTTCGCAAACTCACACAATTATCTCACATGGAATCTGTTCTTTCTATGGAAATTTACACTCCTATGGAACCTATGAATGCAGAAGCTGCAAAAGTAGTTGGTATTCGTGGAGATTTTGATGAAAACATTCTCACCGATGACATTCCCTCGGGGCTTCGCGGAGAAGGGGAAATTGTAGGTGTCGCTGACACAGGTCTTTCAACAGGCAATCCTGCTACCATTCATCCAGCTTTTACAGCCCCTACTTTTAACGACAAGGTAGTCGGAACCTTTCCTATAGGATTATGGGGAGACTATCATGGCCATGGTACTCATGTTTCTGGTACTGTTCTTGGAACAGGCGTGGGTCACTCAAGTGGTACCCTTCGTTTCCGTGGTATGGCACCCGATGCAAAACTCGTTATACAAAACTTTTTAGGGAATCAACCGATGTATCAGCCCATTCCTACTATTTTCCAAGAATCCTACAATGCCGGGTCTCGCGTCCACAACAATAGCTGGGGTTCTCCAGACTTTTACGGAACCTATGATACCAGGGCTGTCGAATGTGATGAATGGGTGTGGAATCACAAGGACATGTCCATCATCAAATCGGCTGGCAATGATCGAGACGATTGGTTTGTTTATTTTAGCGACCCCTTTCACCGCAGCTTAGGTGGAATTTCGGCAGCTAAAAATTTGATTGTTTTAGGTGCTAGTCAAAACGATTACCCTAGCGATCCTTATCCTTGTTATTACCAACGAATGGCTAATTTCTCCAGTATTGGGCCTACCCATGACAATCGTATCAAGCCTGATGTTGTAGCACCTGGTATGTGGCTAGTTTCTACCAAAATCAACAGTGGCTATACCGATGACGACCCGAATTACTACGTATGGGGAGGAACCAGCATGTCTGCACCTGTAACCACAGGAACCATGACACTATTTAGAGAGTATTATCGAAAAGTTAAAAACATCCCCCCTCAAGATATCTATACCTCGCTTCTAAAGGCCACTTTGATTAACGGATGCGTTACAGAAGGTTTACGGGATCATAGTAATTACACATCCTACTGGCCGGATTCCAACGATTTGTTATCTGTCCCAAGCCCCATATGTGGCTGGGGTCGTGTTAATGCCAAGAACTCTTTGTACCCTGATACGGGTACTTGGTTTTCCTATCAAAACAATAATGGGTTACTACCCAGTCAAGATGATATTTACTATGTAGAAGTCACCGATTCTTCCACTCCCCTAAAAGTTACATTGGCCTGGACAGACTATCCTGGAACTCCCAAATTATCTTCTTCTACCGAACCCGATTTGGTCAATGATTTAAACCTAATGGTATATTCTTATGATGAAGAAGTGCGATATCGTGGGAATCAACTGTATAGTTATCATCATAACGACTTTGACCCCGGGCAACCCTTTGAATCGATTCCTCATTGCCTTGCCTACGATACCGTCAACAACGTTGAAGTAGTAAATTTACCGGTTCCTCGCACAGGCGTATACCAAATTGTTGTACGTTCCAATGGGAACAATCCATACCCACAAAGCTACTCTCTTGTCACTTCTGGCGACATGATTCAAACCACCCAACCCTTGCCACAACCTCCCACCGCTCCCGTTTATTTGCAAGGAACTACCC
Source organism: Caldisericia bacterium (assembly GCA_028700655.1). Lineage (GTDB taxonomy): Bacteria > Caldisericota > Caldisericia > UBA6126 > UBA6126 > JAGLCW01. The sequence continues at coordinate 49,265 of JAQVSG010000006.1, forward strand.
ACTGCGATGGCAATACTCTTACATGGGAGCCATCTACTATTACCACCAATCCCATATCCCACTATACAATATCTAGAGCCACCGTTTTTGGTGGACCTGCTCAAGTGATCGCTATGGTTGACAAAACTATCACCGAGTATAGCGATTTTGATGCGCTTTATGACACACAGTATTATTATTATGTGCAAGCCGTAGATACCGAGGGATACGCCTCGAACCCAACAAACGTGGTGGTCTGCGGAGAAGCGACTCCTCCTTCGTCTTCGTTTATTTGGACAGTACCAGCTGCGAATCATGTCGTAATGCATTGGTCTCCTGCAAGAGAAAATACGTGCCCTGTTGTATCGTACCGCGTTTACAGAAGTTGTACTGTTTTGCCAGGGCTCACTCCTGTTGCTACTACTACTGCCAACACCCGTACTTGGGCGGATATGAACGTCGAACCAGGCGAGACGTATTGCTACTATGTACAAGCTATTGACTCCAAAGGAAAAGCATCCGCTCCCTCCAACATTGCCACAGCTCTCATCCCCATTCCTGAAAATGAAGTGTTTATTAGTACGCAGCTAAACAAGAAATCCTATAGCAAAAACGACACCATCATCATGAAAACAACCTTATCCAACCGTGGACAAGTTGATTGTACTGACCAAAAACTTGTTTTATCTCTTCCTCAGGGGATAGTCTATGCTTCTAACGACCGTTTTCAAGCACGCACTGCGGCCAATGGCGACGTAACCTTTGATATTGGACTACTAGAAAAAAATTCTTCAATCACTTTTTCCATTCACCTTTTTGTACAAGAAAATGTATCTCGTGAACAATCCGTTACTGCATTCCTCAATGCGTATTGTGGTACAAGATATCAAAACACTAGAGAATTTTCCATTCTACTTCGACCTGCTAAAAATCAGAACCAAGGACTTGATTCTTCCATTCGATTGGGCGGTACAACGCAAAATCCAGAAACCGGTAGATCTACCATCTCAAAAGACCAACCCTTAGATCTTTTCCTAACCGTTCATGGGGGATCTGCCCCTTATCATGTCAGAATTAATTGGGGCGATGGTTCTTCTTTAGAAGATATCGTAAATGTGGATCATGGGGCAGAGTTAAAACGTTCCCATAACTTCGAATCACGAGGGT
>JAQVSG010000119.1 GCA_028700655.1 Caldisericia bacterium
CCTAGCTTGGAAGATTATTTAGAAGCAATTGCCGTTTTGTCTACTGAGTCAGAATATGTTCATGCCTCATTGATTAGTCAATATCTCATCGTCAAAAAATCATCTGTTACAGTTGCTCTTCGTCATTTAAAACGGCACGAACTCATTGAGTACAAACCCTACAAACCCATTAAGCTAACTTTGTTGGGACAGGAAAAGGCCTTTGAAATTCTCCAAAGACACACGGCCCTACGAGATTTTTTTATAACCGTTCTTCATGTCGAATCAGATAAGGCAAACCAAGCAGCCTGTAAAATTGAACATACTATTGGCCCTGAAATAACCAATAAGCTGGTAGAGTTTGTCCGAGATTATAAAAAAAGGGAAGTTCATGAGACATAGAGGACGTCATTGCTGTAAGCAATGCTTAAAAAAAAGCCACTGTATGTTATCGGAAGTGGATTCTCATAGATCGATGAGGATATGCAGTATTCACGGAGACGAAGCCTATGTGCGCCGATTGTCTTGCATGGGTATTTTATGTGGAAAAACAATTTCTGTTCTTAGAAGACATGGACGAAGAGGAGCTATGATGATCCAAGCAGGCGATAGTAAATTTGCATTGGATGCAGGGCTCTATGAAAACATTGAAGTAGAGGAAGAGCAATAGCTCAACAAATTTCATGAAAGAAAAATATACGGTCGTTTTAGCAGGGAATCCAAATTGCGGAAAAACTACTTTATTTAATGCACTTACTGGTTCGCATCAGCATATTGGCAACTATCCAGGAGTTACGGTTGAAAAAAAAGAAGGAGCATTAAAAATTCATGAAGCCAGCATACGTATCATTGATTTACCCGGAATGTATGACCTACAGGCGCATTCTCCAGAAGAAGAAGTAGCCCGTAGTGTTATCGAAAGAGAAACCCCCGATATTGTTATTAGCGTCGTGGATTCTTCTTCTTTAGAGCGTAACCTTTTTCTTACTTCCCAACTTATGGAAAAAGGAATCCCTGTATTGGTGGTTTTAAATATGACCGATACTGCGGAAAAGAAAGGGTATGCTATTGATCCACATCTCCTTTCCGATGCAATGCAAGTTGATATTGTAAAAACCATTGGGCATAAAAATCAGGGAATAGCTTTATTGAAAGAGAAAATTCTTCACATGTGTCAGCAATCTGCAACTTCTTCCTCTTCTTCAATGATACCGAAACCTCCTATGCAAGAGAAAAACATTTCAACTGAGGATCGGTATAGAATTATTGGAGAATGGTTAGAAAAATCGGTCACCTATACCAAAAAACAAGGTTCGCGTTTTACAGAAAAACTGGATGAACTCCTAACCCATCCTTTTTGGGGAGTGGGAATTTTTTTGGGTTTGATGTATGTCGTGTTTTCTTTAGTTTTTATTGTCGGAGCTCCTTTTATGGAGTGGATTGAATCCTTTTTTTCCTGGATGGGCTCCATGATTTTGCAATATTGGCCTGCAACTGTGTATCCGTTTCTTCGAGCGCTTCTTGTGGAAGGAATTATTGGGGGTGTGGGGGGCGTGATCGTATTTTTGCCCAATATTCTATTGTTATTTTTGGCGATTGCATTCTTAGAGGGAACTGGTTATATGTCCCGTGTAGCCTTTATTATGGATGCATTTATGAACAAAATGAACCTGCATGGCAAAAGCATTGTTCCGATGCTTTTGGGGTTTGGATGTTCTGTGCCTGCCATTATGGCAACGCGCACTTTAGAATCTAGGCAAGAACGTATGACCACCATGATGGTTCTACCCTTGATGAGCTGCGGTGCTAGGCTTACTATATATGCCCTTCTAATTCCTGCTTTTTTCCCGCCCAATCTACACGGCCCCATGCTTTGGCTCATGTATTTCATTGGGATTCTGATTGCCATGGTGGCTGCAAAAATTCTTCGAAAAACCATTTTCAAAGGTGCCTCTGTTCCGTTCCTCATAGAACTTCCCGAATATCGAATGCCCACTGTTAAGAATTTACTTCTTGAAATGTGGAACCAATCCAAGGAATACTTGAAAAAAGCAGGAAGCATTATATTGATACTATCTATACTATTGTGGGGATTGGCTTCGTTTCCAAAAATTCAAATGTATTCCCAAGATTTTCAAACTGAAATCCAAATCACTCAGTCTAGTACTATACCGGATGCCCAAAAACAAGAAAAACTCCAAAAAATAGCGCAAGCAATGCAGGAAGAAGAACTCTCCTATACGTATGCTGGTCGCATAGGACGATTCCTTGAACCAGCTCTTCAGCCCCTTGGCTTTGATTGGAAAATTGGAACGGCTCTTATTGGTGCCTTGGCTGCCAAAGAAATGTTTGTGGCGCAGCTAGGCATTGTAAATGCCGTGCGCGATACCGAAGAAAACCAAGTACCCTTGCGCGATAAATTACGCGATCAGTACACTCCCTTAATGGCTTTTTGCATCATGCTCTTTTGCCTGATCAGCTCCCCTTGCGTTGCAACATGTGCCGTGACTCGCCGCGAAAGCAATTCCTGGAAATGGGCACTTATCCAATTTTTTGGATTAACCGTCATTGCCTATATTCTAACGCTTGTTGTTTATCAAATTGGGAGCCTGTGGTGCGTTTTGTGAGGGGGTACCCCTCATTTCAATGTTCAACTTCTTGCATACACTCTTATCTTTCAACATCCATGGATTTTATCTCCTACTTCTTTTTTCTCAGATTCCTATACACTTCTGGTAACAACAGGCGTATGACTTCTCCCATGAAAGATTCGTCTTTGAACATGCGAACGAAGAATTCTTCGTTTTTCTCATACCGCAGTGCGGCAATTTCCTTAAATTGCTGCTCGAAGATGCGTTCAAAAGTAGCCTGGGGATTGTTCTTAGCCAAATCAACCAAACGTTGATCTGCTGCAAAGTCCTGGGTTAATTGCTGGAGAACTTTGTCCATTTCTGTAAAGTTTGTACCAAATCGTTCGTTGATTTTGTGGATAATGATTGACAAAGGCTCTTTCTTTTTATCCTTACTTCCGAGATATCCTTCTGGCGGCTGCAGCTCTGGTCCATCCTTCAGCATAATGGGACCCTCAAAATCCTTCTCAATCTTGTATCGTTCTAGAATCACTTTATCGTCAATCACAATCTTTTCTGCTACCCCTTTGGGAATGAGTTTGAGTAGAAACTTGGCAAAGATGCTAAATTTTTGCATATCCTTGTCAAACATTCGACAAACTTGTGTAATAAAAGCATATGCCCTAACAAAACGAGAAAGCCCTGATTTAATCAAGTCTTGTTCCTTTGGTTCTTTAGCTGCATATCGATCAAGGGCGGGTTGTAAAGCAGAAGTTAGTTTTCCAAGATCTGGCATTTCCTGATTGCCTGCTTTGTAATACACTCCTGCAAAAAGCTCAATTTCAGATTCCTGCCACAAATG
>JAQVSG010000007.1 GCA_028700655.1 Caldisericia bacterium
GTGGAAGGGAGTTCAAAAAGGCAAAAAGCATCGCTAGTATGAATTCCATAGTGAACAAGAGTGTAGTCTGCTGGATGGATTTGAATATCAATCGGTGTCAATCGCACTGAAGACTCTACAGCCTTTTGTGAGGAGGGTTCCAGCACTCTATAAACAAATTCTTGAAAAAAGGAGTACCCATATTTTGATTGATTGCTATATAGACCATCTAGTAAGACTTGATCTGAATGCAATTCGTTTCCTTGAAAAGAAATCAGTGCCCGTCCAACGTCATAATCCGCCGATTCAACAATACTATTGGGTTCATACACTCGCTCATTTTCAATAACAACCGGAGTACATCGAATGTCTCCTGCCTGAACAAAGGCTGCATTTGGAGAAGTACACCGATAAATATCTTCCCAAGGATCATATTGAGAATTTCTAACGACTCTATCGGTGTGTTTTTCAAAAGACTGGAAAGGGATCAGGGACAATTCATGGTCCCAGTCTTGTTTTATTACAGCTGTATTGATGTCATAATCAAGTCGGTCCAAGAGTGCAACAACAAAGGTTCGTCCTTGGATTTGTATCATTGTATTTTTGTTTTGCAGTATTTGTTCAATGGAATATGGACCCAATGTATTATTCCCTGGATCTGGATCCACCGAATAGCGAATTCGACCATCCAACACATTGGCCTGGTCACATCCTCCTTCTACGAAAAGAGGATTTTTGGGATCATTTTGAGGTTTGTAAATGCAATTTTGAAAAACTCCATCAGGATCGAGCCATATGTTTCCATGATCGTCCAGCACTATATAATATTTTTGTTGTCCTTGTGTATAGCCACGATCCGGAATGACATTCAAATAAAAACAGGTGTAATACACTGGGTTGGTGATTGTACCATTTCGTGTGGTTATCGGGTATTCTACGCTCCCCCATGCTTTCGAATCGTATTTCTGCCAAGGGAAGAACACGCCCTTCTCAAGGAGATTATGTTCATAATCATACCCCACTGTATACCATTTTTGGATACTCTGAGTCCAAGAATACAGGGTTTTTGTAGAAGAATAAGAAGTCCTAGTAACCGGATACCAATAACCGAAGAAAATTAGAAAACACACAAACCATATGCTTATTTTTTTCATGTAGTACACCCTCAAAAAAAATCTATGTTAATTGTACTACCGATTGTCGAAACGAAAGGTTACAGTTTGCTCAATTTATTCCACAGGAAGCCAATATTTCATAACAAAACCATTCCATCTATTCTCTCCAGACTCTTCAAGTATATAAGATACATGCTTAGATGGTATGGAAGAAGACATAGTTCTGCCTGCAATATAGACCTGGTTTGGGTGACCAGACCAAACCATACTATCAATGGAATCTCGATCATCTCCTCCCAGATAACTTGCATAAAGAAGAGAATGATCTGATTCATCAAGACAAAGTATAAATCCGTCTGACCAACCGCCTGCAAATTTTCTTTGAAGAGCATTGGAGGTAAGAGGAAACTGGTTTTCAGAAAAAGTCCTGCCCGTAATCGCAGGAATCGTGTCAATAAAGGTGATACTTTCAGGATACTCGGTTTTATCTCCACCAAAAAAACTAGAAAATAGCAAGGTTTTTGTTTTCAAATTAAAAATACTTACAAAACCATCTGATAATCCATTCATGTTAAGTTGAATGGCAGTAGGTGTAATGGGATAGTTGGATGAATAGGTTCGTCCTGTCAAGTATACGGTATTATCCGGAGCAACCTCCATGTCACTAGCAAAATCGTTTCGGCTTCCACCAAGATATGTTGAATACAAGGGTGACCCGCTACTGGATAATGAAATCAAAAATAAATCCCATTCACCCCCATTAAAGGCCTGATTGTAAGAATTATCTGTAAGAAAAAAGTCCCGGGAAGAAGTTCTGCCAAATAAAACAGGTTCGTCTTCAACCAAACATAATGCTGCACAATATTCTTCTCCGGATCCTCCAAGATACGTTGCGTATTCCAGAGTGTAAAAAGAGAGATTGAGTTTCATATAAAAAGTGTCTGTATTTCCATACAATCGCTTCTGAAAGGCATCCGTGGTAATGGGAAAATCCTCAGACCATGTAGTCCCAACAATGTATAGGTCATCTCCTTGTTTTTTGAAAGAAGTGCATATATCTGTGGAGGATCCTCCAATATAAGAACTATATTGGAGATGGCCACTCAAATCAAAAATAGCGATGAAACCATCCCCCCACCCTGGTGGTTCTAGGAGCAAAGCATCTTCAGTAATAGGCAAGTCAATGGATCGAGTACTCCCACAGATGAACAATTGATCCTGAGAACAAAAAGCATCGGTTATATATTCATTGCCAGAACCCCCAAATTGGACTTCAAACAACTGTTTCGAAAAATCTTCATTCAATTTCCGGATGAAAATATTGCTTTGTTTATCGACCGATTTATTGTCAATAAAAGTGCCCAAGATAAAATGGGATCCTGTGTGATCAGATAGCGAAATCACTTTGGCATCTTCATCAAGAATTGTATCTAGATGGATTGTGGAATAGGGAAGGAATACGAAACCAGATGAAAACAGCATGAAAACACACAAGCTGATCAACAAAAAAATAGTTTTTGGATCGCGATGTTGTATCATCAATTCCTCCTGTTCATATTATACTCTAACCGATAATGGTTTCAAGAAAAGCTGTATTTTTTGAGGATATTTCGTACAATCAAAGCATGAAAAGAAAGTTTTCTGAAGTGGCCATGAAAGAGACAAATCATAAGTGGGATGAAGCTGTTTCACGAATGTACCCATTGTATTCTCGACTGGATGATATCCGTTCTCCCTTTTTTCGTGATTACACGCGTATTATTCACTCTCGAGGGTATCGAAGACTGAAACATAAAACACAAGTTTTTTATGCCACTGACAACGATCATATCTGCACTCGAATAGAACATGTACAACATGTCGAAGCAGTAAGCAATATAATTAGTGATTTTCTGGGTTTACACACCGAATTGGCCCGGGCAATTGCTTTAGGACATGACATTGGACACCCTCCCTTTGGACATGCAGGAGAAAAGATCCTTTCTCAATATTTGCCATCAAATTGTAACCATTCTCCTTTTTGGCACGAAAAAAATGGTCTTCGTTTTGTGGATCACTTTGAGACTCTTCCTGGCCCCAATGGGCTTAAAGAAGGATTAAACCTAACCTATGCTGTCCGCGATGGAATTGTATGTCACTGTGGAGAAACAAATGATCGTTTTCTTATGCCTCGCAATGAAGCATTAGCACTGGATAAAATTCAAAACCCGGGTGGGGTGTATCCTTTTACATGGGAAGGTTGTGTGGTTCGTATTGCGGATACCATTTCCTATGTGGGACGAGATATTGAAGATGCTCTTTCTCTGGGAATACTGAATCCAAACCAAATGAAAATCCTGCAAGCAATATACAATCGCTTTTCCGAAAATAATACCCATGAAACCCTAAACAATACTGTTCTCATCCACAATTTGATTCTAAATTTATGCCAGAGTAGCACTCCAGAAAATGGTCTTCATTTTTCCGATCCTTACTATTACTTACTTCAAGAATTACGTGATTTTAGTAAACAACATATTTACGAGCATCCTCGATTAAAAGTGTACAAAAACTATGCTCAATTAATGATTACATCCATCTTTGAATATTTGAAAGAAGAGCAATACAGGATTGTATCTGACATACAAACCTGGGAATCAACCAACTCGTTTCCTTTGTTGAGCAGTTATTTTTCAAAATGGCTGCTGACATATTCCAATATTTCTTTGCCAGAGAAAGAAAAATCTTTCTCTCCGCAATTTTTTGTTTATACTATTCCACAAGATTTTTCATTAGCTATTGTTGAGTTTATATCCGGCATGACGGATCATTTTATTATGAAAATTTTCGAAGAAATGACACGATTTGAATAAGGAGAACACCCTATGAGATTAGCACTAAAGTGGATGTCTATAGTATGTATCGTACTTTCATTAAGTTCTTGCTCGATTGGTACATTGTTTCAATCAAAGCCATCGGATTCCTCATCAACGGAAGCACCCTCCCAAAAAGAATCCTCTACCACTGAAATGGCAAGGTTTTCATTAAAAGTGGGCTCTCCGATAATCTATGTAAACGACATCCCTCTGGAATTTGACATTGCTGTCCAAGAAATTGATGGGCGAACCATGATTCCTTTGTCTTTCTTCAAAGATTTTTGTCAAATGCAAGATCTTTATTATGAAGCCTCCAACGAAACCATTTCCTTTTCTATGCCCGTTCAAAAAACAATCATACCCACAGAAAGCAACCCAATGAGTTTGGAAACTCCTGGAACCCCAGGAATATGGTATGAAGTCACTTTTGAAGATGAGTTTACGGGAAAAACAACGCTGGCTATGATGATTGATAATGTAAACGTTGACAAAGAAGCAGCAAAAATCGTCGCACAACACAACCCTTTTGCACAACAAGCCAGTGAGACCGAGCAATACACTACTTTTGATCTGCACATTAAATTGGTTTCTCTGGAATCCACGGATCATTACCCTCTTGATGACACCAATATACATTTTACAGACCCAACAGGAAAAACACTATTAGAAGAACAAGTTCTTCGGTTGCAAGATCAACCTGTGGGTGAGGTATTGCAGACAAATCAACTTGCGACCATTCCTTATGCAATTCTGAATCCTGTTGCAACACCGGCCATCTTTTCATTTATTGGCAAAGATAAGGAAGCCATTTTCATTACGATTCGAAACCCATAGCATGAAACATCAGTATTTCGATCAAAACAAGGAACCAGTCCCTTCTGTTACTACCATTATTGCGCAACTTGATAAACCCTACTTACTAAAATGGGCAAACACCATTGGACTGAAAGGGTATTCGTACGAAGGTATTCGTAATAAAGCAGCAGACACTGGAACTTTGGCACATACAATGGTAGAAAACTTGATTAAAGGAAAAGAAGAAGATTTTTCTGCCCATCCCCTGTTTGTTCCTGCCAACCGATCTTATGCAGCATTTCAACAATGGTTTTCCCTACATGATGTTCAATTTCTAGGGTCTGAAATTTCTCTTGTCAATCATGAGCTTGGATATGGTGGAACCATAGATATTATTGCTAGAGTCAATGGGAAAATCTGCATTGTTGACATTAAAACGTCAAACCAATTATGCACAGAGTACCACTATCAGGTGGCCGCATATGCACTCTTATTAGAAACTGCCACATTGAACGACAAGGGGGAAACAAGAATATTCCCCACCTACTCTCCAGATAATGCTTTACTTTTACGATTGGACAAGCGAGATGGGACTTTTCAGGAAAAATGGTTATCCCGAGATGAACTTCAGTTACCACAAGAAATTTTTACATCGCTCATATCTGTTTTCCAGCTTCGTAAAAGCTATAAGAATGCTTTGTTATTGCAAAACAAACTCTAGTTTTTTCCCAAATAACTGCAATTTATCGTTTAATTCTTGATGCAAAACAGGGTCTTTTGAGAAAGCGCTTCGAAAGAACAATCGAACAATCTCTGAAACATCAGACAGCTTAAGAGTATGGTTTTGAGAAGCAGTCTTTAATCGTTCTGCATACATTTTTTGGTTTTTGTTGTCTTTCGATAGCTTGTACAGATCTTGTTTTGCGCGAATAAAATTTCCAACGTTGATGTTTTGCTCAATTCGTTTCTCTAACACTCTATCAAGATCTTCTCGGATACTCTGATCACTTTGATCATGCATCAATGCTTGTTCAAAAAAACTGACGGCGGAAGTAATATGTCCTTTTTCTTCTTCCTCAATACCTTTCTTTTGGTAATCCATGGCCAAAGAATGATCTTGTTTTACAAAATTTCTTTGGACTGAAGAAAACAAAAGGGGTTTCAAGAAAAAAAGAATCACGCCAATAAGAAATCCAATAATGACTATCGCTATAACAATTGTATAAACTCTGGAGGGTTCTTTGGGAGGTGAACCTGCACTCTGTTTTTCTCTTTCAAGAGTAGTATATGTAGAATTGGACATACCCAATATGCTAAGAATCCAAATTTTGGACTTTTGGGCAATAGTATTTGGAAGATCGATTTCAAACCCAATTTCGAAATTGAATACAAACTGCATTCTGCTTGTGCTATCGGCAGAATCGTCGGTCTCTAATAATATATCTTGAAGAATTCGGATGGGTATTTCAATTTGAGGCTCTTTTTCGGGATCTGTATAAATCAAATACCCTTTATGGATCACAAAAAACCCATACTCTCCATTGTTCCCAAGAGAATATACGTTTGATACTCCTGTCATGGCTCTTCCCATTGGATAGAAATAAACTTTCCTTGAGGATACCAGATCACTTTAGCATCTAGTGCCTCTCCCACAAACAAAATGGGGATATAGGTTCTTTGATGAAGTATAAAAGGAGATACTTGATGATTTTCTTCATCAATCCAACATACTTTTCCTTGGACATGGGCCGTAGGACTATGAATTTGGAGAACAATCTCAGTGGAGGAATGCTCTTGGTATATCTGGATCTTTTTTTCTTCTGGTATCCATTCTATCGATGCTCCCATATGTTCAAATACTCCTCGTAGTGGTATCATGGCGCGTTTCCATGAGGGAACAATGAGAGGGGTTGCATCGGATAGAGGATCTATTTTCATTGAAACTCCATCAACACTCATAAAAGGATTATCAATTTGCAGGTCAATGGAATGTACTTTATTTGTCAAAGAAGGGAGTGCCTGGGTAGAACTCAATAAGAAACCGAAAAAGACAATACAACCTACAATACTACCAAGTATTCTCGGATAATTAGTATGCTTTTTCTGGGTCTTCATCTCTCACTTTCCTTTGTATACGCAAGCCCGTTGGGGTAATTGCCAATCCCCCTCGCGATGTTTCTTTTAGGCTCGCTGGTAAATCGTCTCCAATTTGTTTCATAGCAGACACCACTTCGTCAAACGGAATCGGTGAGGTCAAACCAGCCAATGCCATTTGAGCACAAGCAATCGCATTTACACTACCAACAATGTTTCGATGTACACATGGAAATTCAACCAAACCGGCGACAGGGTCGCATACTAAGCCTAATAAATTTGACATTGCCAAAGCAGCTGCATTTTCAATTTTGTCCAAAGAAACTTCAAATAGAGCCACAATAGCAGATGCAGTTATCGCGCTAGCAGAGCCCACTTCGGCTTGACATCCATGTTGAGAACCGGACAAAGAAGCATTAATTTGAATTAATTCTCCCATTCCACCAGCAATAAACAAAGATTGTATTTGCTTATCTTCTGGAATGGAAAACTTATCACATATAGTAAGAAATGCTCCTGGCATAACTCCGCACGCTCCGGCAGTAGGAGTTGCCACAATCCGACCCATGCATGCATTCAACTCCGATACAGCCAGGGTATTTGCAATAACAGTATTAAACCATTCTCCCATTAAATGAATAGTATTAGGCATGTTATTCAGGAAAGTATGACATCCACCATTAATGAGTCCGCTTGGTGTTCTGTTTACTTTGGCTTTCCCTTTGGCAATAGATTCTTTCATCACAATCAAAGTACTCTGCATTCGTTTATAAACTTCTGTTTTTGGGAGCAACCTATTTCTTGATTCATATTCCATAAAAAAGTCTGTCAACCCTTTAAAGGGATAGCTTTTTAGATAATGTCGGATGTCTTGAGTAGAACGAATACGGATCCGATTTGGGATTTCTTTAATACTCATTATTCAGCTTCCTTATTGAAATAACCCTATGAATATCTGAATGTCTCTTTAATTCTTCTATGGCGTCCTGGGGACACTCTTCATCTAGCTTTAGCATAGCCATGGCAGTCCCAATAAGAGCGTTACGAGAGCTTTTCATATAAGCAACATTGACTTTATACTTTCCAAGAACCCCCCCAATAAAGCCTATCATACCTGTAATATCTTGGTAGTTGAGAAGCAAAATGGCATGATCTCCACCAAATTCAACATCATCATCTTGCACTTGTGTTATTTTCGCTTTTCCAGCTCCAATAGAAACACCTCGAATTAAAAAAGAATGATTCGATCCTCGGTTAAAGACTATTCGTACTTCATTTGGGTGGTGATCCCGCTTATAGCTTTTACGGAAATTGTAAGAAAGATGCCTCTTCTTGGCAATCTCAAAAGCATGAGGAATCCTTTCGTCATCCATTTTAAAACCTAAAAGCCCTGCAACAATAGCCCGATCTGTTCCGTGTCCAAACCCTGTACTGGCAAAAGAGTTATACAGTTTTATTTCCACAGAGTGAAACGGACTTCCATAACATAAAGCAGCCATATACCCAATGCGATTTGCACCAGCAGTATGAGAACTTGACGGACCTATCATTACAGGACCAATGATGTCAAATATCGCCATGCAGGATAGACTCTCTTTCTTGTGTGATATCTTTCAGCTCTTGCTCAATTTCTTTAATTAACTCTTGAAGTTCTTTGTCAGATGGATTGCTTTGAAGCTCTTCTTCCAATTCTTCCAAATAGGTAGAAAGAGATTCATAGGACCTTTGCAAATCATTCAATCGAAGCAGCTCATCGTAATTAGGTAACTTTTCCACATCTCCCAGAGCAGGCTTAGGAAGTTCTATCTCAACAGGTGTATTGGGAATCGTATGAGTATCTGTTTTGCGGCTATTGGGTGTTTCGGTGTATTTCTCAGAAGGAACTTTGGATGCAGTATCCCCGGGGAAAGAGCTTGGGTTTTCTTCTGTGGAATTATTTTCACCTTGCGGATCGGATTTTTCTACAGACAGAGACGATTCCGAATCGTTGTTTGTAAGCGATGTGTTTTTTTGTATTTTACGAAGAAAAAAGAATCCGAACACAAGCAAGAAAACCAACAATAAAACTAAAAAAACCCATCCAACCATACTATACTTTTTGTGTACACTTTGTTTTGTAATCATTCTTCCATTATAGTAAATGTGATGGAATAATAAACGATGAACTTGGAGGATATATGGTGAATTTTTCAGAACTCATCCAAAAAACCTATTTTAACAACCCCATAAGTAATTACCTGGGGGCTTTTCTTACGTTGGTAATTGGTTTGTTAATCACTCGAATTGTCATTCGAAGAATTCTAATTTGTTGGTTTACAAAAAAAGTAAAATCAACAGCTGCACAATGGGATGATGTTGTTTGTGATATGATCAAAAAAACAGTCGTACCTTTGTGTGAATTGTTCGTTGTCTATGTCTCTCTTCAGTGTATTGAATTTACACCTACCTTTTCTATATGGGTGAATCGGTTATTCTTCTTGTTTGCCGTTGTCATTATTACAAAATCAACCAGCTCATTCATAAAAAACTGGATTTACCATCTTCTCAAAAAACAATACTCTACATCGTCTTCCCATGAAAACTTTAAAGGTTTGATTCAAATCATAACCGTATTTGTATGGATCATATCAAGCCTCATAGTCCTTGACTACTTCGGAGTTGATGTTACAGCGTTAATTGCTTCCGTAGGAATACTAGGATTGGCAGGTGCTATGGCCGCAAGAGGCATTGTGGAAGACATTATCTGCTATTTTACAATCATTTTAGACAAACCGTTCGAAGTAGGAGATTTTATATCTTTCTCCAACCAAAGCGGTACATTAAAATCAATCGGGCTTGCTAGTTCTCGCATTCAAAGTTTGAGCGGAGAAGAAATAGTTCTTTCCAATTCTCAGCTTATCAACAACTTGATTCAAAACTTCAAAAAAATGGAAGAAAGACGAACGTCGTTTTCGATTGGTATTTTGTATGAAACTTCTTCCGCCTTGGTAAAAGAAGTTCCCACTATCATTCAATCCATCATTGAAGAGAAAACCAACGTTCGTTTTGGGCGTTGTCATTTTAAAAATTTTGGTGATTTCAGTTTAAACTTTGAAACTGTTTACTATGTTTTAAACAATGACTACGATGAATATATGAGCATTCAGCAGTCCATTAATATATCCATTTTTGAATCGTTTGAAGAAAAAGGAATTGGTTTTGCATACCCTACCCAACTGGTATACACGAAACCTCAATCCACTGAATAACTTTGGATCCTCTGCAGTAAAACTTGATAGATCTCCTCTGTTTTTCCTGTTTTTTCGACCTTCCCTTTTTGAAACAAAACTGCTTTACTGCCTGAACCAGCCATCCCTATGTCGGCGTTTGCTGCTTCCCCAGGACCGTTCACTTCACAACCCATCATGGCAACATGCACCGATTTTTGGATTAAAAGGGTATCCTTTTCTAATCTTTCTACATAGGACTTCACATCCCATTTGCATCGGCCACAAGTTGGACAACTTGTAATACGAACGCCTGCATACAATCCAAATGTTTGCAATAAATATCGTGCTGCAAGAACTTCATTTCGTAATTCTCCTGTTAATGAAACACGAATCGTATTGCCAATTTTCCTTTCCAAAAGTGGCTGCAATCCAATCGCTGTTTTTATAATACCAGGAACCAAAGAGCCTGCTTCAGTCAAGCCAATATGAAGAGGATATGGAAACGTATCAAAAGCCCATTGATTCAGGTATTGGTTTATGCGAATTTCGGAGTTTTTCACAGATAGAACGATTTGGTCGAAATGTTCTTCCTGAAGAAAATGGATCTCTTTTTGCAACAGAAGTTGCATATTAGAGAGTGCCTCTTCTTCAGTTTGAACGTTGTGCATTGACCCTCCGTTTAATCCAATACGGATGGGTACAGAATATTCTTTTGCTAAATGTACTATTTTTTTTTGTTCTTCTTTACTCTTAATATTAGAAGGATTGAGCCGAAGTTTGTGAACCCCCTTCTTAATGCATTCTGTAGCAATAGAAGGATGAAAATGAACATCTGCTACAATCGGCATTTTGCTATTGGCCAAAAGAAAAGGAATTGTTTCAACCGCCTCCATATCGGGAAAAGCAACACGAAGAATTTGGCATCCAACGTCCTGAAGTTCCTGGATTTGCTTCAATGCAACCGATTTTTGAGCAGGGTGGCAGCTTAGCATGCTTTGAATTGCAATAGGATAATCCCCTCCAATACTAATATCACCGATATGAATTACATTTTTTTTGTTCATGTTCACATTTTATGATTGAAAGATAGAAAAACAAATTCATACTAAAGGCATGAATCTATTGTATGTATTTATTTTAGCAATGACCCCAATTGGAGAATTACGATTGTCGATTCCAAGTGGTATTGGAGCAGGCTTAGGATGGGAGATGGTGTTTCTTGTTTCCCTCGTAGGCAATTTTATTCCCGCCATTATACTTATATACACACTGCCCTTACTAGAACCGTTGCGACACCGAACCGACTTCTTCCTTTGGGAATGGTTTGATAAAGCTCTTGTGTATGCAGAGAGAAAACAAGATCTGGTTCATGCCTATGGATGGATTGGTCTTCTGCTTTTGGTCGCCATACCTCTCCCTGGAACAGGGGCTTATACAGGATCGATCGTTTCTTTTTTACTTCGAATGCATAAGAATACTTCGTTGTTCTTCATCTTGTTGGGACTTTTTATAGCAGGCGTGATAGTTACGCTTGCAAGCAAGGGCATTATCCATTTTTTAGTATAATTCCCTAAAGCTAAGGAGGATGAAATGAAAAGAATTGTTTTTTTTGTACTTCTTTTTGCTCTTACTTGTAGTATGCCCCTGCATAGTTTCGCTCTGGCATCTGATAAACCTGATACAATGGAAATTAACAAAGATTCCTTCTACGCCGGAGAGATCTATCAAATTCCTTCCATCGAAGTGGAACACAATCTTTTTCTCATTGGTTCCACCGTAAAAAACAATGCGAACACAGGAAAAGACGTATTTGCCTTGGGCAACAATTACACGCAATCAGGTACCACAAAGGGGAATGCCTTTCTCTGTGGAAATAAAATTTGGATTGAGGGCGCTATTCAAGGAGATGTTTTTGTCATAGGCAACATTGTCGAGATTTCACCAGAGAGTACCATTGAAGGAAATCTTTTTGTCGTTTGTAGTACCTTAACAATGGAAGGTATCGTAGACGGTTTAGTTCAGTTTTCAGGAGACACCATTCGTTTTATTGGCAAATCCAGTGGGGCCGATATGAATGCCAACACGATCATCATTGAAGATGGTGCCCAGATTCATCAACTTCGATACAACAGCAATGCATCGCTATCGGTTTCAGACAATGCTGAAATTGTAACAATAGATATGAAGCCAATGCCCACGAAGCCGGTAGAAATAGAAACCCCTCCTCCTAGAAAGTCATTTCCTGTTCGTTCCAAGGTATTCGCGTTGCTTTCTTCCTTGCTACTAGCTTTCCTAGTGTTCTATTTGTTTCATACTAGCAGTAAAAAAGCGTTAGATACACTGAAAAACCACTTTTGGACGTCTCTAGGAATAGGTCTTTTATTTCTCATAGCTCTACCGGTTTGCCTATTAGTACTATTTGTTATTGGTTTTGGGTGGAAAGTTGCTCTTTCTTTGCTTTTCGGAGCTACAGCAATGTGGATGTTTTCTCATGCACTTGCAGGGATTGCAACAGGGTATTTTGTATTCCAATGGATCGCTAAAAAGGAACGATTTGATTGGTTAAACATATGTATTGGTGTGGTTACCCTATTTTTCATTCAATGGATTCCGGTTGTGGGTAGAATCTTTAGCTTCCTGCTTACTACCCTCTCATTTGGTGCGTTTCTACAAGTTTTATGGAAACAAAACCGTATGGGGAATAAAGAATAGTTTTCTTGTCGATAAAACGGGTACAAAGGACTACAGGTCGTAATGATGAGTTTGAAAAAGAACTGCCGAAGGGGGGACTCGAACCCTCACGGAGAGTGAACTCCTGCAGATTTTGAGTCTGCCGCGTCTACCAGTTTCGCCACTTCGGCATCGTTTATCGAAATCGATATTGTATTGTACATTAAAATTTGAAAATTTAAACCCTCAGCGCAAGACTATTGCATACAAATGTATAAAAACAAAGGTTCAATGGAGTGATACGTTTTGTCAATATCAGAGCGCACTCCATGGCCAGCTTCGGGGTCAATTTTCATGGTGCATGGAATGCCTACAAGAGAACACTTTTCTTCAAGCGCATAGGCCATTGAAACTGGCACAATGGGATCCATTGCACCATGAATAATGCAAGGGGAACACTCATTTTCATCAACATCCACGTCGTAAGTAATTAATCCCAATTCAAAATCTGCGGAGTGTGTGGGCAAAATACCCCCCCATAAAGATATAATACCTTTTAATCTTTCTTTGTTGTCCCACTCCCGATCGTCATAAGCAACATGACAGGAAGTTATGGCGCCAGCAGAAGAGCCTCCAACAAGGATTGTGTTTTCGTCAATACCATATATAGAGGCATTTTTTATAAGCCAATCGATGGCATCACGTGAATCATCAACGGCTGCTTCAATAATGTTGTCCATTGTAAAAGGGTAGGGAAGATCCTGAGCCAACCTGTAGTTAATGGTACATGTTACATATCCTAGCTGAGCAAATTCAAGACAACGCTTCCGCATGTTTTCCTTGGATCCGCTAACAAATCCTCCTCCATGAATCCACACCAACAAAGGTCTTTTCTCGGTTGGTTCTTCAATGGGAGAAATGATGTCCATTTCTAATTGCAGGGTCGATCGATTTGATGTTTCAATACTTTTGTAAACAACATCGTAGTCCATTTTTAATTGGTCGGTCTGAAAGATTTCTTCCAAGTACCGTACCTTTTTATCTTGACTAAAAGAAGTAAATGTAGGAACAATACACAAAAGGCTAATCAGAAAGACAATGCATATTCTTTTCATACTTGATATCCTCCCTCAAAGATCTGCCACAGTGGCAAGAACTGTGGCAGATACTGTAGTAGGGTTGCTTTTATTCTTCGTCCATAAAGGGGTATACAAAGTCTTTGGCAGGGGTAAAACACTCTTTGGTATTACGAATGCTAGTCCAGCGAAGGAGGTTAAATTCACTCCCTGCTTTATCGTTGGTTCCAGAGCTTCTACCTCCACCAAATGGTTGGTGCCCAACAACAGCCCCTGTTGTTTTGTCATTGATATAAAAATTCCCGGCAGCATGTCGAAGAACATGTTCTGCCAGGATAACGGCTTCACGATCTTGGGCAAAGACACCTCCGGTTAATCCATACGCAGAGGTTGTATTACACAATTCAAGAGTATCTTCATACTTTTCATCTTCATAGATGTAAAAAGTAATGACGGGTCCGAATATTTCTTCTTCCATCGTTTTAAAGTGTGGATCGGTCGTTAGAATAATGGTTGGCTCTATAAAATATCCCTTGCTATCATCACAAGTACCACCCCAAATTATTTGAGCATCTTTATGGTCTTTGGCATACTGAATATACCCTTTAATCTTGTCAAAAGAAGGTTTATCGATAACAGCATTGATAAAAGCAGAGAAATCTCGAACATCGCCCATTTTAACACGGCTCAGTTGTTCTTGAAGTTCTTTCCAAATAGCATTCCACTGTGATTTTGGCAAATATGCTCTTGAATTGGCAGAGCACTTTTGCCCTTGGTATTCAAAAGCACCTCGCACAATAGCTGTGGAAACTTCCCTAGGGCACGCTGAGGAATGTACAACCAGAAAATCTTTTCCTCCTGTTTCTCCAACAATGCGAGGGTATGATTTATACTTGGATAGATTTTCAGAAGATCGTTTCCATAGCATTTGGAATACCTCTGTAGATCCAGTAAAGTGAACACCTGCAAAATGTGGACTATCCAAAACAATGTCTGTGATGGCAGAAGAAGGGCCAGGAATAAAATTGATAACGCCTTTGGGAAGACCTGCTTCAAATAGAATTTTCATGAATACATAATTGGAATACACAGCGGTTCTCGCTGGTTTCCATAGAGAAACATTCCCCATAATCGCAGGAGCTGTTGGAAGATTGCCTCCAATAGAAGTAAAATTGAACGGTGTGATGGCATAAATAAACCCTTCCAAGGGTCGATACTCCAGGCGATTCCATATGCCCCTGGAATTGTTTGGTTGTGTTTGATAAATCTTTTGCATGAAGTGTACGTTGTATCGTAAGAAATCCGCTAACTCTGCAACACAATCAATTTCAGCCTGGTATGCATTCTTGCTTTGACACAACATTGTGGCTGCATTCATTTCCGCTCGATACGGTCCTGCTAAAAGTTCAGCAGCTCGTAGAAAAATAGCAGCTCTTTCTTCCCATGGCATGATAGACCACTTTAACCAAGCTTCTTGCGAAGATTCGATGGCATCTTGAATTTCGCGCTCACCTGCTTGATGGAACTCTGCCAGGATATGTTGATGATCGTGAGGACATATACATGAAGCCATATGGCCGGTTTTAACTTCTTTACCGTCAATAATTAATGGAATCTCTATTTTTGTCTGAATCATTTCGTCAAGCTTCTTCTTTAATTGAATTCTCTCGGGAGAATTCGGGGCATACGATAAAATAGGCTCATTGATAGGAGCCGGAATTTTATAGTTCGAATTCATACCTACCTCCAGTAATTTTTTGTGTACCATTATTATATCAAACTAGCCGATAAAAAAATGACAAAAGACCGGAACTATTTATCGTTTTTTCCCCTGATTAACTGTCCATAAACTGAGCACAATCAAAAGAGATCCAACCCATTGCAACGGAGACATTGTCTCGTGCAATAGAAAGTATCCTCCCACAACTCCTGCTACAGGAATGAAATTTACATAGGTGGATACAACAGTAACTCCAATGACTTTCACGGTATAGTTGTAGAAAAAAAATGCCAACACAGAACAGACAATAGATAAGAATAGAAAATGGCTCCAAAGATGTCGAGGAACAGTCACTAAATATCCTTTCTCAAGAATTGCGAAAGGAAGCAACAGAAAAAATCCATAAATACTTTGCCATGCAGTCGCATGCAATGTATCCATTCGCGAGTGCAGATGAGATGCTAAGAAAGTAAATAACACCCAACAACCCACTGCACCCAACATTAATAAATTGCCTTTTAATGGATCCGGGGCTGCACTTGATGAACCTTGTGCAGAAACAATAAAGTACGCTCCCAAAAAAGAGATTCCAATAGAAAGGATCTGCCACAAACGAAGATGTATACGGTGGAGTATACTAGTCGTCAAAGCAGTAACAATGGGGATAAGAGCTATAATAATAGAAGCATTGGATGCAGTTGTATACCCAATGCCTCGAGCTTCAAACCAAAAATACAAAGCAACCCCCGACATACCACTAAAAAAAAGCAGAAGGTGATCCATCCAAGAAAGTTGTTTTTTTCTTTTAAGAAAAATCAAAACGACCGAGAAAATACAGGCAACAATACCATATCTAATAGTAGTCATCGTCATGGGAGGGATCCCTGCTAACAAAATGGCTTTCATACTTACAAATGACAAGCCCCACGAAGTAACCGAAAACAAAACAAGAAGATTCGCAAAAATACGAATCCGGGGATTCAATTCTTTCATGAAGTGGAAACTTTAATGTTTAAGCAATTCGGTCTTCTTTAAAGCCTTTTCTATAATCATTGCTAAAACTCCCCCGCTAATGGCGGTAAACAACTGTGTAACACCAAATGCCTGTGCTACAGGTTGAGGAAGTTGTAGGATGAAAGCAATGGTTACCGCAAAAACGCCGTATTTTAATGCAGACCCAAAGACGACCCCCAATAGTGTTTTATACAATTGTGGAGTTCGACTTCTAAACAAAGAAAAAACAATCACTAACACTGTATTCCCTATCATAATCACGGGGACCATCTCAGGTCTCCCCATGATACCAACGGCCACTGCTATCAAGGGCGTAATGAGGCCAAGAGAAACGCCTCCCCAAACCCCCAAAAGCATACAAGCCATAAATAGCATAAGGTTGACAACAGGACCGGTAATAGGTTGCGGAAGCTGCAGCATTTGGAAACCAATAGTGATGGCAATTAAAATGGCCAATCGTACCATCCATTGAACAGGATAACGTATTTTTGAAGTTTTTTGTGTACTCAATTTCCACCTCAGTTCAAATAGGATATTATTATTATATAATGTTTTCATGTTAGAAAGGATGCAAACGCGAACCCACGAAAAAAAAATAAGGAATAGGAAAACCAATGTCTAAGAATATCCGATTCATTCACTGTAGCGATCTTCATTTAGAAGCACCATTCAAAGGTGTGCAACTAGAGAACGAAGAGATTTGGAAACAATTGGAAGGATCTACTTTTAAATCGTTTGAAAAGGTAGTTCAAACCGCTATAGCTCAACAGGTAGATTTTGTTGTTATTGCAGGTGATATATACAACTCTTCCATGAAAAGCATTCGAGCACAACTCTTTTTTTTGAATCAAATGCGATTGTTAGCTCACCACCAGATTCCCTGTTTATTTGTACATGGCAACCATGATTCTTTGGATAGTTGGATGATAAAAGCAGAATTTCCTACTTCGATCTTTCAATTCTCTCCCTTTGTCTCGTGTAAAAGCTTGTATCGTGATAACGAGGACACCCCTTATGTGAATATTATCGGATACAGTTACCCTTCACGAGACATTCAAAAAAATATCGCCAAAGAAATCGCTGCATTTTCACAATCACTAGACCCAAACACCTATAACGTAGGACTTCTTCATTGCAATGTTGGTGGAGACCCTACCACAGAAAATTATGCCCCCTGCTCATTGCAAGATCTTCTTGCCTCCAATATTCACTATTGGGCTTTGGGTCATGTACACACTAGAAAAATTCTACACGACGATCATCCAGCGGTAGTATATCCAGGAAACATCCAAGGGTTGCACATCAACGATACTCAAAAAAAGGGATTCTACATAGTAAATGTTCATGATGGGGAAACAGAATGCAGCTTTATAGAAACCAGCTCTTTTCTCTGGTTTCACCCAACCATACAAGTGCAAGAAAAACATATCGATTCCTTGATTGAATCTATGATACAAGAAATGGTAGATCAAACCCAAGACTCTCCCGGAATATTCCGTTTTGAATTGGAAGGGCACACCCCTCTTCACCAGGAACTACAGAATCACAACCAAGAAATGGAAGAAACCATTCGCGAAAACATAGAACAAGAAAATTGTTATTTGGAGTCTATTCGCATACGAACAAAACCCTATTTAGATATGGACGCAATTCGAAAACGAAATGATTTTAGTAGTTTGTTTTTAAAAAAAACAGAGGACCTTTTGCATACAGAAAACCCCACAGAAAAGATGAAAGAATTGATGGATGAAGCTCTTATGCAAAAACTTTTCCGCATGATACCAGGAAAAGACACTCAAATTCCGTGGAACCGTATTATTTCCCAAGCACAAGGCCTTGGTTTAGAATTGTTATCGGAAGACCAAAATGAAGATTAAATCCATGTACATTGACCAGTTTGGTGGATACGAGAAAACAAGAATGAATCTTTCCCCGGGTTTTTCTCTATTTTATGGGCATAACGAAAGCGGAAAAACGACTTTACGACAATTCTTTCAGCAGGCATTGTTTGGTTTCCCAAAAAAAGCGTCCAAAACCGATACCTTATACCCTCCTTTTAACGGTGGTAAACCATCAGGCACAATGCACATCATCACTGCCTCTGACAAAGAATATCAAATTCAAAGACAAGATCAAAAAGTATCGGTTCTTTTCCCAGATCAAACATTGTCCAACAAAGAAATTGATCACTCTTTATGGAACGGGATTGACAAAGAAACCTTCCGACAAGTTTTTTGCATGGACGTTAAAGACTGGAATGGACTGTCATTACTGAATAAAGAAGAAATGCAGAATCGGTTTTTGTCGGCTAGCTTTGGAGTTCGATCACTTTCCTACGCATTAAACCAACTTCAAAAAAAATACAAAGAGATTTTAATCCCCCACGGCAGAACACAGTTATTGAATACTTTACATAAGGAACTCAAAGAGGTTAAGAAAAAAATTCGCGATAGAGAACAAATGAGTGCCGAGTATATCCAATGGAACGATGAAGTAGAATCTCTCAATCATAGCATTCAAGAGATCCAAAAGGACATCGAAACCCTCCAAAAAGAATACGAACAAAGAGCTCTTTGGAATGATATGAAAAACGATTGGGCATCGTACCAGACAAAAAGTAAGGAGATAGAAAAGTTCCCTCTTCTTTTCAATTCTGTTGAGTTTCCTCAAAGCAAACTGGAAAAAGCAAAAGAATGGGAAAATGAGATACAAATTCTCACTGAATCGCAGGAAAAGATTAACAAAGAACGATCTACCCTTCAGCAGCAACAAGAATCTATCTCTATCCCATCTTCTATCCTAAATTTAGCATCTTCTATTCGTCAACTTATCGAGCAAAAAAAACAATATGCCCAAGCAATTGAAGATTTTCCTATCATACGGTTTGAGAAAAGAAACAAAAAAGAACAAATACGCCAGCTTCTTGCCAAAATTGACCCTCAGTGGAACGAAGATACTCTTCAGAAGAATACTCCGCAAACAGCAGAAGAAGAATTGCATATTCATCATTTGAGAAAAGATTACAACAATCTTCTGCAACAACTCCAAAATATTGAAAATTCGAAAAGTAAAAATGAAGAAGATCAATCCGTTTTGCAACAAAAACTACAAAAAATAGAGAGACACATTCAAGAAGAAAAATCCAAAGTTCTGACAAATCAGGAATATGCTTCGATTGTCACTCATTATGAACAGTGCAAAGAATTCCAAAAACAGCTTTCTTTTTTGCAGCAAAAAGAATGGGAATCCAGTGTTCAATCTCACGTTCCTGTATTGCCACCAAAGCATATCCTAATCATACTCTATTCTTTGCTATTGGTGAGTCTGTCGAGTGTGGCTCTCTTCCAGACTGTTGCAATCGTTCGATATATTGCATATAGTGCGGGCTTGGGTAGTCTTCTTTCTCTTTTCTACCTCTTGGGCTTTAAGCAGCAAGGAACTTCAAAAAGCGAAACAATGGCATTGAAAGAAAAAATAGAGGCCTATTGTAAAAAACACCAAATTCCCCTGCATTCTTTTGAAAATTCTGATATCAAAACCCTTTTAACAACATGGGAAGAAACAATTCAAAATCATCGAGATCGAATACAAGCTGTTACAAGATGGAACGAAAGTATTATCGACATTCAATCCGATCTATTGCGGCTTGATTCTCAGGTGGAAAAGATCAACAATCAACTGGCAGATACAAAACAAAAAGTAACCAACATCGCTCAAAAATGGGACACATGGAAACATACGCATCAGCTCTTAAATCAAATAGAAATTCATGATGCAGAACTTTTATTTTCATTAATCAAAGATGCTCAAGGCAAATGGGCTTCATTGGGGCAATACGTAGAGAGACAAGCCTTGCTTAAGGCCACCATTGGCGATGTACAACGTCAATTAAAAGCTGTTCTTGACAGCCTTGGAGAAAACATATCCAAAGAATCCTTATCCGCAGAATATATCACTTCATTACAAAAACGATTGGCTGATGCAGAAGAAGCAGCCCATCGCAAAAAAGAACTCGAGATACACATTGCACAATTACAACGCAATCAAACAGACATACAGGAACGCCTGCATATAAAAGTGGAACAATACCATTCCCTTTTGCAGTCATGTCAGGTCTCTGATATGGAGGATTTAGAAATACAAACAAAAAAATACCAGTCCTTCCAAAGAGTAAAGGAGGAACAAGAATTGCTGTTCCACCGACTGTATGGCAAAGTAGGGAATGAAGAAAAATGGAACATTACGCTGCAAACTCTTTCCAAAATTGATTTTCAAGAAAATGAAGGAAGCTTGCAGCGTTGCAAAGCCAGTATCTCATCATTAGAAAACCAAGCCAATGATGCCATTGAAAAACGTGGCAAATTACAACAGAAAAAAGAAGATGTGTATTCCAACACAGAGATGGAGTATCTTCAGCAACAAAAAGAATCTCTTGAAAACAGCTTGCAAGAAAAAGCCGAAGAGTGGTTAACATATATGGTTGCGTACAATCTTATCCAAAAAACGAAATCTGTTTTTGAAGAAAAACAGCAACCTGGTGTCATTCGATATGCTAGTGATTGGATTTATGAAATCACAGATCATCGATACAGATTAATGAAAACAAGCGATTCTGAAAACAGCCAAGAAAGTTTTGTACTCTACGATACAACCGATAAAAGAAAAACAGAAAATGAGTGGAGTGATGGTTTAGCAGATCAGGTTTATCTAGCAATCCGAATTGGCCTCATCCATGAATTATCCGAGCACGGAGAGACATTGCCTGTATTTCTTGATGACATTTTTGTGCGTTTCGATGCAGAAAGACAAAAGAGAGCAGCAGCTCTCTTGTTTGAAATGTCAAAGAAACACCAAATCTTTTATTTCACTTGCCACAATTCCATTTTGAAACTGTTTCAAACAGTTTCTCAAGAAATACAAAATGGTTCCCCTTCGTTTTATTCTATCAATCATTTTGATCTGCAACCACTTTCCATGGAGGGTAGTAATGAAAATACAGTGGCCGCATTGTTCAACCCATAAAAGTTTTGCAAGCGATAACAATTCAGGCATACATCCTGCCATACTGGATGCAATACAACGGGCCAATCATGGGCATTTTGTGGCGTATGGTGACGATCCATATACACAAGAAGCATTGCGTGTTTTTAAACAAATTTTTGGCGCCTCTACAGAGACATTCTTTGTATATAATGGAACGGGCGCAAATGTAACCGGCTTGTCAACGATTACAAAAACGTTTCACTCCATTCTCACCACAGACACTGCTCACATTGTGTGCGATGAATGTGGAAGTCCTGAAAAAATGACAGGTTGCTCTCTTAAACAACTCCCCAATACATTAGGAAAACTCTCTCCAAGACAACTCTATAGATTCTTAGAATACAAAGGCATAGAACACCATTCCCAACCAAAGGTCGTTTCCATTACCCAAGCAACCGAACTAGGAACAGTGTATACTCCGGAAGAAATAAAGGAAATCTGCGATTTTGCACACCAAAACAATATGTACGTACACCTAGATGGGGCAAGAATTGCCAACGCTGCAGCTACACTCCATCTTCCCTTGAAAGCGATGACCATGGATTGTGGCGTAGACGTACTCTCTTTTGGGGGTACCAAGAATGGGATGGCGTATGGCGAGGCATTGGTTTTTGCATCCCCAGATCTAGCAGCAGATGCCTTGTTTGTCCGCAAACAACATGCCCAGTTGGCTTCCAAAATGCGGTTTATATCTGCCCAGTTTTTGGCCTATTTTGACCAAGACTTATGGCTTCAAAATGCAACCTGTGCCAATCGTATGGCACACTATTTGAAATCCGCTATCCAGAGCCAACTTCCGGAAGTGAGAATTGCAAAACCTGTGGAGTCCAATGCTGTTTTTGTCTATCTTCCCAAAAACAAAGCTCCCCTCCTGCAAAAAGAATCCTTCTTTTACCCCTGGGATCAAGACTCGTCAGAATATCGGTGGATGACTTCTTTTGATACGACCGAGCAAGATATTGAAGAATTCGTATCCCGAATGAAAAAAATACTTTCTAGCTAAGACAAAACTATCAATCGTGTTACAATAGTGTCATGAAAACTATCTATTCTTATTTACTATGTTTCATTCTGTTTTCATCCTTTTTTTCTTTTGTTTCTTGTCAAAAATCTAACTCTGGTATCGATGATAATGCGTTTCGTGGTTCCTCAATTACAGCTCAAGTCTCACAGCTTACTATCCCGTTCTCTTCCCAAATCTCCAAAAATGCTCGAGTCTTTATTCCAAAAAGCATACCCGGATCCTATCTTGTTTTTTGTGAATTTGACGGGAACCCTGGCGAAGAAGGAGTCATCTTTCTTGACGATCCCGATTACCCCAGTCACATACAACTAAATCTATACTCTGAAGAGGGGAACGAATGGGTAAAAAAAGGGTGGAGCTTAATTCAGGGGGAAGAGCTCGATTGGGTCTATTTACACAAACAATTTGTATATGTTGGTATTCAACTTTCCAATCAAAAAAAAATCCTCTATATCTATCTTATTGATACTATTAGCGAGGAGTGGACTCTAAGCCGTGTAAATTCAATTTATTATGATAAGTTACACATTCAAAATTATCCCGGCGCTTATGGCAACGACGACAAGCCTGAAATTGCTCGATGGATAATGGATTCGGATGGCTCCGAAACAATACAGCTGTTCCGCCTCGGTAGCTGGGAATACAATTTCGATTTTGTTTTTGCCGAAGATTCCTATGCATTCTTTTTTCCTGATATCGTATCCGAGTATCAAGAAAAAGTACGATCAAATAGTTCAAATCTTGCCCTTGCTATTCAACTCATTGAATATGAAACATATGCACAACAAAGCGAAGTAGCCCTTCAAAAGATCAAACGTCTGCTACAATCTACGGCAGGTACTCTCACAATGGAGCAGAAACACCTTCTTATTTCCTTGCAATGTAAATGCTTACTCCAATTGAAACAGTTTGAAGAAGCTCAATTGATTCTTCAAAACTGGATCCCCGATATTCCAGAAGAACCTTTTTCTTTAAAAATGACAAAGAAAAGAGCCTACATAGACTTGCAGGAAGCACTTCTACATCAGAAAGAATACACGGCATCAAAAAGTGTTTGGGATTTAATGCCCAAAATATCCTCCGATGAATACAAAACCAACAATTATCCCATTGCATTGAATCCCGCATTAGACTCTTCACCAAAAGCAGACTACATGGAGCGTTATCACAAGATTCAAGACTATTTCGCAAACAGAGAGTTTCATCAACTGCTTCTCAAATGGAAATCCTTTCAAGAGTGGGGACTGTCAGAAACTCCCGTCATTGTTGTATCAGAACCAACACTGCCTTCTTTCTTATCAGAATCCTACGAGGGGATGGTTTTGTTTCAGGTAGATCAAATGGGTACCGTTATTGCATGGGCAGATAAGAAAACCATCAAAATAACACCTTTTTTCTTTGTTGATTCCTTTTCTCACGAACAAACGATGGATTCTAAACCAGATCGGTTTTATGCAAATGCAGACAAAGTAGGGCTCGTTCTGTTAGAACACCCTTCCAAAGATTTATTCTTACGGGCTTATCAATATCTCCTACTTAGAAATGGATCGTGGCAATTACAGTGGACATCTCCTTTTTATCCCAATGGATCCATTCATGTAAACGAACCCAGTTTTGAAATGGTTACAACCAAAGGGCAAATATTGTTTGATCCCACAGGGAAGAGCTATCTTTTTGGAGAATGCAACTCGTCCACCTATCATCGTTATTACGAGGAAATATGGATCCTTGAAAACGACACCTACACTCTTATGAACTCAAGTATCGTCCAGTCCCCCTATCAAACTCTTGTTGATTACCTTTATTACTTGTATAATAACCATCTTGAAAAAGCGAAAGAGCTTGTTACAGACCCCGCATTAATATCGCAAACGCAGGAGTTAGAGATTGTAGGAAACACAGGGTTTTATTCCTGCCCAAAATGGGTTCAAAACTCCAAAGGAGAAGACGTGATAACATTTCGAGTGAAAGATAGAGAAACCGTTGCTTTTTATTTTATCCAAAAACAAGGGATGTATATTATTTCCCAAGTTGAAGAAGACCCTGATCTGTCTACTCTTCACCCTCAAACCTCCCAGTAGAAACCTCCCTGCAATGAAAACCCCTCACAACGACGTAGACTTTAATGCATTGCATGACCTTTTTTCCTTTGTACTTCACCCCACAATCGAAAAAAAATCTCTTCCGCTTTCATTTGGTAGAAAGATTGAAGCTGTTTTCCAATATATGTCAGTCAATCTTATTTTACAGCTCCTTCTTGGTTCAGCAATAACGTTCTTTTTGTATTATATAGACTCTCAATTCGGGGCAACCACTACCAATGCGCTAACAGACTTTGTAAAATCCAGTTCTTATCTCTCTCTTCTCATGCTAGGAGGCATAGTATTACCCTTTTTAGAGGAAGTTGGTTTTCGGTTGCCTTTACACTTTCATCCACTATCATTAGGAATTTCTCTAGCATACATACTGGTTCTGTTGTATTCACTTGTTTTCCCCCAACCTTCTTCTTTGGGAACCAACATCCTTGTCGTAATAGCCATTTCTTTGCTCATTGGTGGCCTTTGTGCCTTGCTTTTTTATGGCAAAAGAGATTCCATTGCCTTGTTTTGGCATCGGCAGTTTCGATGGATTTACTACAGTTTCGCGATTCTTTTTGGCTGTATGCATATATCGAATTTCTCTTCTCCTAGTATTTGGGTGTATCTTTTTACACCCCTACTTATTTTGCCTCAGTTTCTCTCAGGTCTAGTTTTAGGCTACGTTCGTTTGCAATTTGGTTTCTTTTGGGGTTTTGCCTTTCACGCACTATGGAATAGTGCACTTCTATCTTTAGCCTACGTAGTCTATACATTGATTCCCGTGTAAAGATATCTTCAACCGCTAGTTTTTAGGAGTACCATTGTGGAGCTAAGCATTACAAGCTATATCATGTTGTGTATATTTGGGTTTATTGCTGCGTGGGTAGACAGCATTGCTGGAGGAGGTGGAATCATTACAATCCCCGCCTACTTAGCCGCAGGAATTCCTCCACAATTCACTCTTGGTACCAATAAATTATCAGCTAGTTTTTCCTCTTTTACCAGTTCGTTACGATATTTTTGCTCCCAAAAAACAAATCTCCGCCTTATGCTCATTCTAGCGCCTTTTACTTTAGTAGGGTCCATTGTAGGAGTAAGAACCATTTTATTAATTAACAATACATTATTACATATTGTGTTGAGTATTGGAATCTTAACAGTTGGCTTGTATTCGATATTTCATCCTTCACTCGGGTCCATAGATTCTTCTTTGCAACATCCTACAAAAAAAAGTCTTTGGCTTGGGATGCTCTTGTCTCTGGCTTTAG
Organism: Caldisericia bacterium; assembly: GCA_028700655.1. Classification (GTDB taxonomy): domain Bacteria; phylum Caldisericota; class Caldisericia; order UBA6126; family UBA6126; genus JAGLCW01. The sequence continues at coordinate 25,941 of JAQVSG010000007.1, forward strand.
GGTTTTATGATGGGTTTTTCGGTCCAGGTACAGGTTCATTTTTGATGTTTACATTCATAAAACTGTTTGGCTATGATTATCTTCGTTCCAGCGCAAATGCGCGTTTCCTTAATTTTATTAGCAACATTACTTCGTTGATTACATTCATTGTGTATGGAAAAGTACTCTTCATTGTTGGTATCCCTGTTGGTATTTGCATGATTGGCGGTTCTTGGTTAGGATCTCATATGGCAATAAAAAATGGGAACAAAATCGTGAAACCCATTTTTGTAATTGTAACGATCGCCGTTGCTGTTAAACTAATTATAGACTTACTCTAAAGTGCTTTTCCGCGAACTGAACACAAAGGAGTAGAAATGAAACAACTTCTCGGCAATACTATTTGGATCATTCTGTTATCTATAGTTGTCATTGTATTTGTAGTGATATATGGATTGGAACGTTCCCATATGTACTCTAGCGTTGATTCAATACCTTTTTTAGCCTATACGGAGGAAAATGGTACAAAATCATACAAAGTTCACGAATGGAATGTTGCAAATGGCATTGTTATCTTTGGAAACGATCCAATATGTACTGTACCATCTACCCAGGACAACTTCATCTGGAATGGAGATACAGATTTTATTTTTGTGAATACTCCTCCCGAAGCAGACTCTTCCATCCATATGGAAACCTCTGCTAACACGACTTTTATCCGTCAAAAGTCTCTTCTAGCTATACAAAGAGTTTTACGCCCTGATTTACATATTCAGCTTTCCATTACAGACAATGGAAATCATACGCAAGCAACAGCAGAATATTTTGGTTACAAACGTGACAAGTACAGCCTTAGACCAGACCTAGGAGAGTACTCCAATGCAGTCCTTATAAGACCCTTGGATGCCATTGAAATAGAAGCTACCACATATGTATATTTTCAATTTGCTTGGCTTGACAATAGTACAACGCTAAAATTTGGTGTTATTGAAGGGAAACTTACTAGTAATCTCCTTGATTGGAGAGTAATCACAGATGACATCGGATTTCAAGAAACGGGCAAAGGAAGCAATGTTGTTGTTTGCCAAGGAAAATTATGGTTCTCGTTACTGGATGGATCAATATATTCTGTTTCTGTTAAAAAAGGAACTCTTGAGAGAAAAGAGAAATTGGAAGAAGCATTCGCACTAGGTTCGGAAAACAACACCCAATCCGAATTGTACCGTTTCCAAAATGCTCTTATCATCAGACATTCTCTGCCAGAATCCCCGATAAGTACAATTCTTGTTATAGAAAATGATAGAATATCAAATCGTATTGAAGTAGATCAAGATTTCGTTTCTATTTTTCATGCCGAAAAAAAATCAATGTATTATCAGTTTGAGGCAGGAATGAAAGACTCACAACAATGGACTTTCCCTATCTCATAAGGAGGTAAAACCATGCAAATCAGATTGTTTGCTACGTTCGTCGTTATACTTTTATTTTGCTTTTCACTTTCTCATTGTTCATTTATAAAATCAAACCCTCAAGTAGTGGCTGATCTTACCAATATCCAAACAACAGAAACCGGATGGTATGTGACTCTGAGCAATACCCCTATAGATAACATCAGCATTACCAATGATCACGCTTTTGGATCAACCGACTATGGATTGTTGCATTTCTTTCCATTGCGAAACGATCCCACTGGAGAATTGTTGTTTCCTGTCGCCAGCGAGCGATGCTTAAATCATTTTGTCGGCAGTGGTACAGATACAAATGGCACACCGATGAGTCGCTATTTTTTTATCGATAAACATTCTCTAAAAAGCAAAGATCTATATTGTTCAAAAGATGAAAAAGAGGTTGTCTCAAAAAATGTGCATTCTCTTTCTTTGTCAAAATATCCAACTTTTTCGGATGGATCTATAAAACTCCGTTTTAATTCTGATGTTTCCTCTCAAACTACCGCCCTGGCAGCCTATACAGATCTCCTCTTTATAACAAAGGATCGGGCTATTCGAAGCCTTTCGTTAGACAACCCTGTCTATCAAAGTTATTTGGTTGGTTCCTCCTATTATTATTTGTCAAAAAGTAACAATCCTCCCTTTATTCAGTTTCACTCGCTTAAAACATTGTCTCCCTCTAGCTCTTGGAGTTTTCAACCAAAAGAATCCTCTTTTGATACATCAGAAACCCTTATCGATGCGTCTTTTAGCAAAATTTTACAGCGTTTTTTTGTGTGTTTTCGATTTGAATCTTCAAACAGTCGATCCATAACCATTCAATCGTTTGATACCGACGGTTCACAACGACAAGAAAGAGTACTCACAAATAGTGTCCAAGGATCCATGCCTACTTCTTCTATTCATAGTTTTTTTGTAGATAAAAAGATTCTTCTTGTTGGGGAATTGTTCCAAAAAGGAGAAATTGTATGCATCGATACCACCGATTTTCAAGTAGTCTGGACATTCACAGAAGAACATGGGAGAAGTCCTTTGGACATGATTGTAGACACAACACACCAAACCCTATATGTGCTACTCTCAAATGGCCAGCTTACGTCGTTTGATTTGGAAACGGGTAGGTTAATGCAGACAAATCACATCGGCCCAGAACTAGAAGACATTGTGTATTCAAAAGGATCCATCCACCTGTTTCAAGAGGGGATCACAGGCTGCCTAAATAATACAATTGCCAGACCTTTTCGTAGTATGTTTTTTTATCAATCTTTAATGTCAGAGTGATGTAGATGATAGACAGAGATATCGGGTGAATTAAAAAAACGAAAGGGTATCACGGTAGCACCTAAGCCTCTGTTAACAAACATTTTTGTCGACCCTTCTTGGTATTCTCCGTCAATATAGGTGGGAAAAAATCCTTGATTGGGAGCATATATTCCTCCAATGCAAGGAAATCGTATCTGCCCTCCATGGGTATGACCGGCAAAAATAACATCCACATCAGCATTTTTATATTGGTTAAAAAACTCAGGTCTATGAGCCAATAACAAGGAAAATAATTCTCGTCCGTGTTCTTGTCGAATTTGTTTTAAAATGGAAGCATAATTGGCCGCATCAGTCGCAAGAGCATCCCGTACTCCCATTAACAAAATATGATTTTTATTTTTTGTAAGCAAAACCCCTGCATTGTCCAGTATAGTAATCTTTGCATCTTCCAAATCTTCCATTAACTGAATGTAAACATCATGTGGCAAAGCTTCTTCATGATTGCCAGTAACAAAATAAACAGGATACCGATCTGCCAAATGCTCCATTAAAATAAGTCCTTGCGTGTTCACGTCGTAACGTCTTTCTATCAAATCACCGGTAAAAACAACAATGGAAGGATCTACGCTATCGATTTGCTTCAATATCATTTCTTGTTGGTGCCCGAAAGATGCATCGTGAAGATCAGAAATGTGTAAAATAGTAAATTCATTAAAAGCGGTAGGTATGTTCGAAGATTGTATATCATAATGTGTGATTTTCGGTGTATGAAAAAAAAGAAGTTCCATACCTACAACTCCTGCTATCAACATGATAAAAATCGGAAGCCATAAGGATTTTAGCATATTTTTTATCGTATCCCTATGTCGGTTGCTGTAAAAAATCATAGAATTATTTTGCAAACATCATTCGCAGAGCTGCAAAAATCATAATGACACCGAATATTCTCTTCAACCAAAGGGTAGGAATCCTCATAGCACTTTTTGCACCCAAAAGGGTGCCTAGGAAAAAACCGGATACAACAAATAGACCAATTAGAACTTCCACATGGCCATGTTTGAAATACTCCAGTGCACCCAATAAACCTATGGGCAACACCATAAGGGCAAGGGTAGTACCCTGCGCTGTAAGCTGAGGATGTCCCATCAGCATTAACAAAGGAATAATTACAATCCCCCCGCCAATTCCCAAAAGGCCACTAAGAACTCCTCCGGTAAATCCAATACATATGTATATAAACCAGTTTTGCATTTTTTATCCACCTTTTTTCCACAGTCAAATTTCCAACTGTGGGAATTCTTTCTATAGTTTACCTCTATAGAAGTTGGCATTTCAATCTTGCTCAAATCCCATTATACATAATGTTTGAGAAATTTCTCTTTCAAAAGTGAACTGTAAACAATGGATAAAAAGAAAATTCCAAGGTTTTCCGCAAAATTGTCCACGTGTTTTCCACAATTATTTTCAACAATGACTTGAAAAAGGAAAAAAAGCTTTCAAGGTTGGTTTTCTTTAGAAAAAAATGAAAAAAAGGTTTTTTGTCTTCATTCTTTGTAGCCATCCCACAATTTACAGTAGCAATGGGGTTCACACAAGTTTATCTTAAAAATGTTAGCAGCTCTATACACAAGGGGCATCTTTGTGATAATTAGAGAATGCAGTTTCTACTTATACCTTTGTATAGTTTGACGGCATAAGCCTTTTGAAGCAATCCCTTATATTTTTTTTTGAAACAATATAGTGGGTTGTTTTTTAAAAAACAGTTTTCTGTTTTTGTGTATACTATTCAATATGAAACCACTGTTTGAATGCCAATCCATCACTTTTTTAGATATCATTAAGCCCTCGACATTGACGATTTATGATTCTCTCATTACTTCAATAAATGGTGCTTCTGGTTCTGGAAAAAGTACACTTTTATCGTTTTTAAATGGCACGAAAAGTCCTTCTTCGGGTTTGATTTACTACAAGGGTCAAGATATACTGGACATAGACATTGTCAAACACCGAAGAAACGTAGTTCTTGTAGAACAAAAACCGGTGTTGTTTCCTGGTACAGTTTACTCAAACCTTATCATTGGTTTGCAGATTCAACACAAGAAGATTCCTCCAGAAAACCTGTTAAAGAATTATCTTGACGACTTCCATCTTTCTTTTTCACTACAAGAATCTATATATTCTCTTTCTGGTGGTGAAGCACAAAGAGTCTGTATAATTCGTTGTTTGCTTTTACAGCCAGAGGTTCTACTACTTGACGAACCCACTTCTTCTTTAGATGAAAATACTGCAGATCATGTACTCCACTATTTAATACAAGTCCACCAACGCTCTTCCATGAATATAATATTCTCTTCACATTCTGAAAAATTGTCCTCAAAAGCAGACAACATTATTCAAATCGCAGAAAAACGTATGGGGAGTTCCTTATGAGTGATATTGCAATAACTCGATTGATTTTTGCCTATGTTTTTGTTTGGATGCTCTATCTTTTCATGAGAAATAGGAAGATTCAACAAGACAAGCTACTTTTATTAGCCTCCTTCAGAATGACAATTCAACTTGTTTTGGCGGGCTATGTTTTAGGTATCATTTTGCAAGTAGACAATCCGATCATCACAATCAGTACCATTTTTCTTATGGAAATCTTCGCCATACTAAACATCAAAAAAATCGCGCAACAAAAACTCTCTCTTCCTATCTTGAAAAGTGTTACTTTGAGTTTAACCACAGGGACACTGCTAGTTCTATTCTTCTTTTTATTGGTTGTGGTCAATCCTCCCTCCTTGTTTGATCCACGATATTGGATTCCTCTTGCCGGAATGATCATTGGGAATGCCATGACAGGAATTTCTATAGGGTTAAAAACCCTCCTAGACAATGTTGAATCTAAAAAAGACCAGATACAGACATCCCTTCACCTTGGTGCAGAACCGAAAGATGCTATTGGAGATATACTCAATAAAAGTTTTGAAGCAGCTATCCTTCCAACGTTAAACTCTATGTTGGGAATGGGCATCATTTTTTTACCAGGAATGATGAGTGGACAAATCATTGCTGGATCGTCTCCTATCACCGCGATACGGTACCAGATAGGTATTATGCTAGGGATCACCGGCAGTGTTTCTTTGAGTATTTTCATTTTCTCTAGTACCGTATGGAGGAGTTTTTTTAATGAAAAGAAACAGTTTATCTCTTGAATCGTATTAACCACGGTACCGTTTTGTGTTATCATTAAAGAACAGTATCTCCGTAGTTCATTATTTTGCGCATGGAGGATTCTATGAAGGAAGTACTAAAAGATTTAAACATCGAGGACATAAACTATGGCGTTTGTCTCGGACATGAAAGTCATTGGATACAAACACATGGTGAAAAAATAACAAGCTACTCGCCTATTGATGGGAGTCCTTTAGCTTCTGTCATCCAAGCAACAAAAGAAGAATACAACCAAGCAGTTCATAATGCTCAAATTGCTTTTCAGCAGTGGCGAATGATACCTGCACCTCAACGAGGATTGATCGTTCGCGATATAGGGATAGAACTTCGGAAATACAAGGAGCCTCTAGGAATGCTGATTTCTCTTGAGATGGGGAAAATTTACCAAGAAGGATTGGGAGAAGTCCAAGAAATGATCGATATTTCTGACTTTGCTCTTGGGCAAAGCCGCATGCTCTACGGTTCAACGATGCACAGCGAAAGACCCTATCATCGTATGTATGACCAGTATCACCCCTATGGAGTCGTAGGTATCATCACTTCGTTTAACTTTCCTGTAGCCGTTTGGGCATGGAATGCATTAATCGCTCTCATATGCGGGGATACATGTGTCTGGAAACCGAGTTCAAAAACTCCACTGTGTGCCATTGCGGTTCAAAAAATTATAAATACTGTTTTTGCAAAACACCAGTTAAAAGGACTGAATAATCTCGTTATCGGGCCGGGTTCCACCATTGGTGAATTCTGTATTCAAGACACTCGCATCCCTTTGATTAGCGCTACCGGTAGTACAAAAATGGGAAAAAGAATCGGAGAAGTTGTTGGAAAACGTTTGGGTAGATCTATTTTAGAACTTGGTGGTAACAATGCCATTATTATCACCGAAGAAGCCAATCTCGAATTGGCTCTTCATGCAACACTATTTGGAGCCATCGGAACAGCGGGACAACGTTGCACATCAACACGCAGAATCATCATTCAGAAAAGCGTTCGTCAAAAGTTTATGGAATCGTTAATCCATGCTTACGAACAAATACATATTGGAAACCCTCTTCACTCAACCATAAACATGGGACCCTTGGTTGATGATAAAGCCCGAGGACAAATGGACAAGGCGATTACACAGCTACAACAAGAAGGTGGTTCTGTTCTCTATGGGGGTCAATCTCTTTCGATTGCAGATTGTCCTCATGGGTTCTATGTTACTCCCTGTATTGCTGAAACATCCGGGAATAGTCCCGTGGTAAAAAACGAAACATTCGCTCCCCTTCTTTATATAATGAGTTTTGATACCTTTGATGAAGCTATACAACTCCACAATGATGTTCCCCAAGGCCTAAGCTCTTCTATCTTTACAAACAATCTGCAGCAAGCTGAATATTTTCTCTCTGCAAAAGGTTCCGACTGTGGTATTGCAAATGTTAATATTGGAACAAGTGGAGCCGAAATTGGTGGTGCATTTGGTGGAGAAAAAGATACTGGCGGTGGCCGTGAATCTGGGTCAGATGCCTGGAAGTCCTATATGCGAAGACAGACAAATACAATTAATTTTGGAAATGAATTGCCTTTAGCACAAGGAATCCAATTTCACATCCAGAAGAAACAATAACAAGAATGCTCTTGACTAAAAAGCCAACTGTCGCTGTTATCGTCTCTGATACATACGAGCAGGAATCCATATCAAAACTACTTTCTCCCATTACCGATTCGATCCTCTTTTTGCAAGATATCCATACCCATCTTTTTGACAGAGAACCCCCCGAAATTATTATTGTTTGCCCCCATAGCAATGCTCCTTACTTCACCGATCAAATACACTTTTTCAGAAATGACAACCTTCTCAATAAAACTCCTATCATTGTGGTAGAAAAGGAAATTCAATCTGCCAAAGTACAATCTTACATAGAGGCAGGATGCGATTTTGTTCTTCCTTACAAACAACTTCATCAACTCCCTATCGTCGTGGACATTTTTTCAGATCTTTCTCAATACCGTATGCTACAAAGTCTTTCTCATTGGAAACAAATATTCAATCGGTTTCATCAACCCATTTTCATATGTGACGAAAACGTCTCTATTTTTCTTGCGAACGAAAGGGCGAGTAGTCTTTTGCAAAACCAACAGCAAACCATGCAAGGGCTTTCACTTCAGGATTACCTTCTCCCAAAACAAGCAAGAGATATCCAAAAAAAAGTGTGGGAGTGTATCAAAAGAAAAACTTCGTATCAGAATCTGCAAATCTCTCTTAGAACTTTCTCTCACGAGTTTATTCCTTGTTCATTATCAATTCAATGGTTGGGAGCAGTAACCAAGTCCAAAACCGGGGTATTATTACTGTTTCAAGAAAACTCCGAGATAGAATCCATAAAGCTGAAATCATTTTTACTACAATCTGTTTTGGATAAGAGCTCTAGTTCCATTTTGATTACCAATGCACAAGGCACGATATTTTATGCAAACCCTAGCCTCCTTAAAAGAATTCACCAAGCTCCCTCCAATGTTTTAAGCAGATCCTCCGAAGAACTTTCTGAAGAGTATCACTTACACAAAAGAGAAGATGCTTTGCCCTATATCACATTGGGTTTCACTTATTTCCATGAAAACGATTATTTAGATCCCAACGGCAACCATGTTCATGAAAGAGAAAAGATTCTTCCTATCTTATATAACGCCGAAAAAAAAGAAGGTTTTCTAATTCGAATCACCGAATATATGAAACAGAATCCAAAGCAGAACGAAAAACACAATCAATGGTTTCAAGAACTTTTAGAGAAAGCTTCTGCACAAATTTCTTCTCTGCACAACAGTGCAAACCTTCCAAACAAACCTCTAGGGTTGCAGGGACATGAGCAAATGCGACTGTTTCATAAAACCCTTCGCAGTCTAAAAATTGTGCAAGAGTTCTATGATACAAAAACAGCTTCCCATTTTTCTTTTGACTGCGTATCTTTAAACGAACTCATTGTGGATGTTGCAAATCTTTTCCCAGAGTATTCACACCTCATTACTTTTCGTTTACAAAACAACATATCCAAGATTTTGATACAAAAAGACAAACTTCATTTTGTACTCATGACTTTGTTAGAAACGATTTTTGAGCAGTTCAATGAACCCGACATAAATCTGAACACATCCACTCATCAGAAAAACATACTCTTTGTCTTACGAGTCTTACCAAAAGAACCTTCTATTGAAGACCCCAGATCGTATTTATTGACCATGTTCGAGGAAGAGCTTTGGATTGTGAAACAGATTCTAACGACACTGTCTATGGAATTCAAAATCCACAATGAATTCCACGGTGGTTTTTCATTTTTCTTTACAATACCTTCTATTAATGACAATATGGGCTACAAAGAACCAGGGATATCAGAACTATTATAGCTCCTAGGGCGAACCCTCCTAAAACTTCCACCATATTGTGCCCTATCAATTCTTTCATCGGAAAATGAACAACGGGATCGTTTGGCTTCCTATTCAGAATGTGATCATTAATGTATTTTGCATGCTTTCCAACCTCTTGACGAACACCTGTTGCATCAGCAACCACAATGGAACTAAGAATAAAACAAATGGCAAAGTAATTCGAAGAAAGCCCACAGTCAATGGCAATACGAATTGTGAGAGCGGACACAGTAGCTGTATGAGAGCTAGGAAATTTACCATTGACAAATAGTAACGATATATCCCATTTCCCCGTTTGCATTCTTTCAATGATTGGTTTCAAACCTTGAGCACATATATTCGCGATGACGGCTACCCAAAAAGAACAACTAAACATACTGCAACCACCCTCCCATTAGAAATACGGGATAAATCTGAAAGCCGATAAAAATAGTAATAAGCTAATACATCCATATAGAAATCTTTCATACGATACTACCCATTGAGATGATTGTCGAAAACGAGACATAAAATAGGTTTTCGAAGTGTGCAACAAGGAATAGGTTTGAACCCTTACGTAGGCTGTTTTTGTAAGGTAGATATAAAAGGCTTTCATAGGAACATCCTCTGCTATATCGGGGAGAAACGATTTTTCTGAGGGCCGGTAAGAATATCTCTGTTCTTCTAAAAAATCTATCAAGTACTCGCCAAACTCTTCTTCTGAAACACCCTGAATAAAATATTCTCTTCGAACGACTAGTAGTATGTAGACATATAAAGCAATAGAAACAAAAAGAATCACAATATGCCAGAACTGGATTTCAATTTCATGGGAAAAGAAAAAAGAAAAAATGTGAAGCAGTAAGACCCATGTAATCATAGTAAAAAACGTGCTTGATTGCAGGATGCGCACAGTTACTGACCTAGAAAAAGCCAATACTGCAAACCAACAGCTGCTACCAAGAAAAAACGAAAGAAAAAGGATATTGACAATCACAGTAGATCTGCTTCTTTAATCGTATAAGCCATGGGCATGAGAGATTCAAAGTCAGATTGGGGAGGAATAGGATAAATCGGCCCAAGCCTTCGAAGTTCTATAAGAGACGTATGAATCCTTTGTAAATCATCGATAGGGGCGGCAAAAACTAATTCTGAATGCTGTGTAGATGCAAAACGTCGATCCCCCGCACAGGGAAAACCAACAATAGGCTGGTTCATACCCTTTGCATACGCCGTTGCAGAACAAAGAGCTCCTTCGGCCACCGTATCTCCTGCCGTTTTCCTTCCGTCAAGATATGAATTTGCATGAATTAAACCAAGCATTTGAGCAGGATTCGCATAGATCACAAAAACATCAATTGGTTGTATAGCTCCCAGGGGACCAACTTCAACAGCTTCAAATTGTTTTGCTATATCTCCAAGTTTGTATGTATTTTCAAAGAATACTCTACCTGCTTCTGCATTCTTTGTGTATTTACCAGCGGCTGCACTTCCATTTTGAAAGCACTGAGGCGTTTTCATAAGACCTAAAGCAGAAGCACCTAGGGAACAAACCATTTTTTCTGGTACTCCGGTAGAGGTTCTATTTTGATATCTCGCATTAGCGACAAGTTGGCAAAAGTTCAGTTTTTTGGAAACCATCCCAGATTTTGCTTCCTTTTTGGATGTCAAAAACCGAACACCAATCGGTTCCGTGTCCAATTTTAGAATGGTTTTAAAATCATTTGATATGTCTGTAAAATGCAGCATAAATACACTCCTATGTACAGGTTACATGAGCTCGGAATGCAAACACATCTTGGCAGAACAAAGGGTAAAGAATGTGTCCTGAGCATCCCATATAATCATCACCAAACATTTTCATCGTATTGCTACGGATCGTCATCGGTGGGACTCGTCCTAAAAGCTGAGTACCATCGGTTAGATAGGCAACTTTCGTTTGACATGAAAATTCTCCGGTTTGAGAATACCTAATTTCCCTTGCATTCATAACTACTATTCCCGTGTTTCCTTGCAGCACATCAGCCAGGGAATCATGTGTTTGATGCAATTGAAAATGGGTCATTCCTGGAAAAGGGTCTCGGTTGTATGCCCCTACGGCATTGGAGGTAAGGGGATATTGGTATTTTTTTGCAATTCTTTTATCTGTATAAGGAGCAACAAGCACACCCTCTTGAATTAATGGACGTTGAAAAGGAGACAAAGGCCCTTCTTCTAGGCGCAATACGGTACCTTCCATGTCAAAAAAGGGAGTAATAAGATTTTCAATATCATGGGAAGAATAAAGAGTGAAAGAAGGATGAAATAGAAGACGATTTAACTTCCCAGAAAATCGTGATGTACCGTTTCCCATTCTCTCACCGTGAAGGTGATGAAACAAATCGGTAAAGGGTGACCGGTTTGCAGAAGGAAAAATAACAGGGAGGCAGGGGCTATCTTTTACGACTACTTCTTTACCCCATGCCGTACCCATTGTGCGTACAACACTCGCAAAAATGTCTCGTGAAAATCGACGACCTCGATAGAAAAAGGGGACAGGTGTATTTGTTTCCGGATTTGTGAAATACATATTAATCATGATGTAATGGTCTTTATATCGGAGTTTTAAGTTCATTTCATTTGTTAAAGACTCTTCTCTATCAATCAAACTCATCTGTCCATGAAAAATACAATGGGGTAATTGGTTTTTTAAGGCCTCAACGAAAGAAACCATAGCTTGTTTATAGTCCTTTTCGCTTGAAATCTCATAGTTATAAATGATATTTTGCTGTAGCCCACTTGTGCAATCCACAGAATAGGGGGTACTTTTTGCACTGTGAAGAGCTTTTTTTTCTAACTCAATCAATGAAAAATCTTTTTTCGCCGTTCCAGCCACTCCTAGTAATCCAGTTACATAAAGACGCAAACCGGTAACATCTTCGGTACGTAAGTAATCAGACTCAATTTTGTCATTTTTAAACTTAATATTTTGGTCTTTAATACTTTTTTTATAGAATTCTTTAATCATGATCCCCTCACATTAAACGTCACTAGACTCTTCGGGTAGAATTACCAATGCGCACATAGGTATCCCCCTTCCATGTAACAACAGAGGCATGGGGCTTTTGAACAAATATTGACTCTATTTGAATCACCCACACAGATCGCAACCCAACACGTATTACTTCATCTTGGATACAAGCATCGGACCAACTAGAGATCGCCTCACAATACATTTCGATGTCTCTTTTTGAAGGCTTATATCCGGTGATCTGTCCATTGTCATCAACACCAACAAGAAGATTCCCACCATATGTATTTAAAAAAGCACAAATCGTTTTGTACATCCCTTCGCACGGAATTTGTTTGAATTCAATTTTGTTGCATTCACCATAATAAATTAATGATTGGAGTTGTTTACATTTCATTTTTAATCATCATATTTGTTTTAAAGTCTTATGTAAACTATATTACTATTTTTCATGAAAAAGGCGACATTATGTTAATATGCGGAGCTCAACTCTACAATCCGGTTACAATGCATTATGACAACTTCGACGTGCGCATACAAAAAAATACAATCTCGGATTTACAACCATGGGAACAAAGTACCCCTGAAGAAAACGAAACCATTCTTCCCTTACATGGTGCCTTTCTGTATCCCGGTTTTATTGACAGTCACTGTCATTTAATGGGAACCGGTGAAAAATATCTCAGCCCTTCTTTATTGGGTATCCGTTCAGAACAAACATTAAAACAAATTCTTCAAAACCAACTTTGCCTCCAACAAAGCATAGTATTGCGAGGCTGGGATGAGGAGAAACTAGGTTTTGTACCCAATCGACACTTCTTAGATGCCCTTCCTTTAGAATACCCCGTTGTTCTTGTCCGAAAATGCGGGCATATTGCCACCGTGAACACCGTAGCTGTTCAGCTTTTACATTTGTACACCCTTGACGGCATTGATGGAACATCAATAAAAGAAGGAGTTGTTCGCGAAACGGCCCTTGTGAAAATGAAAAAAATGTTACCCCAAAATGTTTCTCTTGAGTCCAACTATATAGTAGAAGGGGCAAAACGGTTCCTTCGACATGGAGTTACGTCTGTTCATAGTGAAGATTGGAATCCTTCTCGCTTAGAATGCTTCTTTCAATCAAATCCACTGCATATACCCTGTAGATTGTTCGAAAAAGTATCCATCCAAAACATAGAAGAATTGACATATTGGATTCAACACAAAAGCGAAATTCAACACAAGATTGCAAGCAGTTTCATTCATACAGATCGTATGATTAAGATCTACATGGATGGATCTGTTTGTGGAGAAACAGCCTACCTTAGTACCCCCTACCTTAAATCCCATCAAAACGGTGTATGCTACCATTCGGTAGAAACACTACGCCAAATGATCCTCCTTGCGAATCAGAACAATCTACAAGTATGCATCCATACGATAGGAGATAAAGCACTAGAAAACGTTTTAAAAAGCTTTGCCGCCAACCCGTTTTCTTTTCTTCGTCATCGAATCATTCATGCCCAGTTTGCATCACGCAAACAAATACTTGATATCCAAGATAAACAACTGGAATTAAGCATCCAGCCATGTTTTTATAGGGCTGACCTTGAAACTGTTACAAAAATTCTCGATCCATTTTATCTACAAGATAATGGGTATCCCTTCAAGAGCTATGTCGAACATGATCTTTTGTTTTCACTGTCCACAGATTCGCCCGTCGAATCAGAAAACCCATTTCACAACATCGCGTATGCAGAAGAATTTATGTCTCGAAAAAAAGCGTTTTATGCATATACTGTTGCTGGAGCCCGTCAAGTATTCCAAGAAAAAGTACTTGGGATGATAGCGGTGGGATATACGGCAGATTTTTTTGTTTTAAACAAAGACCTTTTCAAAATGACGAAAAAAGAACTAGTTTCAACCATTCCTAATAAAGTTTTTTTAGATGGTAAAGAAATGATAGGAGATATTCATGCTAAAACAATATGACGTTATCGTAGTAGGAGCAGGACATGCAGGATGTGAAGCTGCATTGGCCGCAGCAAGAATGGGTTGCAGTACTCTTTTGCTAACTATCAATATTGATACTGTAGCCTGGATGCCGTGTAACCCAGCCATTGGCGGAAGTGGGAAAAGTCAAATTATTGCAGAAGTGGATGCTCTTGGTGGTGAAATAGCGTTAAACGCAGAAAGATCTCTATCTCAAATTCGAGTACTCAATACTTCCCGTGGTTTAGCGTTGCGATCGAAAAGAGTGCAGTGTGACAAAGTGGCCTATAGCAAAAATATGAAATTTGTTTTAGAAAAAGAACCCAATTTGCATCTCTATCAAACTATTGTTAATGAGTTACTCATAGACCACGACAAATGTATTGGGGTCTTGGACATCTACAACGAAAAAATCTATGGAAAAACGGTGATATTAACAACCGGGACACATTTGGGTGGGAAAATTCACGTGGGATGGATATCCTATGATGCGGGGAGAGGAGGCGAGTTAAAAGGAGGAGTTTTATCAGAAAACTTAAAAAAAATTGGTCTCGATGTTCGAAGGTTTAATACCGGCACTACTCCCAGAATCGATAAGAAAACAATACAATATGAACTTCTTCAGGAGCAACCAGGAGAAGAAATACCAATCTCTCTTTCTTTCATAACACCAAGAAAAGTATGGTCTCCGCAGCTATCGTCTTATTTGGGATGGACAAACGAAAAGACAATTGAAGTTACAAAAAAGTATTTACAATACTCTCCTTCTAAATCTGGTAATATGATAAAAACAGGTCCCAAATCTTGCCCATCCATTGAAGAAAAGGTACAGTGGTTCCCTAACAATTATCGACACTCACTTTTTTTTGAACAAGAAGGTTTTCACACCGATGAAGTGTACATTGCTGGACTTAATATGAGCATATATCCCCATTGTCAATTAGAAATACTCCGGACCATTAAAGGATTGGAAAATGTAAGGTTGTTTCGCCCTGCCTATGCTATTGCATACGATTGGGTTCATACATCAGAAATCACAACCAGCTTAGAAACGATACGGTACAAAAACCTGTATCTTGCGGGTCAAATTAATGGCAGTACGGGCTATGATGAAGCATCTGCCCAAGGTATTGTAGCGGGTATAAATGCAGCCCTTTCTGTACAAAACAAAGAACCTATGTTACTCGAAAGAAACGACTCCTATATTGGAGTTATGCTTGACGACATGATTCATAAACCCCTGAATGAACCGTACCGAATTACTCCGTCTCATGTTGAATATAGAATGCTAAACAGAGAAGACAACGCAGACCAAAGAATGACCCCTCTAGGGCGTAAGATAGGCCTCGTAACCGATAAACGATGGAGCATTTTCGAAGAAAAAATGATGGCTTTAGAAAAAGGAAGACAATTCCTGGTTACCAACAAAATTGCACCCAATAAAACCATGGTTTCGTTTTTAAAAGAAAATTCGCTACCAGAAATTACCCAGAGTTATTCTTATTTTGAATTGTTAAAGCGAACAGATTGGGATGAGAAAATGATGAGTATGCTCAGTGATACCTTTTCTTCTTTGCCCGTAGATGTCAAAGAAGAATTAATGATTGAAAGTAAATATGAAGGATATCTAGTTAGAGAAAAGAACGAACGTAAACAAATGGAAAAATATGAGAATCACGCACTTCCATCAGATATTGACTACAGCGAATTTGAGATGTTGTCTAAAACGTGTATAGCGGCTTTAAACGAATACAAGCCGACAAAAATAAAGGATCTTCATTCATTACCCGGCGTTAAACCTTCCGATATGATGATTCTGATTTCTTTGTTAAAAAAGAAAAAACTTATCCTCTAAAATACCTTTGTTCAGAGGGTTCTCGGTAATATGTTTCACGTGAAACATATTACCGAGAACCCTCTTTTAGTTTTTTAACATCCGTTTCTGAAAGAATGATTTCTTTCATTTTTTGGATTCCACTTTTAATCAACTTGGATACGTGATATTGTTGCAGATGTAGCAATTCTGCGATTTCTTTGTTTGTTAACTCAAACTTATATCGTAAAATAATGCTTTTTTGTTCATTTTCTGGCAGTTTCATTAAGGCTCTATCAAGGGAGTTTAATTTGATCTTTTCATCAACGAGATCTCTATTTTGTTGTATCGTATCTCCTACAAGAATTTTCTCAGAATCAACGGTGATTGGCTCATCTATGGAGACTGGAAATTTTGCATATGCAGCCACCATGGCGTCAATAATTTGTTTCTCCGAATATTTGGATAATGCAGCAACTTCTTTGGTTGTAGGAGCAACACCATATTGGTCAATATACATATCAATGACTCGCATAACGTCCTTGTATACTTCTAAATGCTTCCGAGTAATACGGATTGTATCAATGTTATCTCTGAGAAAATGTTTGATTTCTCCGTTCACAATAATAGTAGCATAGGTCACAAAAGAAGCTTCTCGGTTTTCATCATACCGCTCGGCGGCTTTTATAAGACCAATATTCCCTACGGATTTTAACTCTTCAAGGATTGTTGGGTGATCATCTCGGTATTTCTTTGCTACATAATCTACGATCCAAAGATGATCTGTAACAAGCTTATTACGCTTATCAATATCGATTTTATCGTAACGTCCCTTTTTTCGATAGGGAATCAATTGTTTGTTTGAATAATCTTGATCTTTTTCTTCCATAGGTTTTATTTTTTTGGATACTCTAAAGTAATTTCTCGTTCTTCAGCATTCCAGTTAATTTCGATGTCTAAGTTTTCAGCAACAAATCGAAGAGGTATCATTGTTCTTTCATTCTCGATAAAAGGGGCAATGTTTTGATTATCGGGATCAATTTGCACATTTTTTCCATTTCTTTTAGCGATAGGATTTTTTAACTGAAGCTCAATTTTATTTTCTTTAAACAGTAAAACAATAGAACGTGTAGAAGAGTCCCATTCAACAGAACCTTCAAAAGATTCAACAACACTACGTATAGGTAAAAACGTTCTATTCTCTACAATAATGGGAGTTGTCGTTCTGCCAGGGTCTACTTCGACAATCTTTCCATTCACGGTCATCAAGGGTTCGTTAATCTTCAAAACAATCTGCCCAATAATGGTAAACGAATAGGGTTTTGACCATTGTGTATCCCCGGCAAAAGACTCAGCACGTACAGTCCAAAAATAGGTTTCATATCTGGTCAATACATCTGCTGGAATGATGAATTGATCCCCCGAAATATGATCCTTTTGAAAAACAATTTCTTGGTTTGAATTCGTAATTTTTAAAGAAAATGTGTACGGTATGGTAACATCGGTTGTTTCTGTCCAAAGAAGGGTAGGTCTGAGAGTTATGATTCTCTCATTATTCTTAGGACTCATTGGTATGGGAACATTGGGAATATGTATATTGCGATAAAGCCCTTTTTGATCGGTTCCTGCAAAATAGGATTCGGTAGCTGGGTTCTTTAGAATGCTACGTACACGCAATCCCTCGATCCCATCCCCGAAGAGTTCCCAATTCTCATCCATGTCTTTTTTTCTGTAAATACCAGTTTCAGTGCCAACAAGGATCTCTTCCTGATCTACGCCGTTCATTTCGATACAGTAAACAACGAGTGACCCGAGTCCTTCATTACATGATTTCCATGAATTCCCATTGTCTTTTGAACAAAAAACACCGCTTCCAATAGTAGTGCAAAATAAAACATTGGGATCAAGTGGGTGGTACATGACAGAAGTAATATGTTTATTGTCGATGCCTTTCCCAGAAAAGAACCATTCTTCACCGCCATTTTTTGAGGAATACAATCCGGTTTCGTCAGTAGCAATGAAAACTTCATTTTCATTGCGGGGATTTATTTCTATATCGATGACATTGCCTATAGGATTATCAAAAGATCCAATGGGCAATTGCTTCCAATACTTTCCAGAGTTTTCGGTTTTATAAATTCCATTGTTGGCGCCAAGGTATATTGTGGTTGTTTTAGAAGGAAGTGAATAAAGTGAATATGCATATTTTGTAAATACATTAGGGGTTTCCATGGATGCCCAAGAGAGTCCCGCATCAACACTTTTAAACAAGCCTCCATTGAAGGTTCCTATAATGTACTCAGTGTCGCTGGTTCTTGTGATACACATTATATATGGATTCTTTAAACCATCGTTTGAAGGCTTCCAGGATTTTCCATTGTCGAAAGAACGATGTACACCTCCGCCCCAAGTCCCAAAAAGAATAGTCTCTCCTTTTAGGTCTTGTTCTAAACAACGTATGTGTAGGTTGGTAATCTGATCATTGTGCGATGTCCATTTCATTGTGGCTTCGGGTAACATATGGATACCACTACCGTTAGTACCTACAATCCAGGTGTCATTTTGTTCGTCGAAAATACCGGTTGTAATATTGGTATTTAGAAGCTTATTTCCTGCTGCGTTCCATTGAGATAGGTTTTCGTTGTAGGTATAAAGTCCTTCGTAGGTTCCACAAAAAATACTTCCATTGTTGATTTGCTCTACAAAGGAAATATACAAATTTTGTAAACCTTTGCTTTCACTGTTCCACGTATGCCCACCGTCCTTTGAAATGTAAATTCCTTTTTCTGGGGTACCGGCATAGAGAATTTTGTCATTGTATTGGTCTACACAAAGACTAATAATCCGCCCGTATATTTTTTCATTCAGTATCTCTTTCCATTCAACACCATAGTCGTTGGAAAAAAAGATTCGACCGTTTCCAGCGGAAACGTAAATAAGACTCTGATTGGAAGGACTTACAGCAACCGTATAAACAGGAATTTTTAGGGTGGCATCTTGAATCCAATGTAAGCCTTGGTCATAAGATTTATACAATCCTTGATCAGAACAAACAAACAACACATCATTATCTCTGGAGGAGGAGACAACCATTTTCGTGGCCCTAATTTTCTTATCGGATAAGGTTTTTGATACTTTGTTCCAAGCATTAGAAGGGTCTTGCATTAATAAGAAGTTATCGGTACCACAGAATAGTGTGTTATTCCATTCATATACAAAATAAACATAGTCGGGGATATTATTATCTTCAATAGGGTCCCAATGATCGGATCCTAAGGAATAGATACCATCGCCCATGGTTGAACAGTATAAATTGTACTGAGTCCCTTGACATATGGAACTAATAACCCCGCCATAAACAGGAAGTTTGATCCATTTATAATTTTTCTCGAGACCGTTTACGTGATTAACAGATAGGGTACACAATATCATGAATAGGGTGAAGATAGATGTAAGTTTTTTCATTCGAACTCCTTTATACAAATTTTACAATATGGATATTGTAACAATCTATAGATACAATCAACAAATACCTATTATTACAGACATTGTTTAACGGTTGGAGAAGAAAAGCAACGTTTCTAATAACGTACTTCTATTCTACCGCCTTTTGTAAGCAATGTCCAAATCTTTGGCTGCTTTTGTATCATTTGTTCTTCGTATTGGAGTATTCGTGGGAGCACTTTTTAAAAGCGCAGGGTTTTCTTTAGATTCCCTCACAATGGTTTTCATGGCGGTTATGAACCGATCCATCTCTTCTTTTGTTTCAGTCTCTGTGGGTTCAATCATCAATGCTTCTGGAATGATAAGAGGAAAATAATTCGTAGGAGGATGAAATCCATAATCCATTAATCTCTTAGAAATATCAAGGGCTGTAATGCCGTTTTCGAGTTTTGAAGCAGACAATACACATTCATGCATACAAGGGAGTGCAATGGGAGAATACAAAAAGTCTTTGAGCATAGCCTTGATGTAATTGGCATTCAGTACAGCATTTTCTCCAACTTCATGAATGTGTTCTTCACCAAGGGTAAGTATGTAGGCATATGCTTTCACTAGAACGGAAAAACTTGAATCTGTTAAACGAATGCGACCGATGGATTTATCCATACGATTCATTCTGTACAGTTTCTCTTCAATATCCATATCGGGTAGTTCAATAGAATCATCCTCAATGCCAATTATTGGTTCAGGTAAATACGAAATCAAATGTTCTTTTACGCCGACGGGTCCGGCTCCAGGTCCCCCTCCCCCATGGGGAGTTGAAAAAGTCTTATGGATGTTAAGGTGCACTATATCGAAACCCATATCTCCAGGTCTAGCGATGCCAAGTATAGCATTGAGATTGGCTCCATCATAATATAACAAACTTCCATTCTCATGAAGAAGAGCGGCAATTTCTTTAATATTTGATTCAAACATACCTGTTGTATTGGGGTTTGTTAACATGATACCGGCAACTTTATCGGATAATTTTTCACGCAACGAATCCAAATCTACTTCTCCAGTAGCTGTGGACTTAATTTCCTCTACATCAAAACCGGCTGCAACGGCAGAAGCGGGATTGGTTCCATGCGCCGATTCTGGAATCAAAATAATAGTCCTAGTATCGGCTTCACCTTTATCTTCAAAATATTTCCGAATCAGCAAAATACCGGTAAATTCACCGTGAGCTCCTGCTGCTGGTGATAAAGTAAAAGCATCCATACCTGTAATTTCGCAAAGCATATCTTCCAAATCAAACAAAAGAAAAAGATTGCCAGAAACAGTATTGTCAGCTTGCAACGGATGGGTCTTTTGGAAACCATCATATTGCGCAACATGTTCATTCATTTTTGGGTTGTACTTCATGGTACAACTCCCTAAAGGGTACATTCCGTCTTCCACTCCATAGTTCAATTTTGATAGATTAAAAAAGTGCCTGGCTACTTCTACTTCTGATACATTGGGTAAAAACAACTCTTTTCGGACCCAATCATTGGGAAGTGATTCGTTCACATAATCCTGTGTTATTTCTGTATAAGGTAACTTGTATCCGGTTTTTTCTTCGTGTGACAACGCATACAATAGTTCGATATTTTTTTTCATTACTTTAATACCTCTTTCAATGCATCTCTTAAAAGATCAATTTCTGCTTTTGAATTCATTTCAGTGAAAGAAAGAATCACAGAATTTTTGAGATAAGAAAAATAATCGGCAAAGTTGTTTTTGGAAATAAGCATGTCTCGTTGTAGTAGTTCATCTCGTACATAATCAAGAGGTTTGTTGAATTGTACAAGAAATTCATTGAAAAAAGGTTTTTTATAAGGAATCGTAATCCCTTCTACATCATTTAGTTCTTGAAAAGCATAGTGAGCGTGATTAAAGTTGCGTTTAGCTAGATCTCGAAGACCTTTTTGGCCTACGGTGGACAAAAAGACAGTCGCTTGGAGTGCGCATAGGGCATTATTGGTACAAATATTAGAAGTTGCCTTGTTTCGGCGAATATCTTGTTCTCTTGCACGGAGCGTCATAACATAGCAGGGTTGGTTGTCTACGTCAACAGTTTTTCCTATAATGCGACCCGGCATTTTACGAATATATTTCTCAGCTACACACATATACCCAAGACCAGGACCCCCAAATTGTGGATACATTCCGAATGATTGAGCCTCTCCGCAAACAACATCAAAATCGTATTCACCAGGAGGTTGCAGTAAACCCAAGGAAAACGATTCTAGAACGACGGCAATAGAAGCAATTTTTCGCTCTTTCAAAATAGAGGATATCTCTGCAAGGTCCTCTATAATTCCAAACGTATTAGGAGACTGTACAATACAGCATCCTATATCGTCAGATACTAACTTTTGTAGCGCTTCATGATTGATACTACCATCGTCTGAGGGAACTTCTACTAGGTTAATATTACGAGGTAAAGCATATGTATAGAGCACTTTCTTCAAATAAGGATGGAGTAAAGAACTAACTAAAGCAGTCTTCTTTCTATTGGCAGCCAAAACCATGATCATAGCTTCGGCGGCGGCAGAAGCTCCATCATACATGGAGGCGTTGGATGCATCCATTTTCGTAAGATGTACCATGTAGGACTGGAATTCATATATTGCTTCAAGGGTTCCTTGGCTAAGTTCAGGTTGATAAGGTGTATAAGCAGTATAAAAGGAGGGCATTGAAGTGACAGATTGTACAATAGAGGGAACATAATGATACCAAGCAATTTCGCCAATAAAACAAGAAGCATCGTCGAAAGAAACATTTTGTTTCGATAACTCGGACAAAAACTGAGTTACATCTTGCTCTGACATAGCTTCGCCGATGCCAGGGGGTTCTTGCAATAGATACTCGCTTGGGATGGATCGGAAGAGCTCCTCTACATTTTCTATTCCAATAGAATCCATCATATTTTTTTTATCGCTCGATGTAGTTGGTATAAATCTCATGGTTACCTCGATATCTTGTAGCTTAGTAAAGTATACAAAAAATTAGTCTTCTTTAGCAGCCTTATATTCTTCAGCCGTCATTAATTCTTTAATTTCTTCTTCAGAGGATAACTCAATCTTACAAATCCAGCCCCCATCATAAGGTTCTTTGTTAATAATGGAAGACTCTTCTTCTACTTCGCTGTTGAAAGAAATAATTTTTCCAGAAACAGGAGAATAAATATCTGAAGCAGATTTAACAGATTCAACGGTTGTTAGAACATCTTCTTTTTTAACATCTTGATCTTCGTCACATGGCTCTACATAAACGATATCACCAAGATGTTCTTGGGCATAATCGGTCAATCCGATAGTTGCAATGCCGTCATCAACTTTCACCCATTCATCGGTGTGAGTGTAAAACAAATCTTCACGAATCTTACTCATAACGTTCCTCCGTTTGTTTTGGTTGCATTATACATCATGAAAATCAAAAAAAAACAATACAATCTTACAATCTTTGTAAGAATATTGTTCTATCATGGTATTTTTCCAATATTATTCAAGAATTATTTTTCATTTTTTTGGGAACAGACATATATTTTCGATATTGAAAAGGTTTCCTATAATAACAAAAAGGTATTTGTTCATTTTAGAGAATGGAGAACTCAATGCTACATACAAAAAAATACCGCTGGATGTACTCTTTTGTTATCGTATTTTTGATGGCTTCAACAGGATACAAACCGGCACAAGGTTTCGAATATCCCTCACAATATATCGTGGGTACCGAAGAAAGAAGAACCCAATCTTATACTATTTCTTTTCATGAGGAAGATTTTCAATACCATTTTAACAAGGGAATGGTGGAGCTGGATGTAAAAGATTTTTCGCCCTTATTGATTCCAGGTCAACCAACCCTTTTATACAAATCTATTACACAATCCATTTCATACAATATAGATGTGTACATTGAAAAAATAAGCTGGAGCCCTTTGAAAATGGACAATGGGTCCTATATACCTGCTCATATTTTAAAGAGCTCACCAGATATGTATGCAACAGATGGCACTACAAGAGAAAAACATGGCAAATTGCCGGGCCATGTAGTTGATTATATAATTACTGGAACGCCCCAGAACCCCTTGTGTACAATTTTGATATATCCGATTCAAATTCGATCTGGCTTTGTTTTTTTCGTTCAAGAGTGTACATTTTTGATCGTTCCCAATTTGGAAGATCCCATAACCCTTGGCAAAACAGGTAAGGAAGAAGAAATAATCATTTACCCAGATGCATGGACATCTTCGGTAAAAAAGTTGCAACATTTGCATCAGACATGGGGTATTGATAGT
>JAQVSG010000008.1 GCA_028700655.1 Caldisericia bacterium
TATTCAATGATCTTGGTAACAACCCCTGCTCCTACAGTACGGCCACCTTCACGGATAGCAAATCGGAGTCCATCATCGATGGCTACAGGGTAAATAAGTTCTACATTCATTTCAATGTTGTCACCAGGCATTGCCATTTCGACGCCTTCAGGGAGAGTAATCGCACCTGTAACGTCCGTGGTACGAATGAAAAATTGAGGACGATAGCCACTAATGAAAGCTTTGTGGCGACCGCCTTCTTCTTTGGAAAGAATATACACTTTGGCTTGGAATTTGGTGTGGGGATGAATGGTGCCGGGTTTGTTAATGACTTGTCCGCGAGACACTTCGTTTTTGTCCACGCCTCGGAGGAGCAATCCAACGTTATCGCCAGCTTCCCCATAGTCTAGAATTTTACGGAACATTTCCACACCGGTCACAACGGTTTTCTTCCGTTCGGTGGAAAGACCCAAAATTTCCATTTCTTCGCCAGTTCGAATTTGACCGCGTTCGATACGGCCGGTTACAACAGTGCCTCGTCCGGTAATGGAGAAGACGTCTTCGATGGGCATTAAGAAGGGTTTATCAATGGGACGTTCGGGAAGAAGAATGTAGGTATCAACAGCGTCCATCAATTTCCATATGGCACCCGACCATTTGCCTTCGGGGGAAGTATCGTCGTCTTCGAGGGCTTTGAGAGCAGAGCCTGGAATTACGGGTACTTCGTCGCCAGGGAATTCGTACATTTTTAAGAGGTCTCGAACTTCTTCTTCGACCAATTCAATCAATTCGGGATCGTCTACTTGGTCGACTTTGTTGAGGAAGATGACCAAACGAGGAACATTGACTTGGCGAGCCAAGAGTAAATGTTCTCGAGTTTGGGGCATGGGACCATCGGCGGCGGATACAACAAGAATGGCACCGTCCATTTGGGCGGCTCCGGTAATCATGTTTTTAATGTAGTCGGCGTGACCAGGGCAATCGATATGGGCGTAGTGACGATTGAGGGTTTCGTACTCGGCATGGTGGACATTGATAGTAACGCCACGAGCTTTTTCTTCAGGGGCATTGTCAATTTCATCGTACTTTTTAGCAACGGTATTGCCTTGGGTCGCTAGAACTTTGGTAATGGCAGCGGTCAAAGTAGTTTTACCATGGTCAATATGTCCAATAGTACCTACATTGACATGCGGTTTTGTTCGTTCAAATTTTTCTTTAGCCATTTGTTCCTCCTGTAATGACGGCTAATTGAGATTCTGGAACAACTTCGTATTTGAAGAATTCCATTGTATAACTGCCTCGTCCTTGAGTGATTGAGCGTAGATCGGTAACAAAGCCAAACATACTCTTAAGAGGAACCTCTGCAGAGACTATCTGAGTTTGACCTACAGACTCAATCTTTCCAACTTTACCTCTTCGTGAACTAATTAAAGAGATAGAGTCACCTAAATAGCTTTCAGGAACCACAATACTTACTTTCATAATGGGTTCTAAAAGCTTTGCGGAAGCCTTTTTTAATGCATCGTGAAAGGCTTTTGAGCCGGCTGTTCGGAATGCCATTTCGGAAGAATCGACAGGGTGGTAAGAACCATCCACTATGCGAACTCCTACATTGACAACTTCGTAACCAGCAACAGGACCATTTTCCAAGGCATATTTTATGCCTGTTTGAATAGCAGGAATGTATTCTTTTGGAATCACGCCTTGTTTAATATGGTCTTCAAAAATGAAACGTTCTCCGGTTGTAATAGGGAAAACTTCACAAACTACATGAGCATATTGCCCATGTCCGCCGGTTTGTTTAACATGTTTAGCCTCACCCCTAGCTTCATGTTCAATGGTTTCTTTGTAGGCAACCCGGGGACTACCCGTATTCACTTTCACACCAAATTCTCTGAATAAGCGGTCTACAATTACTTCCAGGTGCAACTCTCCCATACCTGAAATAACGGTGGATTCGGTTTCTTCATCCAAAGAATATTTGAAAGTGGGGTCCTCTAATTGAAACTTGCCAAGGCCCTTCACAAGCTTATCTTGATCTTGTTTCGTTTGAGGTTCCACAAGAACAGAAACAACGGGTTCTGGGAAGTTTATCTCCTCAAGTGAGATTGGGTGATCCTCGTCACAGATCGTATCCCCCGTATAACTCTGTTTGAAGCCTACAATTCCGGCAATATCGCCAGCTTTAATCTGGTCGACATCTTCTCTTTGGTTCGAATGCAATCGAACAATACGCGACACTCTTTCTTTACGTCCTTTGCTTGTATTATAGACGTAAGAGCCTGCTTTTAAAACACCGGAATAGACGCGCGTAAAGGCCAAAGATCCTATGTAAGGATCTGTGGCAAGCTTAAAAACCAAAGCAGACAATGGTTCTTCATCTTTTGGATAGCGAATCTCTTCTTCTTCCGTTTTTGGATTTTTTCCCTTTACGGGATCAATGTTTAGAGGTGAAGGTAAATAACGTACAATCCCGTCTAGTAAGGGTTGAATACATTTATTTCTATAGGATGTTCCACAAAACACAGGGAAAAATATATTTTCAATACATCCCTTGGAGATTGCTTTTATAATTTCTTCTTCTGTAAGTTCTTGTCCATCCAGATATTTTTCCATTAATGCATCGTCAATTTCTGCTACGGATTCGACTAAAGAATGACGATACAATTGGGCTTCTTCTTTTAATTCTTCAGGAATTTCTTCAATGGAATAGTCACCTGAAGTAGTATCGTTATAAATGTATGCTTTCATGCTAATAAGATCAATGGATCCTTGAAAGGATTCTTCAGCACCAATCGGAAGTTGCACTAAAATGGGATTGGCTCCTAGTTTTTCTTTAATATCCTGAACCACTTTATGATAATCTGACCCAACACGATCCATTTTGTTGATATAAATAATGCGAGGTACGCGATATTTGTCAGCTTGATACCACACTGTTTCAGATTGAGGTTGAACGCCTCCAACACTACAAAATACTACAACAGCACCATCTAACACACGTAATGAACGCTCTACTTCAACTGTAAAGTCAACGTGTCCAGGAGTGTCAATAAGGTTGATTGTATGATCTTTCCAGCTGCATGAAATAACAGCAGAGGTAATTGTAATGCCACGTTCTTTTTCTTGTACCATCCAATCGGTAGTTGTATTGCCATCATCAACATTTCCAATACGATGGATGGTCCCGGTATAAAAGAGAATTCTCTCGGTTGTAGTTGTTTTACCGGCATCAATATGGGCAACAATACCGATGTTTCGTAACATTTCTATATTCATAGAGTCGCTTTTTGTTGGGTTATTACTCATATAATCACGTGTTTACTTAAAATGTGAGAAAGCCTTGTTGGCTTCAGCCATTCGGTGCATGTCTTCGCGTTTTTTGTAAGCACCACCTGTTTTGCGGATGGCATCTACAAATTCTGAGGATAACTTACGCACCATTGGAGCGCCTTTCTTTTTTCTACTTGTCATAACAATCCATCGGATAGCCAATGTTATTCCTTTATCATGATCGACTTCTGTAGGAATCTGATAAGTAGCTCCTCCGATTCTTTTTGGTGTTACTTCTACTAACGGACGAACCGTTTCTGTAGCTGCTTCCAACACTTCAACAGGCTTCATTTTCAATGAGTTTGAAGCATCGTCAAGGGCTTTGTAAAGAATATTCAAAGCTCGTTCTTTTTTCCCATGTAACATTAGTTTTCCTACGTATCTGCTAAGAAGAACACTATTATACTTAGCATCTGGTGCAGGGGGTTTTCTTGGTGGCAATTTAGCTCTTGGCATATGTATTTTCTCCCTTTCTAACCTTTGGGTCTACGAGTACCGTATTTAGAACGGCTTCTCTTTCGATCGGCTGTTCCTTCGGTATCCAATACACCACGGACAATATGGTAACGAACACCGGGTAAATCTTTTACACGGCCTCCACGAATAAGAACTACCGAGTGTTCTTGTAAATTGTGACCAATACCCGGGATATAGGCAATTACTTCATATCCGTTGGTTAATCTTACTTTGGCGACTTTTCGCAAAGCAGAGTTCGGCTTTTTTGGTGTCATTGTACGAACAATTGTACAAACACCACGTCTCTGAGGGCAACCCTCTAGAGCTCTCGTTTTCGATTTTTTCTTTACAATTTTTCTGGGTTTTCTCACCAGCTGATTAATTGTTGGCATAACTCACCTCTAAACATATAAATAAAATCATAGCAATACATCATTTCACAAAACATTACAAACCAAAATACGATTTTATCAAATACTGACACTAAGTCAACAAATCAATTCAAGATAGTTTCGTATTTTTTTTAGTCCTCTTATTCTTCGTCTGTCGGTTCTACTATTAAATCTATACCTTCTGATAGATCCTCTAAACTATCGAAACCTTCATCCATGCGTTTCGAATCATTTATCTCTTTCAATTCTTTATCGGTTTCTTTTACAATGTTTATTTCGGATTTTCGGGGGACAAACAAGTCTTCATTGTGTATACTCAGTTTTCTTCGGTAATACCTAAGTCCTGTTCCCGCTGGAATAGGATGGCCTACGATAACGGCTTCTTTCATACCGTCAAGATAATCTCTCTTTTCACGAATCGCAGCTTCCGCCAGAATTTTAGGGGTTTCTTGAAAAGAAGCAGCTGACAAAAAGCTTTCGCTTATCGAAGCAGCTTTTGTCAATCGAAGAAGTTGCAATTCTGAAGTCATCTCTTTTTTCCCTTGACTCTTCAGCCAACGGTTTGTTTCTTCCACTTGATTTCTATCCACACGATCACCCGGTAGATAGTCACTTTCGCCGGGATCTTTCACTATAACTCTTCGCATCAACTGCTTTACAATGATTTCAACGTGTTTATCGTTAATATCAACACCTTGGCTTTTATACACTTTTTGGATTTCTTGAATTAAATACTGCTCAGTCGACATTCTACCTCGAGTTTTTAACAAAATGTGAGGGTTTAGGGAGCCACGTGTTAACTGATCTCCAATTTCTACTTTGTCGCCATCTTTCACTAAAATCCCACTTTCGTATCGTATATCATACGTTTTTGGGGAAGACGGAGAATCGCTCTCAATAGATATGGTTAAATGCTTTTGCTCGTGTTTAATGTGAATGGTTCCAGATTCTTCCGTTATAACAGCCTCACCGCGGGGTTTACGAGCTTCAAATATTTCTTCTACCCTGGGTAAACCTTGCGTAATGTCATCTCCTGCAGCTCCACCTTGGTGGAAAGTACGCAACGTTAACTGAGTACCTGGTTCACCGATTGATTGAGCAGCAATTACACCCACAGCTTCTCCTGCAAGAACATCTCTACCGGTCGAAAGATCCAACCCATAACATTTAGCACATACACCGTTCTCTGCTAAGCAGGTGAGGGGAGATCGTAATCGTACAGATAAAATATTGGCTTTATCGATCTGATCTGCAATCTCTTCTGTGATTAGATCATTTCGCTTTACAAAGATCTGTTTTCCTTTTCCAACATCTTCCGCTGCATATCGACCAATGATCCTTTCTCGTAAAGGTTCAATTACATTGTCATCACTGATAATGGACTCAACTTGAATACCTTCCACTTTTTGAAGGACTTTCACTTCCTCGATGCCTAATGATTCAATTTCCATCGCAGATTCAAAGTCGATGTAATCACCTTTCTGGAGAAAAACTGCTTCTGTTTTAGGATTCACTATATCTTGGTCAGCATACAGGCCAACAATTTGGGGAGAAATCCTCCGTATTGTCTTTCCGGCAGCAACTTTTGCAATTTTCGTGGTGTGTTCGCAGTCATTTTCTCGGATTATCACAGAATGAGCTACATCAACAAGACGTCTGGTTAAATATCCCGAATCGGATGTTTTTAATGCCGTATCAGCTTGGCCTTTTCTAGCACCATGAGTAGAAATGAAATATTCAATAACAGTTAATCCAGATCGGAGGTTGTTTTTGATTGGGTATTCAATGGTTTTTCCTGTAGGATCTTGCATCAATCCTCGTATACCAACCATCTGTGATACTTGGGAAGGATTTCCACGAGCTCCTGACGAAGCCATCATATGAATGGGATTCGTTCGAAAGAAGTTCTTAAATGCTCCATTACGGATATCCGAAGTACATTCATTCCAATTGTCAATAATCTTTTTATGTCTCTCAGAATCTGATATTAATCCATTTTCATAGGCTTCTTTTAATTGAATTTCTTTAGATTCTGCTTGGTGAATACGATCTTGGAGGTTCGGAGATTCAACCATATCATCAATGCCTACGGTAATTCCTGTAATGGTGGAATAAATGAATCCGAGTTGTTTAATTTTTTCTAAGAACTCTACTGTAACTTCTTCTCCAAATTGATGATAAAAATTGGTAATAATCTTCTTCAGTTTTTTGGATGTAAGGGCTTCATTAATAAAAGCCAACTCTGAAGGATCGTGTTGAAAGGCAATAAGAAGTTTGCGTAAATGAATGTTAAAAACAACTCTTCCTACAGTCGTTTGTATCATTTCACCGTCCACCAAAACACGAACTCGGTCATGAATCTCAACTTTTTTGTAATCAAGAGCAATTTGGGCTTCTTCTAAAGAATGAAAGACATAATCTTTGTCATGCTTTTTGTAACGAGAATCTTCCAAATCAAGTGTTAAATAGAAGGATCCCAATACAACGTCATGAATGGGGGCCATATTTGGCAATCCACTGGCAGGAGACATTAGGTTTCTACTCGACATCATAAGGGTTTCTGTTTCCACAATAGCAGGAATGGATAAGGGCACATGCACAGCCATTTGATCACCGTCAAAGTCAGCATTGAAAGGAGGACACACTAAAGGTGGTATTTGGATAGCTTTCCCTTCACATATAGTCACTTTGAAACCTTCAACGCCTAATCTATGGAGTGTAGGAGCACGGTTTAACAAAACGGGATGACCTTTTATGACTTCCCCTAAAACACCCCAAACAACAGGATCAAATTTTTCAATTTTTAACTTGGCGGAGCGTAAACTTTGAGCCAACCCTTTTTTTGTCAATCTTTCCATGACAAACGGTTTAAATAGTTCCAAAACCATTTCTTTAGGAAGACCGCATTCGTTTAACTTTAACTCAGGATTTACGACAATAACAGAACGACCTGAAAAATCGACACGTTTTCCGAGCAAGTTTTGTCGAAAACGTCCTTCTTTGCCCTTTAAAATATCGGATAAAGAACGTAGAGGTCGATTGCCTGTTCCTAGTACAGGTCTACTTCGTTTACTATTGTCCATTAATGCATCAACTGCCTCTTGAAGCATACGTTTCTCATTCTGAATCATAATGTCGGGAGCACTTACGTCCAAAAGCTTGGCCAGTCTACTATTACGGTTAATAACACGCTGATACAATGTGTTTAAGTCTGACGTAGCGAAACGTCCTCCATCCAGTTGTAACAAAGGACGTAAATCAGGAGGAATAATGGGAATAACAGACATAATCATATCACTGGGTTTTCGATCTGTAGATAAAAAAGCTCCCACTGCATTCAAACGTTTGACCAATTTTATTTTCTTCTGCTGAGATGTGGTATCCATTTGATCTTGAAGCTCTTTTTTTAGAGACTCTAGATCAATTTCATCCAAGAGGATTTTGATGGATTCTGCCCCTTTTCCTGCTTGGAACTTATGTCCTTCTTCAATCGTTTTATGATAGTCTTCATCGCGAATAACTTGGCATTTTTTAAAATCTGTATCACCAGGATCAATAACAATGTATTTAACAAAATAGACAACTTCTTGAAGAGCTTTGGATGTCATGTTTAAAAGTAAAGATACAAAGGGAACTGTCTTTAAATACCATATATGAATAATGGGGGCAGCTAAAGAAATATGTCCCATACGTTCTCTTCGTACTGTAGAACGCGTTACTTCAACTCCGCAACGATCACATATAACGCCTTCATATCGTTTCCCTTTATACTTTCCACATCGGCACTCATAATCCTTGAAAGGACCGAATATTTTTTCACAGAACAACCCATCTGGTTCGGGTTTGAAATTTCGATAACTAATAGTTTCAGATTTCCTGACCTCACCAAAGCTCCAGCTCAATATCTCGTCGGCACCTGCTAAATGAATTGAAATGGCTTCGTAATCCGTAACAGACGGTTTTTTTTGTAAGTTATCTCGTGTTGGCTTGTTATTCAAAACGAGAACCCCCTTTGCATATACTTTTGTACATTGCTTAAGAAGCTTCTTCTTCTTTTGCTTCTTCGATCACTTTTTGAACAGTTTTTGGTGGTGCTTCTTCATAATGTGAAAATTCCATTTCATAAAACCCTCTAGCACCTGATACAGACTTTATGGTTGTAATATAGTTCCCCAATTCACCGAGGGGAGCTTGTGCTTCAATGATTTGCCACCCCTTCTGGTCGTCAACTTTCATGCTCATAATTCGCCCGCGACGCGTATTCAAATCATCGATAACCGATCCCATTGAATCCTCGGGAACATGTACTCGTAAATCCATGATTGGTTCTAACAATATGGACTCCCCTTGATCAAGTGCTTTTTTAAGAGCAATGGATCCAGCCATTTTAAAAGCTTGCTCAGAGGAGTCTACGGGATGATACGAACCATCATAAACGGTCACTTTTAAATCCACTACTGGATATCCAGCAAGAAGTCCATGTTGCATTGCTTCAAGAACTCCTTTTTCTACGGCAGGAACATATGTTTTTGGTATCGCTCCGCCAAAAATTTTATTTTCAAATTCGAAATATTCACCGCGTTTTGAGGGTTGGACTTCCAACCAACAATGTCCAAACTGACCATGTCCACCCGATTGTTTCTTATGTTTTCCTTCTACTTTAATGGGCTTCCGAATGGTTTCTTTATAGGCTATTTTGGGTTGTTCCAAAAGGAAAGAAACACCAAACTTTCGTTTTGCTTTTTCGATGGTCACTTGCAAATGGTTATCTCCCATGCCTCTGATGATGATTTCTCCTGTATCGTGGTCCCGTTCAATAAGGATGCTAATATCATCTTCTTGCATCTTGGGGAGAACAGCTCCAAGTTTATCTTCATCCGATTTTTTTTCGGCTTTTATAGACATCCGGGCATTGGGAATGGGAAGCTTGATCCAGGGAACTGTAACCATTTGATCAGACTGAGCAAGAGTATGACCAGTTTTTGTTAAATTCAGCTTTGTAATAGCACCGATATCTCCTGCTGGAATATGATCTATAGGTACTTCTTTTTTCCCAATAAAAGTGGCAATTTGTCCAATCTTATCACTTTTTTCTTCAGCTGTATTGAATATCTTGGAGTCCGCATTCAGATCTCCAGAAAATACTTTAACCAATGATATTCTTCCAACATACGGATCTGTCATAGTTTTAAAAACTAGAGCAGCCAAAGGTCCATTTTTATCTACGGGAAGATCTGTTTTACTTCCATCTTCCTTGATGGCAGTAACACTGCCTTTATCTTCAGGGCTAGGCATGTACGTAGAAACAAATTGTAGTAGATCATCTGTTCCTTGACTTTCGGTGGCAGCTGTAAAAAGAATAGGGAAAATCAAACGTTTTTGAAATGACTTTTTTAGACAAGACAAAAATTCAGTCTGAGAAATTTCTTCTCCCCCTAAATATTTTTCAACGATTGCATCATCAACTTCAATAACAGATTCTGTTAAAGCATCATGATAATCATCGATAGTAGAGAGAATGTCTTCAGGAATAGCAGCCTCCTTCCCATCTTTCGTTTTGTATTTTTTATGGACAATATCTGCCACGCCTTGTAATTCATCATTTTTGATATAAGGGAAAAAAATGGGATGACATTTTTCGGAGAACTTTTGCTGAATGGACTGTATAGTTTCAACAATATTGACATTCTCGCGGTCCATCTTATTAACAACAAAAGCAGTTGGCAAATTGTGAGCTTCAGCATAATAAAAGGTTTTTTCTGTCCCTGCTTGGGGGCCTGATACAACATCCATTACTATCAATGCGGAATCAGCTGCAATCATGGCAGATTTTACCTCACCGACAAAATCAAAATAACCCGGGGAATCAAGAAGATTGATTTTTAAACCATCATATTCAATAGGGATCAGAGACAAGCTGACAGATATCTGACGCTTTGTTTCTTCGGGTTCAAAATCTGAAACAGTATTGCCATCCTGAATTTTTCCTAATCGATCTGTCACTTTGGTTTTGTAAGCAAAGGCTTCAACAAGGGATGTTTTACCCACACCTCCATGACCTGCTAGTACTACATTGCGGATGTTTTTTGCATCATACAGCTTCATTCATGATCCTCCTTGGTATCAAGATTTAAGTTTTCGTCACTATCTTCATCACTCAATGGACTTACTATATTCTCCATTTCATCATTAAACCCATGATCTCCGGTCATGAATTTGTTAAAATCAGAATCTATGATTTCTGTAGTTTCTGGACTAATCATACCGTTTTGAAGCGTTAATTCCAATTGGTCTTCATCGTACGATTTGTCTTCTACCACTTCCATTTTTATTCCCAATCCTTTCAGTTCGTTGATAATAACATTAAAGGATTCTGGGTTGCTGCTGGGTTGAATTAAATCGCGATTGCATATTGCTTCGTAAGCTCTAACACGACCTTCTGTATCGTCTGATTTTATAGTTAACATTTCATTTAGGGTATACGCTGCACCATATGCTTCTAAGGCCCAAACTTCCATTTCACCAAAACGTTGACCACCAAACTGTGCTTTTCCTCCTAAAGGTTGTTGAGTGATTAATGCATAAGGCCCAATGGATCTTGCATGTATTTTGTCTTCAACCATATGGTTTAATTTCATAATATAAGAATAGCCAACCGTAACCGGTCTTTCAAATTGTTCTCCTGTATATCCGTCAAACAGAATTCGTTTCCCGTGTTTGGATGTACCATCTTCTTCTAAATATGTCAAAAGCTCTTCTGGATTTGTTCCAGCAAAAGGAGTAGTCACACAGTAGGAATTGGAATTGTGGGCAATAATACCCAGCAAGCATTCTAATATTTGACCCACATTCATTCGTGAGGGTACTCCTAAGGGGTTCAATACAATATCTACCGGAGTTCCGTCTTCCAGAAAGGGCATATCTTCAACAGGAAGTATTTTTGAGATAACACCCTTGTTTCCATGTCTTCCTGAAAGCTTATCGCCAATCTGTATTTTCCTCTTTTCACCAATATACACTTTGACAATTTTGTTGACTCCAATAGGTAAGTTTTCTTCATCTTCTCTGGATAGTATTTGAACATCAATGACAGTGCCTCTATCTCCTGGAGGAACTCGAAGAGATGAATCTTTCACATCTTGACCTTTTTTATCAAACATAGCTCTCCAAAGTTTCATTTCAGGAGTGAATTCACTTTCAGCTTTGGGTGTAATTTTCCCAACTAAAATATCGTTGGGTCCAACTTCGGTGCCAACGCGAATAATCCCATCATCGTCCAAGTTGCGGAGCTGTTCTTCGGGAACGTTTGGAATATCTCTTGTTATTTCTTGAGGTCCCACTTTTGTATCACGCACTTGTACTTTATGTTCTTTAATGTGTAGAGAAGTTAATGTATCCTCTTCGACTAGTCTCTGGCTAAGTACAATGGCATCCTGGTAATTGTATCCTCTCCAGGGCAAATAGGCTGTTAAAAGATTCTGACCCAAAGCCAATCGTCCTCTATCACATCCTTCTCCATTAATGATGGGAGTTCTTTTCGTCACAACATCCCCTTTTGAAACAAGAGGATATTTATTCACAACCGTATCTTGGTTGGTTCTGCGAAATTTGGTAAACGTGACGGTGGTGGATTTATAAATATCGACCACTTCTACGTTGTGTTTAACCAATTCGATAATGAGAGCAGAATCCACAAGGCTGTCTTTTTTGGTGAAAATTTCTCCACCAATATAAATATCTTTGGCAAGTAGAACAGATTTTTGGAGCTTAGGATTCAAGACAAAAGATTGGGCATATTTGAGATCATTGGTAGAAATTAAAGTTATTTTTCGAACATTGTGCTCTTTCAATTTTGTAAAGGTTGAGGGAGAAATTTGTTTCCCATACTCCAACTCTTCACAGTAGGGATCTGAGTGAACAAGAATACGGTCAATAGGGATATTGTCCTTGTGAACGTATTTCACTTCAAATACAGGGACTCTTTCGACTCCACCTGCCCATCCTTCTACTTCAACAGTAGAAACCTTGGCTCCTATCAATCGATCCATGAGACCTTTGGTTATTTCTCTTCCAGCGTTAATAAGAATTTTGTTTGTTTTCGTAAAAACATCACTTACTAACTTTCGACCAATTAACATTTCGTTCTTCTCATACAGAACCAATTCCGCTAAATCAATGCTTTCAAAGACATCGGAATCGGTATAAGCAACGGTCTGGTATCCATTGTAAAAGAGTTTGTGTAGAATGTTTCCATCGATGGATTGACCAATTTCGGCAATGTCAGGAATACTCTCCGCAATAACTTTGTCAATCAATGAAACATTGAATTTCCCGATGAAAACTTGTTCAAATCCATTATCGGGCGAGGTAATTGAAACCTGTCGAGAATCGACATAAGAGACCATTCCGTCCAACGGAGATAACTCAGAGGCACCGGAATCAATGGCGGCTTTTTCTTCCAACCCTGTGCCAGAATAAGGGATTTCTGGGTGAATGAGGGGAACTGCTTGGTGTTGCATATTACAACCCATTAGGGCACGGTTGGCATCGTCGTGCTCCAAAAAAGCAATAAGACCTGCAGATACAGAAAAAACTTGCAAAGGAGAAATATCAATTAGGTTCACTTTTTCTTTTGGAACTAGCGTATATTCTTCATAATGACGGCACAAAACGGTATCTGCTGTAATGTTACCTTCGGCATCCACAGGAGTATCAAATTGGGCAATGTACTTATCATCTTCG
The DNA here is from genome assembly GCA_028700655.1 of Caldisericia bacterium. Classification (GTDB taxonomy): domain Bacteria; phylum Caldisericota; class Caldisericia; order UBA6126; family UBA6126; genus JAGLCW01. The sequence goes on from JAQVSG010000008.1 coordinate 12,903, forward strand.
TCATCCGCTGTCAGAGATACATATTGATCGGTTACTCGATTGTTCTCGACTACTTTATATGTAGCAACCACAAAACCACGGTCATCAACTTTAGAATACACTGAAAGGGAGTTGATAAGTCCGACGTTTTCACCTTCCGGGGTTTCAATAGGACATATTCTTCCATAGTGTGAATAGTGAACGTCTCGGACTTCTGCTCCTGCTCTTTCTCGATGAAGACCTCCTGGTCCTAACGCAGAAATTCTCCGTTTATGAGTCAAAGAAGCAATGGGGTTGGTTTCATCCATAAACTGAGAAAGCTGCCCCATACTAAAGAACTCTTTTATCGCTGCTTCGAGAGGTCTTGGATTAATAATGCTTGCCGTATGTTTATGAATCTCTTCCCAAGGGGTTACTGAAATCTTTTCGTAAGTATTTTTCATAACACGATGCAACCCAATTCTCATATTGTTTTTTAAAAGCTCGCCAACCATTCGCAATCGTTTGTTTCCAAGGTGGTCTCGGTTGTCTGTCTGTCCGGTACCGTGTTCAATTTTGGCAAAATACTGAATCAGTTTAAGCAGATCGTCTTGGGTGACAGTTCTGTCTTGAATGTCCAGTTTCAATTTTTTATTCATTTTATAGCGACCCACTTCACCCAAATCATTTCGTCGAGGGTCTGTAAGAACTTGTCTAAATTGAATGTCTGCATTCTCTTTTGTATATCGTTCTCCCGGTCGCAATTTTAAAAATATCAGTTTTTTGGCAGATTCTTCGTCAGTAGAACTGTCTTCTTCCAGCGTGGCAAGAGCAAAACGGGATAAAGCCCGATCATAAATGTGAATGCGGCTAATTTTGGTTTTGGAGATTTCTTCCAAAATGGCCAGGGTAAGAGTAGTCCCTTTTTTGTAAAGATCTTCTCCAGTTGTTAAATCATAAATATCATCGTACAATTTTTTCCCTACAGCATCAAAGTACTCTTTTGAATTCACTCGAAGCTCTACTACGGTATCGTCTTTCATGGCATCTTTAAGCTCTTCATCGGTTAATCCCATGGCTCGTAAAACAACCGTCGCGGGTAGTTTTTTGCTTCGTTTGTCAAGGTAAACAAAAACAACACCATTTTCATTGGTTTCAAATTCAATCCAAGAACCTCGATCAGGTATAATTGTAGCCTTATAGAGTGGTTCTCCTGTTTTCAAGGAGGGATTTTGTTCAAAGTAAACGCCAGGGGAACGAGTTAGCTGTCCAACAACAACACGTTCCACTCCGTTAATGATAAAAGACCCAGTAGGAGTCATGTACGGGAATTCTCCTACGGCAATTCGTTTATTTTTGTCTTGAAGATGGATTTCTTCTCCAAGCTCAGTGTTGGTCAATCGAATGGAAAGGTTTAACTCACCGTTGTAGGTTTTTCCTTTCACTTTGCATTCTTCAGGGGTTGATTTTGGTTTTGTAACTTCATATCCTAGAAAGCGTACCAATACTTTTCCACTTTCATAACTTGTATCGGTTTCTTCAAATTCATCAAGTAGCTCCTGAATCCCCTTCTCAAGCAACCAATCAAAGGATTGCCTTTGCATATCAAGAAGATCAGGTGCCTGAAAGTCTTGTTTTATTTTGTTCAAATCTCTCAACGTAAATGATTGATGTGACACAACAAACTCCTTATTACCATGTGAAATAAATCACAAGGCTACAAATTACCATAGAATCCCTGTAATCAAAAAAAATTAAAAATTCAATTTAACAAACATTCATTATATAATATAGAGTGCTAAAAAGCAAAAAACTTTTATGGAGAAAAAATGATTTCTACCGGCATTGACATCGTTAAAATTGACCGTATTCACAAAATGTGTCTCCAGTACCACTCTGATTGGTGGTTTCGTCATATTGGTTCTAAACAAGAATGGGATTATGCCCATACCAAAAAAAAATATTCTGAATCCTTAGCTGGGTTTTTTGCTGCTAAAGAATCCTATATAAAAGCAGTAAGTGAACATATAAAAAAGCCTGCCCTTCAAGATATTGAAATCTTTCATTCTCCCGAGGGCAGGCCTTATATTTCATCAAATCGAAGCGATTTGATTTCGAATCATTTGCAAGTAAGCATTTCTCACGAACAAGAATATGCAATCGCAATTGTTCTTTTTTTTATCCACTAAGGAAAGGATTTTTTAATCCGCCAGTCTTCGTTTAACATCAATTGGTTGATGTCAAGCAGGTCAATTCTCCGATCATCATTAAAATCTGCTTCTTTCAAAAATCCTTTATCACCTCGCATGCTACCGAAAGATTTTCCTAAAAGCACTACGTCGCTATCGTCAATACGTCCATTTTTGTCCAAATCATATTGGTTTGAGACTACTTTTATTCCACTAAAAAAGGACAGATCAATTAATTCGAAGGGTACGATATCTCCTTTTTCATCAGAGGCAGAAAACTGAATGATCTTTAAAAAAACAACGTCATCACCAGTCTCTTTTTTGAAATTGACCAAAAGATCAAACAAGTCCCCAGAACCGGTAAAAGGAGTATCAAAATTAACAATGATTTCTCCTTTTCGAGGATTAAAATCGATGTTTGCTGTATTGGCTAGGCTATCAGGTAATTTTACTGATTCAAGGGAGTAATAATCGTCCGCCGGTAGAAGTTGCACGATGAGCTTTTTTAACCGTCGTGTGTTGGTTACTTTGTATGTCATAATGTCAAGAGAGGTATGTTTTTCTTGCAATCCCATTTGGGGTATGTTCCAATAGAAAAGGGCAGGTTTTTCGTCGGAGAATTTAAACAAAGCGGATCCAACAATCTCTTTTGTGTCCTGATCTTGAAGAAAAACAACAATCCCACATTGTGCAGATGCTTTTGTTGTTAATACAAATTTTCTATCTTCTTCATAAACTTGTTCTGCTTTGAGTTTAACGGGTTTTCCAGTAACCCCATAGGGCATTTTACGCACAACATACCGATTCATATACTCCCCATTTTTTTGTGGAGTAATTACCCAATCTTGATAGATAGCAGCGATAATATTGATATTGCGTTTGCCAAAATCTTCACGGGCTTTCACTTTGACGTTGAAAGAATGGGAATCAAAATCACCATTTAACTGGATATCTGCTACAATTTGTTGCTGATTTTCGCATTCAAGAATCGCAGCAACATACTGGTCAAAATCAATATACTGACCATCGTTGGGAACCCCTACAATCAGGTCAATGCCTCCGATAACAACGGAGGGGTAAGCATTGATGTTGTAGTACTCAGCTCTTTTTTCTGTATCAGCAGAAGCAAGAGAATCACGAGAATGGTAAGCAAGAGGAATAAAAACTTGTTCTGTTTGGTTTAAGACCATCTCGGAATAATCCATCCCTGCTGAAGCATATGGACAAGCTCCACACCATCCACCGGTAAAACGCTCCAAGATAACTGGAGAAGGAGACGGTGTAAAATCGCCATCATTTGCAGCATATACCTTGTATGGCGCTTGATAATTTGTGAACAGGAATAGAAAAATGAACACGCAAGCAAAACTCAAGGTAAAAAGCTTTTTTACATTCTTTCTCATACACCGCCTCCTACAATATCTTTATAGTTTTGGATAGGTTATCGTAATCTTTTGAGTAGCATTATCCCATCCGATATCTGCTCCTAAACTTTCAGAAACAAATCGAAGAGGAACCATTGTGTTTCCACTAATAATCTGGCAAGCAACATCCATTTTCACATCTTTACCATTAACTTTTGCAATGTTAGAACCAATTTTAAGTTCTACTTTAGTTCCGTCAAGTTCTAGCCAAACAGTGTCGACCAATTTAGTCGTGGGATGTTGAGTATACCCAACTTCTGCTTCAAGAGCTTCTCGTCCAATAAATCCGAAGGGTACCAAGGTTCGTCCATTTTGGATAATAGGAGCCATAGTAAGAGGGGTAAAAGCTTCACCATTTCTTATAGAAGTGGTTTTCCCAATTACAAGCTCAATAACATAGCCAAACATAATATGGAGAGTTTTCTCAGTAACATTACCAACGGGGTCCGTTGCTAGAAGCTCGAATGTCATTTTTCCAATTTTTCTAGCAGTAACTTCATAAGAGAAGGATCCATCTTGCTCAAGGTAGACAAATTCACCGTTAATCGTAAGCTGAGCGGTGGGATCGGTGGTACCAGTTACAGAAAATTTACGTTTTGTAACTACTTTATCTTCTAAAGGATAGGTGATGTCAATTTGGGGTGGTTCTGTATCATACACAACTTCGTATTGAAGAATTTTCTCATGCCCTGCTTCGTCTTTCGCTACGATATCAATAACATTGACACCTTGTTTAAGATCAATTGTTGTAGAGAAGTATCCTGTTTCAGGATCAACTACTACTTTTTCATTATTAATGAAAGCGATCAAATCGTACTCAAGGGAGTCAACACCAAAACGTATAGTTTTGATGAGGGTAGTACGACCGACAACTTCAATTGTAGGTTCTGTTGTAATCGTTTTAACTTCCGTAGGTTTTTCCATAACAACTTCTGGTAAAACAGTATCTACTTTTACTATAAAGGTTTTTGGAGGCTCAACACCTGTAATAGATTCTGCCCAATACGTAATACGGGATTCGTATTGACCAATATCAAGAGGTTTTGGGCTACCATCGAAGGTAATAATTTGATTGTCTTTGTCGTCCCAGTAGAGTTTGATGACAGCTGAAGGATCATCACAAGAGAAAGAAACTACAGGAGGTTCTAAATACCACCCATTTTCACCCTTTGTACCCCCTTTGATTTCATAAGAAGAAACAGGCAGTTTAGGTGTTGTGAAGAAGGTAGGAGATGTAGCAACAAAATCTTCTACATTGGATGTAACTTTAAGAACATACCCAACTTTTTCTTGTGTGGGATTTCTGAAACCGGAATCAAGGGTAGTCTGCAGGGTAAATTCAGTACCACCTTTAATATCTTGGGCAACATAGAAATGTGCTGTTACGCCCTCAATGGTAATCTTTTCTGCTGGTACATCATTTATAGTAACTGTGTTTGGATCAGATTCTTGAGGCATATCGGTATTGTCGGGGAATGCTACAGCAATATGGTCTCCTTTTTTTAAGGCACCGTTATCGCCAGTAAGACCTTTAATGGTCCAGGAAGTAACCGAAAACGCATTCTTTGGCTCATTGGTCACGTCAAGAATTTCCAATCGGGATTCAATCAACTCGACGGGAGAAGTCATTAAAAACTCGGGGTCTGTTTCAAGCTTATACCCAAGTTTAATTTCTCCAGGTTCGGTCGTGTTAATAATTCCAGCACCGGTTTCAAAAAGAATATCAACAGCGCTTTCGGATTCAATTTTAACGCCTGCGGAAATAACTACTTCCAAACCATTTACGGAAATCTCACCAGTAGGTTTCCCACCTATCAAAATTTTGGACTTATCAAGAGAGGATGGAAGAATGGTTCCTTCTGGAAATTTTACATGGATTTTGCTACCAACATCAATTGTTTTCCCAGCTTCAAGAATGAAAGAGAAAGAATAACGAGCTGGTTTGTTAACTTTGGCAGGCACGACTTTGAGTAAAGCTCCCCCTTTTTCAATTAAATAGGGAGCAGAAGCGACCCAATCTTTATCGGCAGGAATGGTAGAAACTTCAAGCACATATTCGCCTGGTTTGGGTGGATTAATAATACCAGCACCTTCATCAATAAATATTTCGATGCGTCCACTATCAGGAATTTCGATAGGAGTAATGAAAGTGAGTTGATTTCTTACAGCAAGAGGAGAACTTGTAATAGGTTTCCCATTTACAAGAAGAAATTTTTCTTTAATTTCTTCATCGGCAAACTGAGTTCCTTCTGGAAATTTCACTCGAATTCGTCCGTCTCCTTCACGTAACCAGCCACCTTTACCAACATTGAAAGTAATTGTATACGATGCGTTGGCTCGGAATGAAGAAGGCTTCACCTCTACCACAGGCATTCCTTCAGGAACACCAATTGCACTTTCTACAATTTCAAAGGGCTCGGAAGAAACAAACGTCGGTTCTGCACCAGTAGAGAACTTCCATTGGTATGTTCCAGGTTTTGGAGGAGTTACAAAACCACAGGTATCTGGAACCGTTACAACAATATCACTATATCCTTCGATTTCAGGGTTCAATTCAATATGCGTATTGAAACGTAAGGAAATTCCACCTTCTGGTGTATCTTCAATCACGGGCAAACCCTGGCAAGCAGAACAAGGCGAAAGACCAATAGACATAGACTCAATAATTTGAGTAAGTCGTTCTTTGCGCTTTTTTTCGTCTTCTGGAATGGGAGGATCGATAATAGTACCAGGAGGCCATACCAAAGTAATAGCTTCGTGTACTTTTAATCGTTTTTCAATCGTTACATTAAATCGATACGTCGCCCTCGTGGCAACTTTTCTAGGTTGTACAGTCATGAAGAAATTCGTTAAAGCAGATGTTTTTGCCGGTTGAAAAAAGGAAAAAACACTGCCAAGCAAAATGAAAGACAACATAACACTAAGAAATTTATTCAGTCGATGCTTCATCGTAAAAAACCCCCTTGAATTACAATTCATCAAAACCGAATCATAACCCATATAAATTTTTAACAAATATTCGAATTTACAAAAATAATACACCAACAATCAAGCAAAATCAATTCCCTTAAGTAACACTCTTGTAACCTTATTGAGTCCAAAGCGATATGGAAACTCTTCCAGAGATTGTATCGATAAGACCTGTAGATCAGCCCTTTTACCCTTTTCAATAGCTCCCGTTTTGAATTCGAGCCCCGAAGCAAAAGACGCATTTACAGTGGCAGCATTGATTGCCTCAGACAGAGTTAAACCCATTTGAAGAATAGCAATTTCAATCATCATTTGCATAGAACCGCACATGCAAGTGCCAGGGTTCAAGTCAGTACCTATTGCAACAGGAATATTGGCATGAATGAGACGTTTTGCATAATTGTAATCTTTTCTTCCATGAGACAAACCAAAACAAGTACCAGGTAAAACAACAGCGACACCTCCAGCATCACAAAAAGCAGGAAATTCCAATGGATTGGATACCATCATGTGATCTGCTGAAATGGCTTTCACCTGAGCAGCCAATGAAAGTCCTCCGATGGATTTAAATTCATCAATATGAAGCTTCGGACGAAGTCCAAATTGTATGCCTCGTTTTAAAATTTCTTCAGCTTGGACCGCTGAAAAAACTCCTTCTTCGCAGAAAACATCAATGTTTTCAGCTAACTTTTTTTCTCCAACATACGGTACAATAGACTGGTTCATATACCGAATATACCCATCTGTATTTCCCTCGAATTCAGGAGGCACAGCATGTGCAGCAAGAAGAGTTCGAGAAATACAGACTCCTATATTATGAGAGGCAACCGTGGCAGCTTGGAGCATTTTTACTTCATCTTGCAAGGTTAACCCATACCCACTTTTAATCTCAAAGGCTGTTGTACCATATTGTAAACACTCACGCATGCGATTTTCAGTGTTTCTTGTAAGATCTTCTAGACTTGCCTTTCGTACAGCTCGAACGGTTTCTAAAATTCCTCCCCCTGCAGATAAAATGGAAAGATAATCCTCTCCTTGCAATCTTGCTACATATTCTTTTGCCCGTTCACCTTCAAAAACAAGGTGAGTATGAGGATCTACAAATCCTGGCATTACCAAAGAATTATGAACATCAAAGATCGGAAAGGACTCATATTCTGATGGGCAGGCAGACATCGGTCCAAAATCTAGTATATTGCCATCTTGAATGGCAATATAGGCATGAGGAATACGTAATAACTCGTTTTGCCGATCCCCTCGCAAGGGGTTTCCGTTATCACTACAAGGAGCAACTAATTCCGAAATATTCCAAATACGCTTTGAGTGGGAGTATTTGCTACACATGACTTAAATATTAAAACGAACATGCATAATGTCACCGTCTTGTAAGATATACTCTTTGCCTTCAAGAAAAAAACACCCATTCTCTTTGCATTCTTTCATCGAAAAATGGTTTTGTTTGAAATCTTCGTAGTGAATGATTTCGGCTCGGATAAACCCTTTCTTGATATCGCTATGAATCTTTCCAGCGGCTTCCAAAGCGGTAATATTCTTTTGCACCGTCCAAGCTTTTACTTCGTCCTCGCCTACAGTAAAAAATGTTTGCAAACCCAAGTGCTCGTAGACAGTATGAATCAAATTGTGAAGTCCCGGTTTTTCAATCGAATACTCTTGAAACAGCTCTTTTTGATCCTCTTCACTTAACGAAGTAAACTCTTCCTCCAAACCAATACAAATTTTGGTATAGGGAACATTGGTATACGTTTCCTGCCATTGTTTTTCGAAAGGAGAAGTTGAATGGATACTGTTTTCGTCTATATTGAAAACAACAATCCTAGGAATCACAGAATGCAAGCCTAAATTTTTAACAACATCAGAATGAATCATGGGTGTGTCTTCTTCAAGTTGATTGTTTTCTATAAGAGGAAGAAGCTGAATACACTCTTCTACTTCTTTTTTCGCTTTTGGGTCTTTTTTATGTCGATCAATAAATCGTTCCAACAACTCAATATCCTTCAAACGAAAAAGCATATCGACATCTTCATAATCTTTGATTACATCCACCACATCGCCTTCATACTGGGAATGAGCCTTTATAACAAAAACAAAGACATCCGACGATCGAAGATCTTCAAAAGGAAAAACAGGTTCAAGAGATACAGAGATAAAATGCAACTGCGTATAGGTAGTTTTCTTGGGCTGAAAAACAGAGGCCATACTATCAACTCGATCGTCGGGAACATTGGCAGAACCAAGGAGTTTGCCCTTATTTTTAGAGGTTTTCCCTTGGGTTAAAATATCAAAAAGACCTTGCTTACCACTATTTTCTGAGCCAATTATTGTGGCTTTCATGTTAGCAAATCAGCCACTTGTGAAGGGATCGATGCAACCTGGACTCCAGCTTCATGAAATGCCTTTACTTTTCCTTCTGCGGTTCCCATTCCTTGGGATATGATGGCCCCTGCATGTCCCATGCGTTTCTCGGGAGGAGCAGTAACACCAGCAATAAAGGCAACGACTTTCTTTTTGATATTTTGTCGAATATACGTGGCTGCTTTTTCTTCAGCATCCCCTCCAATTTCTCCGATTAGAACAATAGATTCTGTTTGGGGATCTTCATTAAACATCGATAAAGTATCAATAAAATCGGTTCCTACGATAGGATCTCCACCAATACCAATACAGGTAGATTCCCCAAAACCAGCAGAAGTAAGACTGTATACAATTTCATAGGTTAATGTTCCGCTTCTTGAAACAACCCCAACATTTCCTTGTTTGAATATATGGCCAGGCAATATACCCACTTTGCATTTTCCCGGAGAAATAAGACCGGGACAATTGGGTCCAATCAGTCTAACATTTGGCTTTGATGCGAGATACGCTTGGACTTTTAACATTTGGTTTACGGGAACGCCTTCTGTAATGCAAACAATGAGTTGTATTCCTGCATCTGCTGCCTCTATAATGGCATCTGAAGCAAATGCAGAAGGTACAAAAATAAGGGATACATCCGCCTTTTTTTGGACTACTGCTTCTTCAACCGAATCAAAGATGGGAACTCCAAGAATACTCTGTCCGCCTTTTCCAGGAGTCACACCTCCAACAACATTGGTTCCATATTGAATCATCTGATCAGCATGGAATGAACCATCTCTACCGGTTATTCCCTGCACAATCACATTTGATTTTTCGTGAATTAGAATACTCATAATCAGCCCCCTTTTGCCATTTTCACTACATTTTGCACAGCTTCATCCATATCCGTTGTTACAGGAATATTGATTTCCTTCAAGATGGTTCGTGCTTTTTCATCGTTTGTTCCAATAATGCGACAGGAGATTGGTAAATCGAATTTGACTTTTTCTAGTCCCTCTCTAAAACCTTGTGCAATATCGTCACATCGGGTAATTCCTCCAAAGATATTGATCAAAATAGCATTTACGTTTGGATTTGATGCAATAATTCTTAGGGCATTGACTACTTTTTCTGGATTTGAACTTCCTCCAATATCTAAAAAATTGGCAGGACTTCCTCCAAAGTGCTTAATTGTATCCATAGTGGCCATGGCCAAACCAGCCCCATTAACCATGCAGGCAATATTGCCATCAAGAGAGATATAAGTTAGATTTGCTTCTCGTGCCATTTTTTCTTGTAGGGTTTCTTCTGCATTCGAAGTAACATATTTCTCAAATTCGGGATGAAATTCCAATCCATTATCGTCCAGTAATATCTTTGCATCCAATGCCATACATTCTTTATTGTGGACGATCAATGGATTTATCTCGACCAAAGTAGCATCCTTTTCAAAATAGACATTCACTAGTTTCTGTAAAAAACCTTTAAACTCTTTGTAAGATACTTTTTCTTCTTGGTTTTGGAACATCTTTTGATACGTTCTTCGCAACGTATAATCTTTAAATCCTAAAATAAAATCGTATTCTTCTTTGAAAATCATTTCAGGACGATTTTTACTAATCTCTTCAATATCCACTCCGCCAGACGGAGACATTATGATCATAGGTTTTTTGGAAGCTCGATGTAGAACAACACTAAGATAGTATTCATTGTGGATGGAAATAGCTTGAGATACCAAAATTTTATCCACTATACATCCCTTGATGCTCATGCCCAATATTTGTGATGCAAGGGTTAAGACATCGTCTGCATTGTTTGCTACTTTCACTCCACCTGCTTTCCCTCGACCTCCTACTGGAACTTGCGCTTTGATAACACATGGATACCCAACAGATTCATTGGCTATCTTCACTGCGTCTTGGGGGGTGGTTACCATAGACTCATTGGGTGTTCGTATATCGGCACTTCTAAACACTTCTTTTGCTTGATATTCTAATAGTTTCACTCATTCCTCCTAAAAAAGTATTGCAGTAACATCGTCGTTTTTTCGAATCGTGAATCGTTCAATATTCCAGCCTGATTGTAACGGAAGGGTGTTTACTCCACCTCCAGAATTGAATGTACCCTTATAACCTTGATTTCGAACTATCTTGTTCAAATCGTTATTGCCATAACCAAAGGGAATGGCCAAAAAATTGACTTTTTTCTGCATTTTCTCCTCGATGATTTGTTTTGAAAGCAATAGATCTTCGGATACTCGCTTAGCATACTGATCCGTCGTCTCAACAGTCCCATCAGGAAGTGGCATTCTGCTGATTAATGCTGCATGTCTACCTTCTTTATCATCGACGAAATAGTGGGAATTCAACGTATGTGATTCGATACTAAAAACTTTGCTTGATTGCATTTCCATACATTCATCCCACGACACATAATTCTCTGTGGTTCCAACTCGACTTACTAGAAGAAAAAAGAAACCAGAAATTCCGAGTTCTTTTAAAACGGGATAGGCATGCGTATAGACTCCCTTCAATCCATCGTCAAAGGTAATGAGAACAGGTTTTGCAGGCAAATCTGCCCGTCCTTCAATATGACTGAGATACAGTGTTGGAGATACAAAATGAAAACCCTTTTCTAGAAGATATTCCATATCTGCTTTAAACTGAGATGGGGAGCGAGAAAAAACATTTCCATCTTCACAAATATCATGATAATTCAGCACTACTAAGCCTTGCTCAAAGTACTCCACAATAACTTGCTGCGAAGGGAAAACACACATAGGTTTTAAGGCTTCTTGGGCATGGACCGAAAACGTGTTAAATCCATTTTGCAAAGAAACCGGCTGCGATTCCCAATGACCTTTATGATCAGCTTTTAACCCTTCTAAAAACCGAAAACCTGCTTTCGTTTTTTGGTACAAATACAAATCGTTTCCAGGATGATAGGTTCCTTTTAAAACAATAGAGTCAGATAAGACAGACAAACCTGAAGCGGGATACGTAAAAAACGGTTCTGTGTTGCAAATCATAAATGTTACTTCGCTTTGAACAATGTTTCCTTTCGAGTCTCTACAGATAATTTTTACGGTATGAGTACCCTCGGTCATAGTATAGGGAACAAAAAACTGTGTCAGCCACTTTTGTTCAGAAGAAGAATACTGCATTTTAATTTGGACCTGATCATCAATCATTGCGTCTACACTGTCCAATTCGCTAGAAGTATCTAAGAAAATGGACAGAGTGGTACCACTTCGAACTAGTTTTGAAGATACACCAGCTTGTAATGAAGGTTGTGTATTGTCAATGACGGTGGTAATGATGGGTGAATCTAAAACGTTCTTGGATCCTTCTTGGATCACGTACAAGTAATGACTTCCATTGGGCAAGCTCTTTGTATTAAGATTCAGGCGGTAAAAATGATCAGAGTAAGAAAATAGATAGGTTTTCACATCTCCCATTTTGTCAATGACTTTAAGAATCAATGACAGATTCTGGCTACGTGCTTGTACCACGACAGGAATAAAACCCGAGATTACCTCTCCTGGTGAGGGTTCTAAAATTTGTAAATTGGTAGAAGCAAACGCCATATTGGAAGATGGTCCTAATGGGAATGGCAAAACCACACCCAAAAACAATATTAAAACAAGTAGCGCTATTCTTATTCTATCAAACAGCATGATGAAACTATATTTTCACTCCTTACAATGTCAAGTATCTCAACGAAATGATGACACTTCTTGACAAATACAAGATTTCAAATAACTTTGTCCTTATGATTAATTTTACCACGATTGACGAACATGAATTAACCGCCCTTTCACGACAACCATCAAATAGAATCATTGTTCGTATGAGTCCTCTGAAAAGAAATTTCCAAACCATCCAGAGAAATCTTCACACTGAAGCCAAGATTATCGGAATGGTAAAAGCAAACGCATATGGTCATGGCATTGTCCCGGTCTCATCTCTCCTATCTTCTCTTCACATCGATTATTTGGGCGTATTCACCATGGAAGAAGGAGTACATCTTCGAGAACATAGTATCCAAACTCCTATTCTGATTTTTGGTTCTTTGTTAAGGCATCATATGGAATCTCTCGGGCGCTTCTCTTTAGTCCCCGTAATTGGTTCCATGAAAGAACTCCAAATATTCCTTGAAGAAGAGTCCCTAACTTGGTTGCCGTTTCATCTGAAAATAGATTCAGGAATGGGGAGAATTGGTTTTCTTTGTTCTGAATTGCCTCAAGTGTTACATTACATTCAGTCCAAAAATGCGCAAGACCGTATTCAAGGAATCTGTACGCATTACGCGGATGCTAGCAATCCTGCTTCCAATTATACCCAATGGCAAACAGAGAGCTTTGAACACTCTTTAGGGGAACTACCCTCCCGTATCCGCCAGAAATCTGTTATCCATACTTGCAACAGCGCTGCTTTTCTTCGGTTCCCCCAGTATCACTATAATGCTATTCGTCCCGGCTTAATTATGTACGGTATTTGCCCCTTCTCAAAGGATCAACCAAATTGGCATCCCGTATTATCCCTCACTTCCTATATAAGCGTTGTTCGAACCTTGCCCAAAGGCTCTTATATCAGTTACAACCGGACCTTTCAAACAACATGTCCAACTACAATTGCCATCATTCCTATAGGATACGCAGATGGGATTCCTTTGTCCCTTTCCAACCGTGGTTGGGTATTGTATAGACAAACCAAATGCCCCATTATTGGAAATGTCTGCATGAATCAATTCACTATTGACGTTAGCGCTTGCAAAGAAGTTCATCTAGGTGACGAAGTAACCCTTATAGGAAAAGAAGGATGTTTAGAGATTACTGCAGCCGATGTAGCCCGATGGTCAAACACAATTCCCTACGAAATACTCTGCAATCTTTCCACAGCGCTCCCAAGATTCATCGTCAAAGACACAGATTAAGGATAGAATCGAATAATCATAGCAGGATATGTGGAAGTGTAACCTCGCATGTTTTTTGATTCGATCAATATATAGTTCAACCCTTCGTGCAAAGATGCCGTGAACGAAAAATGTCCACTATTCTCCAATATTATTTCCTGTCCAAGGTAGAAAACTTTATACCCATCGGTTTTCCCCGATATTTGGATTTCACTTTTTGTTGTCATAAGAGGATGGGAGTCCAATCGAATACTTGGATATTTATCACTGAGACGATTTGCTTCTACTACCACTGTATGGATTCCTGCAATAGTACGTATTTCAATGATTCCCGTATTTTTCCCATTGACCATAAACAAGGGATTCAATTGCACATAAATATGTGCTTCTGAATCTTGAATCTCGGAAGGACTACACTGGATCCATCTAGCTCCAGAGGTAATTTTTATGCGTACAGTATTGCCATGCGTTTCTTCTACATAGATATACGAATTGGGTTCATCAATGATGGAAACATTATCAAAATGCAAAGAAGAGGTGGAATAAAAAAGGTCAATATCTGGCTCTGAGGATGTTCGAAAGGGAATATAAAAATCTCGATATAGATTTTGCTGGTTTACCGATTGAAAAGACTCTGGACCTCCCTTAATAACAAGAACATAGCCCATACTGGGTTTTAAAAGCATCAAAGGAACCACGGTGATGGTTTTTAAAGTTGCATTGTAAGACCATTCTGTTTGAACAATTTCACCTTCTTGGTCCATACAATAGAACTGGTCAGATTGCAGTGTTCTGATGATACTCCCGTCATGAAATTGTATCTCAAACGGATGATCTCTAGACACTTCTTGTTGAAAGGGAGTTGGGTTCGTATTGGAAATAATATGAGAATATAGGGAATAAAACTGAGAATTATAAATTTCTTTGGTGGCTTCGTTCTGAAATAAACACAAAGTACTGTAATACTTCGGTTCAATAGTTTCCTGCAACGGTAAAGAAAACCGAAGATGATACATTGTTTGAGGTTGGAGAACCATATGAAGTCCATCAAAAGAAGGATAAATACTTTCTGCTACATAATCATGCACAGAATCGTCAATAACAACTCCACTCACCATTGTAAGACCCATAAAGTTGCCTTCAATTTGACGATCTGGAGAATGGAGAAACACATCAAAGTATACTTCGTTGTTTCGAACAGTAATGTTGGAGTGAATAGCCACATCAGAGGGTTCACTTAACTCATTTTCAATGGCTTCAGAAAAGGTTTCGTACCAATCGTCAGACACACCGGTTTGCTTCTTGGTACCATTGGCAATCACAGTTGGATAGCCGGTGACACCGTAATAATAGATCCGCTCCTTGATTGTGTCCATCGATATCTTATCTTGACAATGATATCGAATATTCGTTACTACTTTTTCACCAAACGTTTCTTGCAAAGCATCCCATAAGTCATACGCCTTGTAACACCATCCACACCAGGTTGCAGTAAAAATTTCAAAAGCCACATTCTTATCTAAGGCAATCCATCTTGGATACTCATGGATAGAGTATTCATGAACAACATTGTTGTCTTGAGCAATACTGGAATGAAATCCCAAAGAAACACAAAAAATTAAAACAAAAGCGGTAACAATACATTTTTTTTTCATACTTTGTACCCTTTCTCTATTCTAAGTATAATACACGTATGCAAAAAAAATTACAATGTTGTAACCAATTTTTTCTTCGTCGCGCGATAGTATGTTCAGGAATTCTTTTTTGTTTCTTTTCACTCTTTACACTTTGGGATTGCTCCCTTCTTTCTCAGAAAGACTCTTTTTTTTCCCAAGAAATGTTTTCTCCTTCCATGGTTTTTTTTGCGAATCCAGAAGGATTTGGTATTCGCGTATACCAACCTGAAAACGGAAAGGTTCAGGCATTAACAGAAGACAATGATGACTTCCCTTACTATTCTCCAGATCAACATCGTTTGTATTTTCTCCGCCGAAAAGATACATTGAATCCCTCCACTCAAAAAACCAATACAACCTTTCATGTTTGCTCTTTAGACCTTCATAGAGGTTCTACTCGATACATTTCTGAAATAACCATCTACACTCCTAGAAAAGACCGAAAAGACCAGATATTCTTTGTAGATCAAGGAAGGAAAATTGTGGTTTCACCTCTCAACTCATATCCCTTTATAGTGGATACTGAAACAGGACAAAAAATGCCTCGTGAAAATGTTTGGACATATTATTCTCAAATCAATCAGTACGACTTAAAAGGGAACCGTCTCTTTGGAACTACAAACACAGATCCCTACAATCCCTATTTTCAGGATGTAAAACACATTCACGAAATGCTCCCTCAAAAAACTCTTTTTTGGTGGGAAGAAGGACGTTCTATTGAAACCATTCAAACAATGGAAGGTCCTGATAGTTACGAACGTTGGTTTTTTGGACTTGCATGGTCAGCTTCTTCCAATGCATTGTATTTTAGTCAAGATTCTATCTTGTATATGTGGGACGGTTTGCAATGCAATACAATCTCTCAAGGAGTTCATCCTTTTACCGTAAAAGAATCCTTCTGTGCAAAGGAAGTGTGCTCATTCCCATTTTTTAGACTGTATTCATGGATACCTTTAGAAAATGACAATGAATATCTTTTTGCTGAAAACAATCGTATGGCTTTGTATCAAGATAATGAATTCCATACTATTAATAATAGTGAATTTCTGGGAGGACAAACAAAAGAAGAAGATCCCTACTACTTGTTTGATCATTTGGTGCTTCTTGGTGAACTCGTGTATCCAGACCATACTTATATATTGGTTTCCACACAAAAAACCGAAAACGTTACACCAGAAACAATTGCAAAAGGAAACCAAAAACCTGATATTATTAAAATTTTTAATTTTCATCCCACTGAAATTGATGGGACTATTGATCATTCTTTGTTTTTTAGTAACGGTTCATGGGATCTAACATTCCAGATGCAATTTTTAGCATCTCCTCCACAACCATACCCAGAAATAATATTGCGATATACAGCCTCAAACTTTGAAGGGAAAGAACGAATGCAGGCTGCTGGAAGAGCCATTCAATGGTTGGATGTATATTCCTATGATCCAGAACAGGATATGTATGTACAAGCCAATATGAAGTTTCCCTCTTTATTCAAAGATATAAAAGAACGGTTAGAAGATGTCTATGAGTTGGTAATCCAATCGAAAAGAGCTTCCAATCCACTCATGTGTGAAGAGGATATTCGTATTTTGGAAACCAAAATCAGAGAAGCTAGGAGTATCTCTCGCTCAAACTAGAAGGCTGTTTCTTCTTTACGGATGTAGCCTTTGTGTACGGTTTTTCATTTCAAGCATTTTCTTTCGAAGAGATTCTTGCGTTTTCTCTATTTCTTTTTTTAACTCGTCCGTACTCTGTTCCATTGCACTGTTTTCTTCGGGTATATTGTGTGTCTTTTGTTTTTGAAATACATCGATTGGTTTGTTTGGGGTACCCTTCTGAGAAGACTGGTTTTCTACTTGTAAGGACTCGTTAGTCGGGGTAAGAATGGAATAATCGATCATTTGATGATTGCCACTTCGATCTGTGAAGGAAAGAATCTTAATGAGACAACCCGTTGTAACGGTAGAATCCATCATTAAAACATGAGAAAAATGAGAAGGAATCTTTAAAACAACTCTCCTCCCGTCTTTCGCCCCTAAAACCAGGTGATCTTGTTGCAGGGATATTAAATATCCAATGAAGGATATGGGACCGTTGGGACGCAATGGTTTGATCTCTATTAAAAGAAGTTCATATCGATACTCTGCATAGTTGTACATAATTTTTATAGATACGGGGCTTCCTATTTGAAGAGTATCAAACAAGGTTGTTTCACCTTGCACATAAATTGGATATGGGAATCGTTCAATAAAAAAACTGGAATTTTCAGAATTAATCTGCCGAACTCTTCCTTGAAGGGCAAATCCTTCCTTTGGGATTGTTTGGTAGGCAGCTTGAAAATCACGGAGAAATTGAACACACTGGTAGGGGGTTACATTGGAATGCCGAGTAATAACACCCCATTCAAGTCTATTGTTCCTCATTTGAACAAGATCTTGGACAGGAATATTTGCTTCTTTGGAAACCAATAGCAAAAAAACAGCATCGAAAGGAGGAATGTTATATATAAAACGAGTTTCTAGAAACTCCACGGGATCGATTCCATATTTCTGTTCTAAAAGAGACGAAATCATGTAAGGAGCAATCGATTGGTCATGAGACATAGTGGTCGAACTATTCTTAAATTCATCCAAACTGCGGTTTAATTTGTAACTGTTATAAACATCAATAAGAGATCCTTTTTCGCTACCAAAAACGGGGAAAAATGTCGTAATAGAAATCAATAAAGCAAGAGTAACGGGAACTGCAAAGCGTCTCGTAAAAGTAGTAACTTTTCGAGTTTTTTTATGCGTCTCCACTCGGTCCATGACAGAAAGCAACATGTTGTCTTCTACAACATGTGCAGGAGCCATAGAATTCAAAAAGGTTTGTATTGATTTTTTTTCTTGATCCATTAGTTTTCTTCCTTGGTTTCAATAATCTGCTTTAATTTCTTGGTAGCTCTATGAATTCTCACCTTTGCATTGGCAACAGATATATTCACAATGCGAGCAATTTCCTCTATCGTTAATTCCTGAAAATAACGCATTGTAATAAGCTCCCGATCTTTTGGACTAAGCTCTTTCATATAGCGCTGAATTTGCTGGGACTTTTCTTTGGTCTCACTAGACCGAGATGGAATATTATCTAGCACAAAATCCTGGTTCGTATAGGCACGTCGGTTCTTTTTAATGTAGGTTCTTGTTTCATTCAGAATGATTCTCGAAAGCCACGGATGAAAGGATCGGGTCATATCAAAAGAGACAAAATTGGAAAATACTTTAAAAAACACATTTTCCACTATATCGTCTGCTTCATCTTCATTTTTCAACATGAAAAAAGCAGATCGGAACACATAATTTTTATAGTACGAAAATACTTCAGCTTGTGCCATTCTATCACCATCTTTAGCAAATTGTAGTATTTCCCTGTCAATTTCTATCACGGTTAACCATCTTTCTGTATTTAGTACAATTTGAATCAAGTTTTGTTACACTATTTTTATTCTTTTTTCAAGGAAGTAATATGAACCGACTCCTAGCAAACAGTATAGAAAAAATTGTATCGAAAGAAGGGGAAAAATTTGTCCATTTATCCCCAGGATTCGATTCCACAACACTACGTTTTAACAAGGCATCAAAACCCTCTTTATACATACATATTCCTTTCTGTCAAAAATTGTGTCCGTACTGTTCTTTTAATCGATATGTATACAACGAAGAATTGGCCATTCAGTATTTTCAATCCCTAAACAAAGAATTGCAATATTACAAAAACAAAGGGTTTGATTTCCAAGAGGTTTATTTTGGAGGAGGAACTCCCACGATCAACTTATCCCTTCTCACCTCTTGTATAGAAAAACTACAAAGCTTGTTTTCCATTCAGGAAATTTCAGTTGAAGCAAACCCCAGTGATTTATCAGAACCCACAATATTACAGCTCCAACATAGTGGAGTTCAGCGTCTGTCTATTGGAGTTCAAAGCTTTAAAGATACCTTGTTACTTGCGATGGGAAGACGTTCTCATACATCCCAAGAAGCAGTTTCCTCAGTGGAAAGAGCTCTTTCCCATTTTCAAACCATCAATATTGATTGTATTTTTAATTTCCCCAATCAAACTTTAGAAGACCTTTACAATGACATTCAAATGGTAAAAAAGATCGGAGTGAACCAGGCCACTTTTTACCCCTTAATGCCATCCCCCCACAAAAAAAGCGCGATGGAAAGAAGGTTTCAAACCATCGATACCAAAAGAGAATACTCTTTTTATCAATTGTTACAAAATGAGATGAAAAAGGACTTCCAACCCTCCACATGTTGGTGCTTTTCAAAAGGGGATCAACGAATTGATGAATACATTATTCATCACCCCGAGTATGTAGGCATTGGTGCTGGTTCTGTTGGTTTTTTACAAGAGACTTTTTATGTAAACACATTTCACCCCACAAGCTACATTGAGCAAGTCCAAAAGAATCAGGTATCTATTGTCATGCACAAAAAAGCAACAAAAAAAGAAGCCGCTCGATATTTTATGCTCACTCAACTTTTTGGAATGAAATTGGATGCGAAGGCCCTCTACAATCGATATCAAAATTCGATTGCAACAGAATTGCTTTTGCTTCAAGTGAGTTCCATTGTCAATAAAAGGGGACATTTCTACTATACAACCGAGGTAGGGATGTACTACATTGGTTTAATGATGAAACATTTCTTTATAGGTCTTAATACTTTACGAGAGATATGCATTCAAAATGGGGTATAAGAGTGTCACTTTTTGGATTGCCAAAATTGTGTGAATTCGTAGAATAAAAGAATACTTTACCGTAGGGGGTAGTTTGATGAAAAAAATTGTTTCTATTGTTGTTATGTTTTTGATGGTAATCGGTCTTAGCGCTTCAATGACGGGCTGTAATGATAATACTTCAGACAATGGCGGTCAAGTCATAAAAAATGGCGGTAGTGGTGGAGGAATTATTTCTCCAGAAGAAGCTAGAGATGCTGGTGATTGGACACTTCCTATTGTAGCCAATCCCAACCCTGCTTTAGGAATTGTTGAAGAAGTTGCCTTACAAGCTCTTATTGATAACCCTGATGTAAAATTGATTCTTGTTGATTTTTGGGCTACTTGGTGTGAACCTTGCAAAGAAGAAATGCCTTATTTAGAAAAAATCTATCAAGAATATAAAGACAAGGGTTTGGAATGTCTAGTCATCACCATAGATTCTAGCAAAGCACTTGAACCTCAGATTCTAAAAGATATAGAACATCTTAATGTTTCCTATCCCATCCCTTGGGACTTAGATTCCTCAGTAAAAAGCTCGTATGGAATTCAAGCCATTCCTGTTACGTATCTCATTGATAAAAATGGTAAAATCCGTTACGAACATTCTGGTTTTACTCTTGCACTTATGGACCACTTATGGGAAGCAGTAGAGGAATTGATTAACGAGTAATGAAGATTATTTCTGGGAATAGGCGCGGGAAAACCCTTGTTTCTCCCGCGCATCTCCCTTTAAGACCTACATCAAACAAGGTCCGGGAAGCTCTCTTTAATATTTTACGGCAAGAGATTCCGGACTGTTTTTTTTTGGATTTGTTTGCAGGTACAGGAGCAATAGGTATTAATGCCATTAGCGAAGGAGCCAAAAAAGCCTATTTTGTAGAAAAAAACCCTACCTGCTTGCGTACAATTCAGAAAAATCTTTTACAAGCTAATATTTCAGAAAACTACTTTCTCCTTTTTCGAGAAACAGCAGAATATTTTCTTACACACCGCAAAATTGATCCGTTCCACTTTATTTTTCTCGACCCCCCATATAACTACTCCACAGATCAATATCTATTTCTTTTGCAAAAAATTGCTACAAAAATGAATCCCTGTTGTACAATTGTTCTTGAACATACACAAAAAAGTGAAATTCAAACGATTTCCAATGCGTTAGGTTTAGATTGTGAGGAACGTAATTATGGTCGAACCAAGCTTGCCATCCTTCGAAGAATGCAGCAATGAAAAAGCTGTTTACCCTGGTAGCTTTGACCCTTTAACATATGGTCATTTGGACATTATAAAAAGATCCCTCCATTATTTCCAGAATCTTGTCGTTCTTATTGCAGAAAATCGCAAAAAAACCCCCTTTCTTTCAATTGAAGAAAGAGTGGGTCTTTTACAAAAATATTTTCACAACGATTCTCGCATCCACGTTGAAGTGTGGAAAGGACTTTTGGTTGACTATATGAAACAAAAGGATATACCCGTTTGTATCCGTGGTCTACGGGTACTCTCTGATTTTGAAAATGAATTTCAAATGGCGATCACCAACAAACAAATCTACCCCGACTTTGAGGTTCTTTTCTTTATGAGTAATATGCAACATGCAAACTTAAGCTCCTCTATGGTAAAAGAAATGATTCATTTTCAAGGGAATATTCGACTGTTTGTTCCAGATATTGTGGCTGAACACTTAGAGAAAAGGAGATAATATGAGTATCATTGATTCTTTGGACCGACTTGTTTCCATACTAGAAAATGCAAAGAATGTTCCTTTAACCGGAACCGTCATCGTGAACAAAGAAATCTTGGAAGAAATTGTTGAAACCATCCGGAAAAATTACCCCCATGAAATCAAAAAAGGTCAAAATATCCTTCTTGAACGCTCCGAGATACTCGAATCTGCAAGACAAGAAGCGGCCACTATCATAGAGGATACTAAGCATCATCAAAGAGAACTGATCAACAAAGAAGAAATTGTTCAGTTGGCCAATCAAAAAGCCCTTGAGTTAAAAGAAAAGACCAAAAAAGAATGCATAAAACTATTACAGGATCTTCACAAAACATTTCGATCTCTTATTAAGCAGCAAGACGAAGATCAAATAAAACGTCGGGAATACATCCATGAATCCTATCAAGCTGTTTTAAACCAAATGGAACAGTTTAAAAAAACCCACATCGATCAGTTGTAAGCCATGAAACTCTTCACCGTAATCCTTGCTACGATCCAGTTAGTTTTTTCCTTTCCATCTCCTACACCCATTCAAACTAACACATCTCCTCTACAAATGCACAGGCTTTCTTATTATCAGTATGTTAGCTCACAAACCTCTGCCAAAAATGCTCTTGCTACAATTCATACTCTTTGCTCCCAAGATTTCACGGGAAGACAATCCGGGACCGTAGGATGTGAACATTCTGCGGATTGGATTACACAATACATGGAACAACTTCATTTACAGCCCTGTCAATTAGAAAGCCCCGGGAGCTATCTACAGAATTTTTCGGTTCCACTGGTTCAAATAGAGACTCCAACAAAATGCTTGTATCATGGAAATCCTGTCACAGAATTCGAGTACCGCAACGAGTTTTATCCCTATTTAAAAAGTGACTCGGGCTTCCACAAATCAGAGGGTGTTTTTGCAGGTTTTGGGATACAAACATCCGATTACGATGACTATGCGAATACCGATGTCAAAGATAAAGTGGTGATTGTTTTAAGCGGTCAACCCTCTTTTCTTTCTTCTTTGCCCTATGTCGATCATGCAAACATTCAACAAAAAATTGCAAATGCAAAAAAGAAGGGCGCAAAAGCAGTTCTCATTGTTAACCAAAACGCTGATTCTACATCGGTAAATTGGGAAAAAAAAGAAGTGTACGACCCCGGAACGATTCTAGGCATTCTGATTGGTTTTTTATCGCTTGCTGCTGCTGAAATCATATTTCAAGACTATTCGCTTTCGACCGATATGATTATCAATACCATCGAATCTTCTAAAAAACCCTTCACGTTTACAATTCTTGAATCCTTAGAAATAGAAATTACCATATCTAAAGAAGAAGAAACTACCTCCAATGTGATTGGTTTTATTCCTTCACAAACCCCAACGCTTTCATCGTTTCTCATCACCGCACATTACGATCATCTTGGACAGGATTCTATCAATGATGCTTATTATTTTGGAGCCAATGACAATGCTTCTGGTGTCTCTGTTATGCTAGAAATAGCCAGAACTTTTCAAGACATATTTTTTACAACTAATATCCATATTGTTTTTATCGCTTTTAGCGGAGAAGAAGAAGGATTGATCGGTTCCAAATGGTACGTAGAACACCCCTTATTTCCCTTGGATGAAATAGTAGGCGTCATTAATCTTGATATGGTTGGTGTAGGAGATTCCTCCTTAATAGCAGGAACAGATGATCATTTCTACCCAGAATTGTGCGATAGCATACAAGAAGCATCGGATACGCTAGACATTCCCATAGAATTCACTCCAGGAGGTTTATGGAGCGGTTCTGATCAGTACTACTTCCACAAAAATAATGTTCCGTGTGTTTTCTTTTGGAAAAGTGGAACCAATGTGTGGGAAACATACCACACTCCAAGAGATATTCCTAGCCTAATCATTGTCGAAAACTTGCAAGAAACCTTGCAAATTTGTGCATATACTACATTATCCATGATTCATCCTGATTTTTTATTCTTTCCTTCACCCCCTCTCGAAATAGTTCATAGTGAATACTATTTGGAGAGTATCCATAAGAACGATTTCCCTTTACTTTCTCATTATTTTGGCTATCAATTTGAAACATGAGAAATAAAAACGGATACGTCATTCATTCATTGCATCATAAGAAAAAGCAACAGAGCTTACTTTTTATCGTCATCGTCCTTGGATTCCTTATTATGGCTGGATACTATTTTTATCAACATCGGTACGATCTTTCAATTTCGACCGCTAAATTGTATTTTTATGATTCTGCAAAAGACGAATTAGTCCCTGTAAACCGAAAAATAACCTTATCGGGTCAAACAGAAAAAATTGTTAAGATTCTTTTGGAAGAATTATCAAAACCTCCCAAAGATGGAAACTTGCAATCCTTCATCCCTGTTCATGGTTCGGTTGCAGATGTTTCTCTCAAAGAAGGCATATGCAGCCTTGTCCTAGAAGAAGACATGATCTCCAAATCCATCTCTTCTGTTTCACAAGAAGCTGCGGCCGTCTATTGCATAGTGAATACACTAACAGAATTAGATTCTATCCAAAAAGTGCAAATATTTGTACAAGGCAAAAAAGATCCCACATTTAAACAATATATTTCCCTCTCTGAACCTTTGATTCGTTTGTCGGGGCAACTCCCGAAAGGTCAATTTGTTCGAATGTATTATTATTACCTCCCCGCTAATATGTTTCTGTTAACCAAGGTAGAGATACCCTCCTCTTCAAAAGTTGAAGATACTGTTGCCAGCATTGTCAATCAACTCATGATCCGGTACAAAGATGATGAAGATATTGCTAGCTTTTTCCCGGAAGAAGTAACAATTAACAGTGTTTTGATCGAAGACGGTACTCTGTATTTGGATCTTTCTCCTGAGTTTCAAAGATTTCATTACGGAGCAAATGAAGAGCTCAGTTTGGTAAATTCCATCACATTGTCTTTAACGGAACTCCCTCAAATACAAAAAGTTCGCATTCAAATTGATGGAAAAAATATAGATACTATTGGGGGGCATACCTCTTCTCTAGAACCTTATGAGCGTTGGCATGGTCTTCAAATCGAAACATCTTCCATCCTCTATTTTGTATTGAAAAAAGAACAAAACCATTATCTGATACCGACCTTCCGTACATATGAACCCCAACAACAACCCTCCCCCGAAAAAATCTTACAAGAACTGCTAAAAGGACCTACGTCTCATGAAAGAGAAGTAGGAATTGTATCGGATATACCCTCAGGAACAAAGCTTATCTCTGTTACGCCTGGCGAAGAAAACTCCCTTATGATCAATCTTGACATGGAGATGAGTGAGTTTTTAAACGCGCAACAAGAGGAAAACTTCCTCGAACAAATCATTATGACACTCTCAGAGAATACCAGTTTCCGTTCATTTCACCTTTATTTTCAAGGAGAAACATTGGAATCTTTACCTTTTGGTACAGAAATCAACAATCCTTTATCTAGGGAGACATTATGAGAAATTACTTCTTGCTAAAAAAAATCTCGTTGCTTTTCTCTCTACATTTCCTCCTTGTTTCTTTCTGTTTCTCTTCTTTATCTTGCACTCCCTCCACAGCGTATTTTCAATACGAACTATTGGCAGGCAATGAGGAGCCGTATCACTTTCAAAAGATTTGTTCTTTGCCTTGTCAAATCCAAGATCAAGAAGCAACTATTTATGCAGCCATCGTAGACAACACCAATAAACCGCAACTTGTATTCTTTACCACCGATAAAAGTGGCAGGATCATAGAATCCGTTGCTTTTACACCCCCAGACAATTGGTGCCTAAATCGAGATATTCTTTGTTGGTTTCCCACTCAGTATTCTACCTATCTTGTATTTGAAACAACAACCATCGACAATGAGCCAGTCTATCAACTACACTTTCTAAAAATAGATAGCAACGCATTAAACAATTCTCTTCTTCAAAATGTTACGACTTTTTCCAGTACCAATGTTTCTTTGCACAATGTATGTACAATTTCCAACCATATTTTTCTATCTGGATCGTACAACTCAACTACTATCGAATATGGACTTATTGTAGAATGTGTTGAAACAGAACCCTCCACAATCACCCTCCAACATGCTACTTTGCTTCAAATTCCTACCAGTGCAAAAAAAGTACAATCGACAAAAGCAATCTGTAGCATCATACCCGATATATCTTCGGGAAAGGATGAGAGTTCTGTTCATTTTTCTACCCATAATGGTTTTATTGGAACATTTCATCCGGTAGAGGGTGTAAAAAACTGTTACTCTGTTCCTGGTTACAACCCCAGTTTTCAAAACACAATGTTTTCTAATGGCGAAAACATTCTCATAGAAAACCATCCTCAAAGTTCTTATGATGCTGATTTTATCCAAATTTACTGGAATGGTAAAACCGATCACATCTACTTATTCAATCAATACCCAGATCTCTCCTACCAATGGATTGCGAAGAAAAGAAAGTACGATGGTAGTCTAGGGTTGATTGTTTTGGGTTTTCAAGATAACAACGAAATGTTTCTTGTCGGAGAAATGGACTCCGATTTTTCAAGTATAGAAGGTTGGCTCACGCAGAATCGATATCAAATGAAAAGTCTATCGCATCCATCTATAGAAGATGCCTATCTTCGTATGGACGGTTTTTTCTCTCCTGAAGAGTCCTCTGTAGGAGACATCCAAACAAATCATTCGTATCTAGAAAGTATCAAGAATCCCTGGAATATTTCGCATTGGAAACCTGTATTGAAAAAAATGGAGAAAAACTCTATCCCAGATCCAGACAAAGCACATTTGTACTACGATGATCAACAAAACAATAGGTTGGATTTGAAAAAAACACACAGAGAAGTGCAATTTGTGAAACCTTTTCCTATTTTTGATATGACAGGAAAGATATTTCAAAAAGAGTCTTTACCCATTGTTTTTGAAGATTTTGACTTGCTCCGTTTACGAACCAATCAAAAGCCGAAGTAAACGCGGCATAACCTGCCTCTAGAAAATCCTTTAGCAAGAAATAGCGATCTAAATGCAAAGATATTTTTGCAATTCAAAGAGATTCTCGTCAATGGGTTTAATATTCGTTGCAACATCTTCCATTGGAATATGGACAACATGATTGTTTTGAACTCCCACAATATATCCAAACTTTTTCTGTTCAATAAGCTGTACAGAATTAACTCCAAAATTAGTTGCTAAAAATCGATCTTGAAAGGTAGGATTTCCACCTCTTTGCAAATACCCCAATACGCTGATACTTGCGTGAATACCGGATACCAACTGCAAAGCATCTGCAAATTTTTCAGCTTTTGCAGCTCCCTCCGCTAATACAACGATAAAGTGCTTTTTGCCCAATTCAAAGTTGCCTTTAATCTTTTCGGAAATTTGATTAATATTGAAGCTTCTTTCAGGGATGACAATACAATCGGCACCAACGGCAATGCCACAATGCAAAGCAAGGATTCCTCTGTCTCTTCCCATTACTTCCACCACAAATACCCGTTGATGACTTGTTGCCGTATCGCGTATTTTATCGATAGCTCCCACAGCGTTATTCAAAGCTGTGTCAAAACCGATTGTGCTGTGTGTTCCGTAGACATCATTGTCGATGGTAGAGGCAATACCAACGACAGGAAAACCTTTCTTATGTAGATCATTGGACCCTCTTTGTGATCCATTCCCACCAATGACAACCAGGGCATCAATTTGATATTTTTTTAACGATGCAAGAGCTCTATTGATTCCTTCTTCGGAACTGAATTCCGGAGCTCTTGCTGTTAGCAATATGGTCCCTCCCAATGACAAAATACTGCCAACATCTCGTGAACACATTTTTTTAAACTCACCAGTCATTAAACCGGCAAATCCTTTTTTCACACCCATTACTTCCATACCTTTATATATCGCAGTGCGGGTTACAGCTCGAACAGCTGCATTCATTCCAGGAGCATCTCCACCAGAGGTTAAAACAGCAATTCTCATACATCACCTCCATTAAAAAGAACCATAAGTGAGTTATAAAAATGAGGAGTATAGGCAATAAAATGAACATACTCTTCTCTAGATGAAGTATACTCCTTATCAATAATAGAGTAAATTGGGGACACAAAAGTTTTCCCTTTTTCTGTACATTGATGGAGAAAATCATCCACCGGAATTTTCGTATAAGTATCTTTGTACACAACAATTCGGAGAGCTTCTAAAAGCTGGTGAAAAAAAAGTTGATTTGTTTTTGATTGAAACTCGTTCATTCTTATCCCATAGTGATCCATGGCTTGTTGAAACAGAAAAATGGGCACTGTATCTGATAAAAGACTACTGAAAGAACTTTTTGTTCCAAACTGTAAATATCCATTTTGAACATCACTAAGAGAAGCAAGAATAAAAAGATCTCTTTTTTGAGAGGCATGATTTATCGTCACAAAAGAATTCATCGCATACAATTGTGTGGGACATAACAAGACGTGCACCTTATGAAAATTGTATCCAAAAAAATTCTGCGCTGTACGCAGTTCTTCTTGTATATGTTCTGTATATTGGAACGAGGAAGCTATTTGAGAATAGGGATGTTTCATTGTGGTCATATACTGAGAAAAGTGTGAAACTTTGGCAAAATCTTGAAGTGTTTCCACAAACAAAACGATTTGTTCTTTATCCTCATCCTCGATCTCCAATTTTGCGGCCTGTTCTTCCCAGGGTTCACCTTCCAACATAATCTGATAGACCTCATCAATCCCCTCATTGTCTTTTAGAATAACATATTGTTGAACAACAGGGTGATCCTTCCAAGGAGCAAAGAATTTTTTCGCTTGATACAGAAAAACACTGGTTAACAATTGACAATTGGAGTACTGGTCTATCGTGGATAAAAAAGCAACCACATTTACCAACTCCACGCCAGGATGTGAGTATATCTCTATTTCAGGAGGATTCTGTTCGTCGGATGAAAAAACTCTCCCAAAGCCCGTTAAACACACAAATAAAACAATAGCAAATACGATGATTCTATTTCTCAAGTTACCTCTCCATATGTGTAAGGTAGTACTAATAGTAACAGAATTAAACAAAAAACATGTTACAATACATCGTAAGAAATGCAAAAAGATAAACAACCCAATACAAAAAATCTCAAATGGGATGATTTACTAGCCACGGTTCGATCGTTCCCTGATTCACCCGGGATCTATATTATGCGGAATCAAAATGCAGATGTATTATATGTTGGGAAAGCAACCTCGTTAAAAAAAAGAGTGAGTTCCTATTTTTATCATCAAAAAAGAAATCCCCGCATACGAGATTTAATGGAACATGTAAATTCCATTGAGTATATTGCTACAAAGTCTGCCTACGAAGCACTGATTTTGGAATGCAATTTCATTAAACGCTTATTGCCTGAATACAATCGAGCATTAAAAGACTCCAAGGGGTACCAGTATTTAACTTTTACTAAAGAACCATTTCCCTCGTTTTTGAAATCAATGAGAATTCGAAAAGACAATGGACTCTACTTTGGTCCTTTTACAAGTGCAAAGAAGACAACCTACCTACATCGTTTAATACTGAAAACATTTCGACTACGAAACTGCAAGAAAAACCTTACAAAAAAAGATCAAAAACCCTGTTTACGATACTACATGAACCAATGTCCTGGATGTTGCGCAGGAAATACTACGCAAGAAGAGTACAACAAGCAAGTTCAAATGGCCATTCAGTTCTTAAAAAACGATGTACATACCATTCAATCTCAGTTGAAAGAAAACATGACGTTGGCAGCCAAAGAACAAAAATATGAATATGCCGCCCTTTTAAGAGATCAAATTCAATCTATTGAGGCTATCCAAGACAAACAAAGAGTTATAACAAACCCTGATTTTGATGGGGACCTACTGGCTATTTATTCTCTTCATGATAAAGCTGTTATCGATTTAATGAAAGTCAGAGAGGGAAAGGTGATCTATGAAGATCATTTTTACAACTTTCAAACTTTTGAGGAAGAGGAAGAAGGAATTTTACAAAGCTTTTTGCTCCAATACTACTTAGATTTAAGCTACTTCCCCCCTCCAAAAGAAATTCTTATCAATATAGAGTGTGCAGATCTTACCCACATAAAAAAACAAATTCTAACAAAATTTCCCGGTTCTTCTCTTCAAATAAAACACCCCAAAATTGGATCAAAAAAGCATCTTGTGGACTTCTGTTTAGAAAATGCAAAAAAGCACTTCCAAACAAAATTTCCTCATTTTTTTGAAACGCTGAATCCTCTTTTGTTGGATGTTCAGAAAACCTTTCAATTACCATCCATTCCATATCGAATAGAGGGATATGACATTTCCCATATACAAGGACAGAATACCGTTGGCTCAATGGTGGTGTTTATTAATGGAAAACCCGCAAAAAAGTATTACCGGTATTTCAAAGTTCGGCTTGCAGCATTGCCTGATGATACGGGATCATTGCGAGAAGTCATTCAAAGAAGAATACAGCACAATGATGAAGACTTTGGTACCCTACCAGATGTATTTTTGATTGATGGAGGATTAGGACAATTGCATGCAGTATCGAATGTTCTACAGGAGAACGACATTCATCTGCCTGTCCTATCATTAGCAAAAAGAGAAGAGCTTGTGTTTAGTGAAAAAAATTCCCAACCGATTCGGTTGGATAGAGAAAAATCAGAAGTTCTTCGTTTGTTTCAGCAGATTCGGGATGAATCGCACCGATTTGCAAAAAAACAATACCAATTACAGCATATCAAAAGCACTCTCGCAGAATAACTACAGTATGATTTCAATAGGCAAAATATCTTGAAACATTCCTTTTAAAATCTGGTCACCCATAGTTTCCATTTCTTTGTGAATCGATCGATCAATAAGTACAGGTTCAAATTGTGATGAAACCAAATCATATATTTTCTTGGCAACACTACCCATTTTGTTTCGATCTCGAAATTCCAAACACTGAAAAGCTGTTAAAAGCTCAATACCAATAATTCGAGAAGTATTCCACACAATAGTATGAAGTTTACTACAGGCAGTAGGAGCCATACTTACAAAATCTTCTTGATTCGCAGAAACGGGGATAGAAGTAGAAGTGGCTGGGTATGTTAATGTTTTATTTTGAGAAACAAGAGCAGCGTCGGTATATTGTACGATCATAAAGCCCGAGTTTAGTCCAGGCTCTTTCACACCAAAAGCAGGTATTCCCCCGCTTAAATTAGGATCTAGCAATTGATTGACTCGATGTTGAGAAATCTCGCCCAAAGTCTGAAGGGCAATAGAAAGATAATCCGCAGCGATTGCAATCGGTTGTGCGTGAAAATTTCCTCCGGATATGACTTGATCTTCTTCCACAAAAAGCAGAGGATTGTCGGTTGCAGAATTCATTTCTGCATGATTCACCTGCAGACAGTAACGAATGGTATCAATAACGGGACCAAGTACTTGAGGAACACAACGGAACGAATATGGATCCTGAACACGTGAAGAAGAATCCAATAGCTTTGAGTCATATATAGAAGTTTCCAGTATTTTTCCAGCTAGCTGTTGGCCTTGATGAGGTTTCTGCTGGTGAACCAACGAAGAAAAAGCAGCTTTACATCCACAAAATGCTTCTAAGGATAAAACAATAGAGCAAAAGGCACTATCTAACAAATGTAGAATATGAATCAAATTGAGAGACAACATGGCAGTACTCATTGAGGTGCCATTGATTAAAGCCAAGCCTTCTTTCGGCTCTAATAATATGGGTTTCAATCCATGATCCCGCAACACAAAGCGAGAAGGTATCTTTTCGTCATTCTGGAAACATTCTCCTTCTCCCATTAAAACCAAAGCTAAATGCGCCAAGGGAGCCAAATCTCCACTAGCACCCAAAGAACCCTTGGAGGGAATAAATGGATAAATCTCGTGATTGAGTACATCAATTAGAGCGTCTATAAGTTCTTTACGTATACCCGAATAACCAATAAGGAGAGAATTGACTCGGATCAATATTGTAGCTCGAACCAATTCTTCTGGAAGTGGTTTGCCTACGCCCACCGCATGACTTCGAATAAGATTTACTTGAAGATGGCTTAACTGCGATTCATTAATAGGTGTTGAAGAAAGTTTTCCAAAACCCGTATTAATACCATACACAACTTTGTTGCTTTCTAGGATTCTACCAACATAATCTCGAGATTGTTGTATTCTATCAAAAGCATCGGGATGGATGCTTACTTTTTCTCTCTTGCATGCAACCGATACAATGGTATCTAAAGATAATGAATGACCATCTAGTAAAATGCTCACGGCTCCCTCCTCCGAAGTTGGGGAAACAACAGTACATCACGAATAGATTCACTACCCGTAAGAATCATTACAATTCTATCGATACCAAATCCCAGCCCTCCTGTCGGAGGCAATCCAAATTTCAACGCTTCTATGTAAGAACGATCGAAGGAGTGTGCTTCTTCATCTCCATGTTGTTTTGCTTCATTTTGAGCCAAAAAACGGTCTTGTTGATCCACTGGATCATTTAACTCTGTGAAGGCATTTCCAACTTCTAAAGACCCCATAATGAGTTGAAAACGTTCCACCCATTGGGATTGCAGAGACGTTTTTTTGGCTAAGGGAGACAATGGTAAGGGATATTCATATAAAAACGTTGGATTGGAAAGATGTGGTTCTACTTTCTTCTTTAAAATCTCATCCACAATATTGGCCCAGCAAAGACTTTTATCAATATGAATTTTCTCTTTTTTCAAATATTCTTTTGCGTATTGTTCGTCTTGCAACTTCACAATATCAACATGAGCAAATTCTTCAAATGCATCCGCTAATCTCATTTTTCGAAAAGGAACTGAAAGGTTTATGGTTTTTCCACGATATTCAATCGTGTCTTTTTGAAGAACAGAATCTCGTATCCCCATTATCAACTTTTCCGATATCTCCATCATGGTTTCGTAATTGCCGTACGCTTCATACAATTCCATAAGCGTGAATTCCGGATTGTGGTTTACAGATATTCCCTCATTTCGATATGCTTTACCAATTTCAAAGACTTTATCGAAACCTCCAATAATCAACCGTTTCAAATATAGTTCAGGAGCTATTCGGAGGTAAAAATCCTGATCAAGTGCGTTATGATGGGTCGTAAAAGGCTTCGCTAAAGCGCCCCCATAAATATCTTGCAATGTCGGAGTTTCTACTTCCATATAGCCTTCATGGTGTAGAGTTTCGCGAATAGATCGAACAATCGCAGAGCGCATCTGAAATGTTTTTCGCACATCTTCGTTCATAATAAGATCTAAGTATCGCTGTCGATACCGTACTTCTACATTTTCAATGCCATGGAATTTCTCAGGCAAAGGAGAAAGCGCTTTTGATAATAGAGTACATGCACTAACGCTCACGGTAATCTCCCCTGTATGGGTTTTAAAAACGTCCCCTGTGATTCCAATAATATCCCCCACATTAACACGTTTTTTTACCAAATGAAAGGTATCTTCGTCAAGGTTGTCTTTTCGAAAATAAATCTGGATTTTTGTCCCACCCGAAAGCAAGTGTGCAAAACCAGCTTTGCCATGAAGTCGTTTGGTAATAACTCGTCCGGCTATTGTAACCGAGGTATTCTCCAAGTCTGAAAACTGAGAAAGAATCGCAGCGGCTTGATGAGTTGGGAAATATTTTGGGGGATACGGGTCATACCCTTCTTCTCTTACCTCATCAAGAAGCTGTAAAGTATCGGCATCAAATAGATTGTGTTCTGACATTAAGACTCCTTTTTACAAATCTCCACCAATCGATATCGGACAGCTCCTGTAGGCAATACAACTCGAATAACATTGCCTACCTGGTGTCCAATTAGGGCACTGCCCAAGGGAGAGACATTTGATATTGCGTTTGTAAATGGATCGGCTTCCAACACGGAGACAATTTTAAATGTTTTTCGTTCTTTGAATTCAATGCTTTCAATAACAACGCTATGACCCATTCTAACGGTTTCAGTATTATCATCACTGAGATCTTCGTCCACAATGATGGATTTTCGAAGCATATTTTCAAGTTCAGAAACTCGGATCTCTACAACTGCTTGTTCTCTTTTTGCATCTTCATATTCAGAGTTTTCGCTTAAATCACCCAAAGCTCTAGCTTGACGAATTCTTTCAGAGATTTCAGCCCGTTTGACAGTCTTTAACTCTTTCAATTCACTTTTTAGAATTTCCAATCCTCGTTTGGTGAGTTTAAACGAATCCCCCTCTTTGTCTTTGATACCGGAAGAAATATCGATGTAAGAGGTTTTTCCATTTGTATTAGAAGAGGTAGTAGGAACGGCTACCTTCTTTTTCGTTTGGGTTGCAGAAGCTTTTTTTGTCGTGGAAGACTGTTTTTTGGCTTCCTCATCTACAGGAGAACCTTCTTGTATAGTTGTTATTTCTTCTGTATTGTTTTTTGATGGACTACTTTTGGTTGAATCTTTCGATATAGTCTTTTTTTTCGATGGAGTACTGGCTTTCTTTTCAGAAGTTTTTTTTACAGTAGCTGTCTTTTTTTCTTTTGTACGGGTCGATTCTTCATTTGTTTGAGTCATTGCTCGTCTCCTTCATCAGATAGTTTAATAATTCGTGGTTGGATAGGATATTGCTGAAATAAATCCTTACACTCTTCAATCGTAATTTGATCCGGTGGTCTACCGAAGTGAGCACATATACAGGCTTCCAAAACATTGGTTCCAAAGGAACGTCCTTGAAACTCGGGTGTCACAGAAATTACGTATCGTACTCCTCGATTCTTCAAAACAATTATCTCTTCCTCCGTCAATGTATTGGTAATAATTGTTTTCCCTCCCATCCATTCAGGAAGGTGTTTGTAGATTAAATGAAAATCTCCTGCAATAATATCGGCACTATCGTATGCTTTTTTATACTTGGGCTCAATCGTATCTTGATTTTTTACAGGATACAACCAATGAAAGGGGACTTTCACCAATAATGGCCACGCGACATAGGCAACAATATTCATCAATACTTCGCTGTCCATCGCATCATTTCCAATTCCTAAACCAAAGGCCAGATCCCCCCATCGAACTTTGAATCCTTCCTTTTGAAACGCTTTGTATAAAAAATAGCGAGAAGTAGCAGAAGGAATCATGACAGTTTGAGTCTCGGGGTGAATAATTCCTTGTTGAACAAGCGTATGTACGCTCATGGCTTCCAACGTACTTTTAACTTTGGATCCATCAGCAACAGGCGTATGTTTTACGTTTCGAATCACAAAAGAAGCTTCTTTAAATCGGTAGGCTCTATTGGCATAATGAACCCATAGATCAAATCCACCCATACCAAAAGCATCCACTTTTCCATCGTACAACTCATACAATTCTTGTAGCTTCTTTTTATCACCATCAGTGCCGATTCTTTGTACTTGGAAATCATCTCCAAACAAAGAAACTTCTGCAACATGGTCTCTTCTAGAAGAACCCATGCTCAAACTTAATACTTTCTTCATAATGTACCTATAAAGTTTTATAAAATTTTGCGTAGTAATTATACATGAAAAAAAGTACTTTGATAATTTCTGAGAATACGGAAAAGAGCTTCGCTATCTTTTGCTTTATTGACTTGATCTCTGATTGTACCCGATTTAGGTAAACCACGTAAATAATCATGAATAGGTCTTCTCATCTCTCGGATTGCTTGATTTTCACCTTTCAAATCAATTTCTAATTGAATATGTTCGTAGAGTGTATCGAAGATTCTTTTTGGAGATGTTTTTCGAAAATCTACGACCATAGGATCTTCTCCCTGGTATATATCCAAAACATCTTGAAAAAACCAAGGTCTTCCAACACATGCTCGTCCAATCATAACGGCATCGGCGTTTGTATAAGAAAGGATTTCCAAAACATCACTGGGTTTTTTTATCCCCCCGTTTGCACAAACAGGAATACTCACTTGGTCCTTGGTTTTTGCAATTTCATCCCAGTTACGGCTCCCTTTCGAATTCTGTTTCACGCTTGCACCATGAATTGTGATGGCAGATATACCTTCTTGTTCTGCAATTTTGCCTACAGTCGTGGCAAGTGGTTCGTTGGGTCGATACCCTACTCGGGTCTTCACTGTAACGGGTATCGTAACAGCTTTCACAATG
>JAQVSG010000034.1 GCA_028700655.1 Caldisericia bacterium
TGGGGATTTATTAGTGGATGGAATTCGCAAAGGATTCTGCTACGAAACGCCCAATTATGGATTTATGTTGCAAGACTACTTTATTTATGACAACCCGGAGCTTCGGGTTCATTCTTCTCTCAATCATTTGCTCAATGAAGCTTCCTTTTTACTTCTTTTGGGCGATACTACAAAGGAAGAAACCTATACGAATGCAGCAATGAGAATCATCAACAGCCTATATGCTACCAATGATCAATGGAAAAATGAAAAAAGTGGAGATTTACATTATGCGTATTTGCCCTCTGGTGAATTTGGTTTACAGGATTATGTTACCTTGACGTACCACGATTTGATTCGATTTCGTTCCTTCTCCACTCAATACTTACAAGAAGAACCCCCTTTTATTCAAAACTTGGGCAGTTGGAAAGAAGAATTTTTGGTGCAAAAAAAGGTTGTACATACTCGCAAGTTTACTGGCTCACCTCCCGATTTATCACCTCTTTTAACCAAGGATGATAAACGATGAATCAAAAACAAACGCCACCAAAAAGCGAGGACTATCTACTACGACCCTCTCGTATGAAGGACTATATTGGTCAAACAGGTATTAAGCAAAGCTTAAAGATAGCTATGCAGGCAGCGAAAGATCGAAAAGAATGCCTGGAGCACATTTTGTTAAATGGTCCTCCAGGATTGGGGAAAACATCATTGGCTATTGTTTTATCAAATGAAATGGAAAGACGCTTGGTAAAAACAACAGCCACCTCCATTAAAAGGATTATTGATTTAATGTCGTTGGTGATGACTTTGAATCCAGGAGACATTCTGTTTATTGACGAGATTCACCGATTGGACAAACGCATTGAAGAATCTTTTTATAGTGTCATGGAAGATTTTGAAATTCAAATTGTACGAGGGGGAGGAAGAAACATTAAAGCCGCTTCGATCCCTTGCAATCCTTTTACTCTGATTGGTGCTACTACTCGAGCAGGTCTTCTTTCCAAGCCTCTTCGAGACAGGTTTGGTCTCACTTATCATTTTCAATTCTATTCTCTTGAAGAACTGGTGGATGTGATTCAAAATGTAGCCCATCAATTGAAAATAGAAATTCCTCGGTTTGAGGCTATTGAAATTGCAAAGCGCTCGAGGGGGACACCCAGAATCGCCATTCATTTGGTAAAACGAGTGCGAGATGTGGCAACTGTGAGATCTGAGGTGAACATTCAGATGTCTATTCTTGATCATGCTTTTTCCATTATGCATTTGGATGAAAATGGATTGTCGGATCAAGACCGCAAATTGCTTCTTTTGTTGTACCAAAAACATGGGAGACCCATGGGCTTAAATACGATTTGTGCCATTTTGAGCGAAGACCGCATGACATTAGAGGAGATAACAGAACCGTATCTACTACTTTTAAACTTTATCGAAAAGACTCCCCGTGGTAGGGTGCTGACAAAAACCGGGATCCAATATCTGAAAAGAAATGGATATGTGTCCGCTTACGAGGTAGAGGAGGGTTTTTTTACTTGAAGCCAACTCTTCTTCTCCATATTTGCTGTGCACCGTGTGCAATTGTTCCCTTGCAAGATTTAATGCAAGATTTTTCGGTCGTTGGTTTTTTCTATAATCCCAATATTCATCCTTTGAAAGAGTATTTGTTACGAAAAGAAGCTACGTTTCAACTAGGGGAAGATTTTAAAATCCCCATGCTCTATGGAGACTATCCGTATCGGGATTTTTTACACAATACCTTGCCTGTTTCTGCCACGAAAGATCGATGTACGATTTGTTATTCTATGCGGATGAAAGAAACCTATCACAGGTTCCTTGCGGGGAATTTCCAATATAGTAGTTCCACTTTGTTTTTTAGTCCTTACCAAAATCATGATACGATACGAAAGCAAGTATGGACATTTTTTTCTCCTTCTCAATACATTGTCCGTGATTGGAGCACTTCGTATCAGAAAGGCACCCAGGAAGCAAGAGACCGAGGGTACTATCGACAATCGTATTGTGGGTGTATTTTTTCCAATGAAGATCGATATTCGAAATCCAAAAAAAGATAATTCCACTCCTCTTAAACATTGCAATGTAGAGACCATGTTTTCGAAGACGTTTCAACCCGTGGAGGGACAGCAAATTGCTCTCTATGGGCTTTCGGATCAAAGCATTATTCCGCCCCTATTTGAACGATGCAAAAGACAATCCATCCGAGTCATGGTTTTTACCTCCAAAAAAACCATTGAAAAACAATGGAAAGAGTATTTTCAAGAATTTGGTTTTGCCTCTGTTTTTCATACTCGGTATTTGCCCTTTGAAGAGTGGAAACGATTGAAGCCAGAACAATTTTATTCATTTGATTGTTTCGATCTGCAAGCTTTGATTGAATCTCCGATTACTACTTTATCGGCCATTTTTCGTTTGTTGGGTGAACCGGGCATCTTTTCTCTCTATTACGAAGAATCCCATCAGTACGATCAATTTGTGGTTCGGCTTCTTCATAAAGCGGAAATGGGGGAAGTGATTGGGTTGTTAGAAAAAATAGGTTTTCAACCTCCCTTTTTAGTGCAGAGAATGGTATTGCATCCCAAACAATTTCTGCGAATACGATCGAGAAAAAATCGAATTTTTCCGCAGTAACATGGTAGACTATGTATACGAATAACCAAGGAGGCTTGTATGAATACAACGTTAAAAAACTTAAAAGAAGCATTTGCTGGAGAATCGCAAGCGAATAGAAAATATTTGGCGTATGCAAACAAAGCAGATTTAGAAGGGTATCCCTTTGTAGCGAAACTATTTCGTGCAACTGCGGAAGCAGAAACTTTACATGCGATGAATCATTTTAAAAATATGGGGGCCATTAAGTCTACACAAGAAAACTTACAAGATGCGATAGAAGGGGAAAACTATGAGCATCAATCCATGTACCCAAGAATGATTCAAGAGGCAGAAGAGGAATCCCAAGAAGCATCCAAGCGTGGCTTTACTCTAGCAATGGAAGCAGAAAAGGTTCACGAAGAAAGATATCAAGAAGCTTTACGTACAATCCAAGACAAACAAGACCGGAATGTGTTTCTATGCAATGTGTGCGGGTATATTCATTTCGACGAAAAACCACCCATTTGTCCCATTTGTGGGGCCAAAGCACTTGCTTTTAAAAATATAGAATAACGATTTACGGTTTTTTCTTTTCTGGGTTGGGTGGATTTTCTTTGTTCGTTTTTCGAGGAAATCTTTTTTTACGCCAGGGTTTTGAGAATCCTGGCGGTTTGTTTTTTGGTGGTTCTTCTCGGGTCTTTTCATCTGTTGTTTTTGGCGGTTTTCTGTCGGTAGAAGTAGAAGTCTGCCGGTTTTCTTTGACGGGTGGTTCCACTTGTTTTTCTTCGGATCGCCCATAGCGGTTTTTAAACACTTTTTTCACTCGTTCTTTGATGGTTCTGGGTTTTACAATGTGGATTTTTGAATCTTCTTTTGATTCTATTACCTCTGTGGGGGAAGGTTCTTTGCCTTGGTATTCATCCAGCGTAATTTCTCGTGCAATCCCATCGTCGAAACGTACTTTCATTTTTTTACTAATGTAGTTAATGCCTTGTATAATCCCGCTTTTTTCTCGAACAGTTATTGTGCTGCCAATGGCAGGGAATTCTTTTTGCATTTCTTTGTATTGTTTATGCTCATACGTTAAGCAACACATGAGTTTTCCACAAATTCCGGTAATCTTTATGGGATTGATTTCTAAGCATTGTTCTTTGACGGTACGAATGCCAACCGTATCAGGAATCTGCCCAATACAACGACAGCATACTTCTCTGCCACAAACACCAATACCACCAATCAGGATAGCCTTTTCTCTGGAGCTAATCTGCCAAAGTTCTACTCTGGTTTTATGGTTCAAAAAATTGTTTAAACCTTTGACCAATTCTCGAAAGTCGATTCGTTTATCCGAGGTGAAGTAAATGATAATTTTAGAGCCATCCAACACATGTTCTGCTTTTACAAGGGACATATTGAGTTTCAACTCTTCCGATTTGTTCTGACAGAAACGAAGTACTTCTTTGTCCTTGAGCATTAATTCTTCTTTGGATAGGTCAGAAATATTCGTAGATGTTTCTAAAATGTCTCCTTCGACAGCAATGTTTTCATGGTATGGAAATAGGCTAATTACTTCGCCATAGTCGATTTCTTTATCAGCAAATTGTACCTTGACCTTATCCCCTGATTTAATTTTGATGCTTTCAGGGCATAAGAACCGGTGCATTTTCACCTTGATTCTTGTTTTTGCTATATGTTGCATATACAACTCCTTCATTGTCTTTAACAAGTATATAAAATGAATCGATTTGTACAAATCACCAAAATAATTCCCATATTGAAACCGTTTCGAGAATTCGTACAATCATTTTTATGAAATATTTTTGGAGTCATGAACAAGAAGTGTTACAAAAAGCAGCCCGTCGATTTGCAGAGGAAAGAATTAAGCCTCTGCGTGCTGCCTTGGACGAGAACGATGAATGCCCCGTAGACCTTATAAAAGAGATGGGAAGATTGGATTTTATGCGAATCTTTATCCCCAAAGAATATGATGGTATGGGCATGGGCGTTACAGAATTATGTCTTGTCCAAGAAGAGTTTTCCAGAGTGTGTGGCGGAGTCAGCTGTGCCTATTCCGTTAATGCACTTGGGTCGTACCCAATCGTAAAATGGGGCACTGAGGAACAAAAAAAGAAATACCTACCAAAAATTGCATCTGGTGAGTATCTTGCTGCCTTTGCTCTCACGGAAGCCGAAGCTGGTTCTGATGCTTCTGCCATCAAGACCACGGCCATTCCTTGCGACGGTGGGTATCGATTAAACGGAACGAAAATCTTTATTACCAATGGCTCTATTGCTGATGTATACGTAGTTTTGGCATCAGTGAATCCTAAAAAAGGAATTCGAGGCATAACAGCTTTTATTGTTGAAAAGGGATGGCAAGGGTTTCATTTTGGTGAAAAAGAGAGAAAAATGGGAATCCGTGCAACCCATACCTGCGACCTTTTATTTGATGACGTTTTTGTTCCTGAAGAAAATAGAATTGGTGCTCCTGGGCGTGGTTTTTTAATTGCTATGGACAATTTTGATCATTCCCGCACAGGTGTTGGTGCGCAAGCTTTAGGCATTGCGCAAGGTGCTTTTGAGGAATCATTGCATTATGCCACAAAAAGAATACAATTTGGGCAACCAATCTTTGCACAACAAGCTGTAAAGTTTATGCTAGCCGATATGGCTACTCAAATTGAAGCCGCTAGGTCTCTTGTATACAATTCTGCAGCCACCGTTGATGCCGGCGAAAAAAGAATTGGTAAATGTTCTGCTATGGCTAAATATTTTGCTTCGGATGTTGCCGTGAAAGTTACAATGGATGCTATTCAAGTCATGGGTGGATATGGGTATATGAAAGATTATCCTGTTGAAAAAATGTGTCGAGATGCAAAAATTACACAGATTTATGAAGGCACAAACCAAATCCAACGAATTGTTGTAGCCCAAGAATTGGTTCGAGAATTGTCCAAATAAGGAGGAATTATGCCTAAAGTAGTATTTAACGAAGATTTGTGCAAAGGCTGTTCTTTATGTGTGGAAGTTTGTCCGGTAAAAATTATTGAGTTAAAGAATGATATAAATCAATCTGGATATCATCCTGCCTCGATTTCAGAAGAGAATATGAACACATGTACCACATGCATGTCTTGTGCGCTTATTTGTCCGGATACATGTATTGAAATTTGGAAATAACCGATTGAAGAATAT
This sequence comes from Caldisericia bacterium, assembly GCA_028700655.1. GTDB lineage: Bacteria > Caldisericota > Caldisericia > UBA6126 > UBA6126 > JAGLCW01. The sequence continues at coordinate 5,779 of JAQVSG010000034.1, forward strand.
TCATGAGTAATCCTACCCGAATACTGATTGTAGATGATGAGCCTGACATTTTATCTCTTCTTACTCTGCACCTACAACTGAAACACTATCACGTTTTTAAAACATCCAGTCCTATTAAAGCCATTGAAATTGCTAACAAAGAAAAGCCAGACTTGATTCTTTTGGATGTCATGATGCCAGAAATGGACGGTTTTCAAGTAGCAGCTAAATTAAAACAAAATGACGATACAAGTACGATCCCTATTATTTTTTTAACAGCCCGTACACAAACAGAAGATAAGATCAAAGGATTTAAGGCCGGCGCAGACGACTATCTTGTAAAACCGTTTGACTTTGAAGAGTTGGAGATACGTATCAACCGGCTCATTAAAAAAAAGGATGAGGTTCCAACAAGCACTCTTATATTGCGATATCCAAAAAACGCAGCCACTATGAAATTAGCCGAATGGATTAAAACAGGTATTGAATTTCATGCTCTCAAAATACAAATCGTGAATGTGGGTGCTGGCGACCTGTTGTCTGTTAAAGAAGATTTTTTGCTATCGGTTACATTAAGTTTGCGAGAACGAGATAATGGTCACTTTATTTTTACGTCCAAAGACGATTCAAACGACCGGTTTGTCTTGTTTACAACAAATCCAAATCTTGAAAAATATTGCAAAAACCTGATCCAATTGTTTAAACAAAACAGTCGAGATAAGGCAGACCTTAAAATCATGGTATATCCCAAACAAAACCGAAAGAATTATACAGCGGAAGAATTAATGACTAAGTTTTTAGATTAAATATTGGAGAATGAAGCTTAAGTATGAAGTTTTCTTTCCTATACCAATATTTACCTCTTATCGTAAGCATCACTCTCATCCTATTTGCTATTGTTTTTCATATTCTATGGTTCCGAAAACCTAGACAAGAAGTTAAAATCGAAAACAAATTGGTGTCTTATTTGCGCAAAGGACCTATCGAAAAAGAAACCATTGTTTCCTCTTTCCTAGATTCTGATCCTTATTTTTTGTTCTCACTTCTTTCTCAAAAACTCTCCACTATTCACCTTGACTCCGATACACACCATCGTTTTTCAGACATCGTTTTTCATCCTACGGTTTTTGATCATATCACGGCGTTATACCATCAAGAAAGTATGCGACAACCCTCTACCGATTCTTCGTCATCCCCTCCGTATCCATCCGCAGAACCTTCGATTCCTGCTATGTTTCATTTGCTTATGCGAGGATTGCAAGACGAACGCTCTGTTTCTTTTTTACAATCGGAGTTGGATCAAAATGACATTCCAAATCGAGAGCGCATGGAACTCATTAAGACATTGTTTGCAATGGATATTGAGGCGGGATGGATGAATGCACTTTCTGTACCTTTGCAAGCCAATCACTTCTCTACTTTTGAAAAAATCTATGTTTCTTATATGAAAGATTTTTTGACTTTGTATCCTATGACGCCACTTAATATGCAGAAAATTCCTCAACAACGCTTGGATTATTTCCGAAAATTGCTTTTTTCCGAGTATGACGAAAGTACAATACTGGGGCTTCAGATTCTATCTAGATTAAAAATCCCCTCCATAGAAGAGGACATTCAATCAAGGCTTTTGAAAGAAGACAATACGTCCCTTGTTCTACACTATTGCATGGAGGCTTTGCGTACATTACAGAAGGATCGAGCTGCTAAAATTCTGTTTGATTATCTACAAAGTCCTTGCGTACAGAATTCTTCTCAACTGCTTCAAAAAGCATGCTCTTGCTTGCAAGATATGAAAGAAATCGGGCAACCCTACATTGTCCTTGCTGCTCATTCTACAATACCCATCGTCCGGGTGATGGCAGAGTCTTTTTTACATACTCCTTCGGATTGATGGACATCATTCTTGCCTCAAACTCATCCAGAAGAAAAGACATCTTTCGGGTATTGTTGCCCCAGTATCGTAGCGTAAACCCAGCTTGTAGTGAGTTGAGTCCCTTGCTATACAATCGGCATGAGATTTCATTTTTCACATTCCAAAATGCGCAATTAAAAGCCAACTGTGTTTGGGAAAACACGTTTCTAAAGAATGCTTTGGTTATTGGTTGCGATACTGCGATAGCCACTGCAACAGGAATTGTAGGAAAGCCCTTCAACACAGCCTCTGCTTTCGCTATGCTCAAGGACTTATCCGATACTTCTCATCTTGTTGTTAGTTCTGTTGCTATTCTTAGGATTCTTTCGGGTTGTGTTGTACAAAGGATTGGGTTTTCCGAACCCACAAAAGTGACCTTTTCTGCACTCTGTGACGCCGCCATTCAATCCTATGTCACCACTAACAAGCCTTTTGATAAGGCAGGTGCCTATGGTATCCAAGAAATCCCCTCTTCATTCATTGCTTCGATAGAGGGTAGTGTTTGGAATGTGATCGGATTCCCCGTGGAAACATTTTGTGATGTGATGGACAGTCTTGGTGTTCCATACAAGGAGATAACCAATGAGTACAATTTTATTAACAGAGGATAATGAAGATTTACTTGAACTCATTCAGTTTCATTTGGAAAAGGAAGGCTACACCGTTCTTGTAGCTAAGACAGGTATGCAAGCTTTGCGGATTCTGAAAACCAACCCTATCGATATCGTAATTCTCGATCTTATGTTGCCGGAAATATCGGGACTTGAAATACTTGCTTTCATGAAGAAAGAACGTTTATACAGGGATATCCCCGTTTTTATCGAATCAGCGAAAAGTGAGGACCAAGATATTGTGAAAGGATTGGAATTGGGGGCGGAAGATTATATTACCAAGCCTTTCAGTCCAAAAGTTCTCATAGCAAGGGTACAAAAGATATTATCTCGGTCGCAACAAAAAGCAGATTTTTATTGGACCAAAGAAGATCTCTATATCCATATCGATCGACGAGAAGTATTACTGCATCAAACTCCTTTAGACCTAACTCAATTGGAGTTTGATATCCTGGTTTTTTTGGCGAGTCATGCAGGGAATGTTTTGTCCAGAGAACAGATTTTAGACGGTGTTTGGAAGAACGAGGTGTATGTGATTCACCGAGTGATTGATGTACACGTAACCTCTTTGCGCAAAAAATTGCAGTCTGCATCGTCTCTTATCCAAACCGTTCGCGGGATTGGATATAAAATGGAACCTCCCATTCATGAGAAATAAGCTTCTACTTTCATCTTTTCTGGCTTCTTTCATAACTCTATTGGCAGTGTGCCTTCTTTTTCTTGCAAGCTATCCAGAAACTTCCACCAAGACGATTTTTTTAACTTGTTTTCTCCCTGGTTTTTTAATCTGCCTGGTGGTATCTATTTTATTTACACTGTCGTATTGGCAAACGGTAGAACATTTCTTTTCGAAGCATGTTCAAGGTATTGTCAATCTTGATGATATTGATCTGATTTCCAGCTGGCAGAAAATTATTGACTACTATGAAAAAAAAATCCAACAATTGGAATCAACCAATCAATTTACTTTGTCTTTGATGAATCAGTTAACGGAAGGTGTCTTGATTTTTAATCAAGAACGAAGGATTTTGTTCACAAATGAAGCCATTGAAGAAATGCTGAGTTATCCCTTGTTGGCCGCCAAGATGTATACATGGGAAGTATTGGCCAGTTATACATTGCACGGGCAAATAGAGCAAGTAATTGACACGCAAGTCCACGCAGAGGGAGAGTTTGTTCTCCATCAAGAGGGTCCACGCTACTTATACTACAGAATCCTGCCTTTGTCCACCTTTATTGTCCGTCAAGACAAGGCGGAATATCTGCTTATTTTACAAGATTTAACGCATTTACGGAAATTAGAAAAAGTGCGAACCGAATTTGTTTCCAATGTTTCTCATGAATTGAAAAGCCCTATTGCTGCTATTGTTGGTTTTTCAGAGACCTTAATATCGGAAACACTCCCTGTCGACAAGCAAAACAAATATTTAAAGATTATTGAAAAGAATGCACAAAAAATGGCAACCATTATCCATGATTTGTTGATTCTTTCACGATTGGAAAACGCCCATCAAATGATGAAAAAAGTGTTCCCGTTACACCGATTATTGGTAGAGGCTGTCAATGTATGTCAAAAAGAGGCACAACAGAAGAACATACAGGTTGTTTTTTCTGTGGAACCACCGAGTTTGGAATTGGAAGGAAATGAGTCTTTGTTGTTACAAGTGTTTCGCAATCTGATAGAAAATGCCATTCGTTATTCACCCGACGGTACTACGGTGAATATAGACGCTTTTAAAGAAGCGCATTTTATTGAAGTGATTGTTCAAGATCAAGGTTGTGGTATTCCAGCACACGAAAAAGAAAGAGTTTTTGAACGATTCTACCGAGTGGATAAATCTCATTCTGGTGATTATGCTTCTGGCTCAGGCCTTGGATTGTCGATCGTAAAGCACATTGTTCTTTTACATCAGGGCTTCATACAACTGGACAGTGTTGTAGGGGCGGGTTCAAAATTTATCGTGAAGTTGCCAGTATCAAATTTAACGAAGGCTTAATGTGTCCTTTATCGTTTCTTAATAAAATTCACCTATACTATTGTCATGATACAACGAACCTTGGAGTGTACCTATGAAAACGATGACAAAAGATCAATATTTATTGAGTATTCAAGAAGATATTTCCAAAATGATTCATTTGTCCTTGGATCTTCTTAAAGAATCGGAAGATTATTTTCTCAATTTCCAACCTGAATGTATGGAAAGTATTCTTCGATCCGATGCTACAATGAATGCTTTTGAGCTCACCATTGAAAAAAAAGGGTTGGAGCTTCTTGCTCTTCATGCCCCCGAAGCAGACGATTTACGCAAGGTTATTGGAATCCTTCGCGCTGTGAATGATGTAGAGAGAATTGGAGATTTGTGCTGCAACATTGTTCGTACTACTTCGGGTATTGAACCTCATTGTTGCGACCTTTTCGGTATCGATACCCTGTTTCAACGCGTAAAAAACATGTTATCTAGTGCTGCCGAAGCATTCCTTCAAGGAAATATGGAACTTGCCTATTATGTTTTGCGACAAGACCAGGTGGTGGATGATCTGAATGGGAGAATTTTCCGAGATTCTGTCGAACAAATTACCAAAGAACCAGACAGAGCTTCTATATGTGTTCATTATTTGCTGATTAGCCGATATTTGGAAAGAATTGGAGATCATGCTACCAATATTTCCGAGTCTGCTATTTTTATTCACCAAGGCACAGAAGTGAAGCATCAAAATCATCAATAGACTCTTGTACATGTCTTGACATCCTTGTTCGCTCTTATACAATGGAATAAAAACGAGGTAATATTGTGGACAAGAAAGTTCTTTCTACTTCACTTATTCTGTTGATGGTTTTTTCATTCTGGTCGGGTTGTGCGACCACGTATCAAATCCAGGGATATGTTTACGAAAGCTACAACGGAGAACCTTTGCAAGATATTCCTATCGTGTTTAATGCTTCTGTAAAAACCACTACAAATCATGAAGGGGCCTATTCTATAGAGGGAATAGACACCAGCCCTGTTCATGTTGAAATTGATGGCGGAAAGAGATGGCGATTCTTTCAAGATGATGTTTTATTAGACAAAGGAATCAACTATCGTGATTTCTTCCTTGAATCCTTGCATCCTCTTGGAATTTTAGAAACTGAGATTATCGAACCGTATTCGATTCAATATAGAATCGAGATTGGCAATTCGGAAGATGATATTCTGCAATCTGCGGTGGTTGAATCCATTCCTTCAGAACAATCGGTTTATATCAAAGGCTACGAGATAGGTCTTGACCAAAAGAAATCCCCCATAGAAATTGTACAGATAGGCTTGACGGGGTGGTCTCTGGATGCGTATGGAAATTGGAATGAAACGATAGATCCTGGGTATTCGATGATACGGTTTGACCTGGTATATCAAGATGAAATGCTGATTGCAGATTCTTTTTTTAAAGATTTACAAACCACCTATACTGACACCCAAAAGACGGACGTTGTTGAAGGCGTCAAAACTCGTTTGTTTGACATAGAATACAAAGAAGAAGAATCAGGTTTTACTAGGAACATGACGCTGTATCTTATAGAAGAAGGACCTTTTAAAGGATGTGTGAAGAAACTTGTTTCTTATCATCCTCAAAAAAGTCAGTACCAGTACGTAGTTGTCTATGTCGAATCCTACAATGAAATAGAAACAATACTTCCGCCGATCATCACAAAATAGAAGAGTCGTTGTTAAGATCGAACGATTTTAATCACGCGGTCTTCGGAGAACCACTGTACAGTCGCTCCCAACGATTCGGATATGAAACGGAGAGGCACAAAAGTGCGGTTCTCTACGATGGTAGGAGGGGCTTCTAAGGACAGGGTTTTTCCATTTACTTTTGCATGGTCATTTCCAATCTGCAGTTCAATGCGAGTACTGTCGAGCACAATAATGACGGTTTGTGTTTTGCTCTCCCAGGTTACTGTAGCTCCAAACGATTCTGTGATTGCACGGATGGGTACATAGGTTCTTCCCGTGGTACTGTCAATAAAAGGAGCAAAATCAAGAACGGAAGGGGTAGAGCCATAGTGAATCAGCAATCGACTACCAATTTGCAGTTGCACAATATTCTTTTTCTTTTCTTGAAATGGACTTTGCACAGTATATTGAAGGGTACCTTTTTTATCGATTCGACTAAAAGCACCGTTTGTGTGGAGTAGATAGATGTAATTTAAAGAGGGGTCTATTGTGATCCCACTTGAATAGGAAGGGGATTGCTTCACAGAAAAAGTGGTTTGAAAAACTCCTGTCCGATCAAAAATATGAAGGGTATTGTCTGTATTTAAAACATACATGTATCCAGCTCGATCTGAACTTAAAGATACGATTTTTTGGAGAGGAAGAGAGTGGGAAGATGAAATCTCATTTTTTGTGGTTCCTTTCTCGGTGAGTAGGAACACTTTTTTACCGACTTTATCAAGTACCCAGAGATGATTCCAGTCATCAAGGTATATATCGGTAGCTTCTTTCCACCGACCATTGCTTTGTATGGTGCGGATAAAATTCCCTTTTTCGGAGTATAGAGAGATGGATTGGTCCGCCGTATTACTAACCCCTGCATATCGCGTTTTGTGTTTGGATATGGTAATCGATCCTACTGTATACGAAATCGGAATCTGCCAATCGATGGTTCCCGATTCATCGTCAATATGATACAGTTTCTGTTTTGCTTCGTCCCAGGCAAGGATAAACCCTCCACAAGGACAAACTCCCATAGTATTGACAACAATGCCCGAGGGAAGAGGAAAATCTTGAAAGTAATTGCCCCCACTTTCAAAAATACGGATTTCTTGGCCCTTGGGGTTTTTGATGTAGACATAGTTTCTTTCATTGGATCCAATCTGTTGAGAAGCCCCAAGAGAGACACTCTGAAATAGCCATAAAAAGAGAAGGAAAGAGGATAGAATTTTCTTCATTATTGGTCACCAAATTGAAAAGAATTTTGTATTTTTTCGAGAGTTTTTTTGTA
>JAQVSG010000035.1 GCA_028700655.1 Caldisericia bacterium
AAAGGCGTGTTTGATGGGAACGATATTGAGTGTGTCTTTCGAGATTCACTCAACCAGGCAATTCACCTAACCATAAAGCCTTTTCAGATTTCTATAAAAGAAAAACAAGCAGATACTGTCATTTGTCTACAAATTGGGAACAAAATTGCTACAGTCAATGGCAAGGAAGTTCTATTGGAAGTAGCTCCCATGGTAATAAGTGGGAGAACCATGGTGCCCTTGCGTTTTGTTTCCGAATCGTTACATGCAAATGTCCAGTGGGATGCGAGTACAAAAACCATTGTTATCCATGATGAAGAAAAAGTAATAACAATGAGTATAGGAGATAGTAAGGTTCATATCAATGGAGATACATATATACTGGATGTTCCCCCTGTTATTGTAGAAGGTCGTACGATGGTGCCTATCCGTTTTGTTTCTGAGGCGTTGGGTGCTACCGTTTCATGGGATCAAGAATCCCAAACTGTAACCATCTCTGCAGATCTATATCCGTAGTGGTCTTCTATTACATACCCCCCTCATTCGAACTCGAATGAGGGGGGTATAAAAGTAGTTGTAAAGATATTAATGCAAAAATTCTTCTAAGGCTGGTTCAACATCATCAACAATACTATCAATGGCGCTTTTATAACGGATTGTTAGGTCTGTATCAACGAACATAAGATACGGTGCACTACCTAAATAGAGAAGGTTTGCCAAGGATTTGTCACTATCAAAGATAACGGGTTGGTTTCTTGCATAGTCTTCTACAAATTTCGCAGAGTCTTCTTCGCTGGCATCGGTAATAAAAATAACATCGATACCGCTAGGGACGAGAAGATCTCGGATCGTTCCACATTTTGATTTACACGTTCCACAACCTACATCCACGTAGATCAGGGCCGTTTTCTTCCCATACAAATCTTGGAGAGTCCATCGTTGCCCGTTCATATCCGTCGCTTGAAAAGCCTTGAGTTGATCACCCACACTGGCCAAGGAAACGCCGTTGGGAAACAGTTGATCAAATGCATCAGAACCATTTACATATCGATATGCAATAGTGAACGCTCGTAAAAAACTGTCCTTAAAATGTTCTGCAAAGATGGTTAAGTCTTCTTCGTCAGGTTGAAAAATACCGTTGTTTCCCACCAAATGTTCAATGGTCATTCCTTGCAGTCTTCTAAAAAAAGCTCCAGTATATGCTTTCGAACCTTTGATGGAAAACGAATTCATTAAGTTTACAGAATACACTGCCATTTGGGCATCCAATATAACGGTACCATCGGGGAAATTGGGAATGGGAAACTGTACGGTGTACCCCAACGCTCTTTGCATTCGATTGTCCCATATTTCAGCTATGGATATATGGAATGAATCCTTTGTGTTTACCCTGTCCTTCAGTGTGACAGGGTTAGAAACAGTAAAGGCTGCCTTTGATGAAGCGATTTCCATTTTGTTTAAAGACCTACCTGCAAAAAAGAAAGCGTTTCCTAGGAAATATAGATTGATGATGAGAGACCCAATAAGAACAACCACAACCCATCCTGCATACTTTTGTTTTATGGATGGTTGGTTCTTCTTTTGCTTTGAAACTGAAGGTTGTGTTTCATTATGAAGGTTGTGGTTGTATTTTTTTCTAGCCATGTTTTGCAATTTCTTCCTTAATAAAGGCTCCCAGACGCTTGATTCCTTCGTCAATTTGTTCAATGGACGGTTTCGTGAAATTTAAACGAGCTGTATTCTGCCCAGTGCCATCGGGGAAGAAAGCAGAACCCGGGATATAGGCAACTTGGTATTTTTCTACCGCGGTGGTGAATATGGCTTGTGTATCAATGTATTCTGGGAAGCTACACCACAAGAACATTCCTCCATCGGGCGGAAGAATCTTAGTATCCGCAGGAAAATACTTTGCAACAGCGTCCAACATAGCTTGACACTTTATCGAGTACGATTTACGGATCTCTTCAATATGGGGCCATAAGTATCCTTTTCGTAAATAGATGTCGGTTGCCATTTGAATAATGACGGGGGAGCATAAATCTACTGCTTGCTTGGATAGACTTACTTTGGCAATGATTGCTTTAGGTCCAACAATCCAACCCAACCGGTTGCCTGGGGCTAGTATTTTGGAGAATGTTCGAAGGTAAACCACATATTCATTGGTGGTATCAAGAGACTTTAAGCAAGGAAGGTCATCCCCTTTGTAGCGAAGATCGCCATAAGGATTGTCCTCCACAATAACAAACCCATACTCTTTTGCAAGGGCAATGACTTTTTTCCTCCGCTCCAAACTCATGCAGACGCCACCAGGATTTTGGAAGGTAGGGATTGTATAGAAGAATTTAATTCTCTTTCCTTCTTTTTTAAGCCGTATCAAGATTTCTTCCAATTCTTCAACAGAAGCACCCTCTTGATCAATCGATACACATTCAAAGGTTGCGCCAAATGTTTTAAAGCTCTGGATGGCACTTAAATAGGTTGGTTTTTCAGTAATAACAATGTCTCCATCTTCTAAAAATACTTGGCTCAACAAACTAATGCCCTGCTGGGAAGCAGTAGTAACTAGTAAGTTGTCCATATCAATGTTTGTGATACCATCTTTTTTGGAAATTTCGATTAAGGATTCTTTTAAGGGTTGATAACCTGGAGTTTCTCCATATTGCAACGAAATGGGGCCATTCTCTTCATTCAATGCTTCGTTCATGCATTCTTGAAACTCTTTGATTGGAAATAGGGCAGGGTCTGGTAACCCACCGCCAAGAGATATGATTCCCGGCTGGTTGCCAAGCTTGAGAAGTTCCCGAATAATAGAAGACTTTACACGACTGGAACGAAGAGAGAAAAAATCATCATAGTTCAACATACTCACACCTTCCTTTGTGTTTTGTTAAAATGAAACTTGTAAAACGAAAACGTCTGAGGATAACTGACTTCAAGAAAAACATATCCATTGTCAGCAATAGAAAACTCTGTTTTTGTAGTTTCTATTGTGTGTTTTCGCCAAACGATGTTGTCCAGCCAGTTTAATTCGACAATTCCTTTTTGAAAAGATCGTGGGCGTATTTCGCTTGTAGGTTGATATTGAATAAGAAGATGGGAATAGAAAACGTCCGCTTGCTTGACTTGGTAGCCAAACACTTTTTTTGTGTGCAATAGATTGCCGGAAAGATCAAAAAGCTGAACCTCTTTTTGTGTACCTATCAAAATCGTATCTCTTTTGTGCGAAAATGCCAGTGTTTGCACTGGATCTTTGGTAGTTCTTTCCCACAGAACGATACCTTCAATGTTTATCAACAGGCTTGTGGTCATTTCTGTATCCACTTGCATCTGAGGAAAGCTGATACAAATATCACCATTGTTGTTGATGTCTTGAAGAAAAGGATACGGGTCCGAAGAAGAACGATTTGAAAAAGAAACCTGTTTGTTCCAGTGAACAAAACCATAGTAACTGATGCACTCAATGGTCCCTTCTTCGGTGGTCCAAACAAGGAGCTTGCCATCTGGTGACGGAGTCGTCTGACATCGTACGTGTGCCATGGGAAGGTTTTTGGGTTCTTCGATCGTAACTCCCTCAGAATTTGTCAAAAAATAAATACTTTCTAATTTTGTAAGAGAAGAAGCTAAGTATCCAATTTTGCCATCTTGAAAAACCCAAAAGTTTTCAATGAAGTATTGTTCGGGTTGGTAAAATTTCTCCCATACAATTCTTTGTTCGGTTAAATCGATACAATAAATGGAGTAGCATCGAACCAGCACAGATGTTTCATCAAATGAAAATTGAAGATCCAAGATGGGGTCCTCAAACTGGTGAGTGAAATACTCAGAACCGTCCTGCGTATAAACGCGAATCATTCCATTGGTATCTCCCACTGCTATGTACTTTCCTTTTGAGGATACTGTATGAGCGGAAATGTTACAATCCAGCTCCATTTGCCACATTTTCTCCAAAGAGCCCTGGGCAAAAGTTTGTCGAGAATACTGGAAATAAAAAAACAAACAAACAAGAACAAGAGAAAGAACCAAATAAAATGGCAAGGTGTTATGTTTCATCCTAAATGTCTTCATTGAAATAATTATATGGGAAAAGAGTGGCTTTCTCAATTGAATTTCTTACAGCTTTATGAATAACATTAAAGGTAGAAAAACAAACAAAGGAATGCATATGGTTGGAACATTTTTTTTATGGGCATCGTTGGCAACTGCTTGGATGGGGATATTATTTTGTTTCTTTAAGAAGGAAAATGGCAGAAAATGGGTTTTCTTTTTTGTCATTGTTTCGGTTGTTTTCGTTTTTATTGCTTTTGGAATGTATGTGTATGTCTTTGTGCAGAATCAATTTCAATATGTCAATGTCTGGAATCATTCCAATCGAGCGATGAATAGTTTGCAGCTAATAGCATGTTCTTGGTCGGGACAATCTGGATCGTTGTTTTTATGGTTGCTATGTACTCAGATCACATTACTGATTGCTTTAAAAGATACGCTCCTTCGAAATGAAATCAGTTTCTTTCTTTTGCTTCTACACAGCATAATTTTGATATTGTTGTTACAAGCACAACCTTTTCAGACTCATTCCATGCAGATAGCTGATGGTATCGGTATGAACCCTGTTTTAAGCCACCCGTTGATGGTGACCCACCCTCCCTTTGCTTTTGTTTCCTATGCCTTTTTAGGGCTTTATTGCAGTGTGGGTATGGGGGCTTTGTTAAAAAAACAAGAGTTTCATTGGATCAGTCGCTACAATTATGCCTTATATATCGCTCTTTTTGGCCTTACGGTTACAATGGTTCTTGGTTCTTTATGGGCTTATGAGATTACAGGATGGGGAGGATACTGGTCGTTTGATCCTGTTGAGAGCGGTTCTTTATCTCTTTGGTTTTCGGTACTTATGCTGATTCATTTGTATCCATTCTTTCAGAAATGGCAGAAAGGGCGTATTTGGTTTTACTGGATACCCATCTTTTTTGTATTCTCAATGTTTTATGTGAGTTTTTTAATCCGTTCAGGACTCTTAGAATCTTTTACAGCACATACGTATGCGCAAGGTAGTTTGGTGGTCGTACTGTATGGCATTGTGGTGCTGTTGCTTTTGGTACCAAGCATATTCTTGTGGAGAAACTATCCTCGCTTGTCTTTAACTCCCTGTAAAAAGGAGCTTTCAAAAGTTCATCAATGGGAGTTCTTTACAATTCTAATGCTAGGGTTTTTGGCGATTCTATTGTTTTGGCAAGTTACATTGCCTGTTTTTACAAAACAGATACAACTTTCTGATGTTTTGATTCAAATCTTTGTAGGTTTTTTTCTTGTAACAGTAACGTTGTCTCTATACCGATTGTTTTGGGTGAAACAAGGGTTCTCTATTTTCTTAAAATCCAATGCCCTTGCCCTGTTGGGGGTACTATTCTTATACTGGCAGTATCCTGGATTGAACGATATACCTCATGCTTTGTTGTCCGCCTACGTCCTATATATTGCTTTTTTATGGAGTTTTTATTGGGTTGTACAATATATCAAAAAAATGACTCTTCGATCCCTTGGTATGGTATTCGTACATGTAGCCATAGGGTTGCTTTTGATCGGTGTTTTTGTGAATACCCCTTTGCTTGCTCAAGAAGTTGTTTTTTTAACACCAGACACAACCCATTCCGTGGGACCTTATCTATTTTCTCAAAAAAATGAAGTGGACACTGTCTCCATGTATATAGGTCATAAAAAAACCTCTCCAATTGTTTGTGTTTCGCCCTATTCTGGGACAACGATACTACAACCCTCTTTGTGGCATTATAGTCGAAATTTTATCAACTATTCTTTACCAATACCCGCCATGTTGTTTCAATGGAAAGAGGATTTGCAAATCATTCCTTTTGCCGAATCTGGAATCCTTTTAGAAGAGGATGAGGTGGTCTTAAGAGATGCCTATGAGTATCAATTGCTTGATTTTGAATCTGCTGCTTTCGAAAAAGGGTTTGTTCTAGAAAAGGCTTCTATTCGTATTCATAAAAGCAATCAACCCGCTTCTGCGGAAGAAATTCACATGCAAAGGATTCTTCATCCTAGCGGGAAACAGCTGACCCATGCATCGGTCTATTCAAACGTGGCAGAGGACTATGTGCACTGGGTGGACACAATGGACAAAGGTTCCATTGTATTAATGCTGGATAGAGACCAAATGCAGAATAAATTTGAAATCCGGTTTAAGCCCGGGATGTTTTGGGTGAGAAGTGCATACTGGCTTTTAATATTGGGTTGCCTTTTTTTAATCTTGTCTCTCATAATGAAGCCTTTAAAAAAAATGAAAAAACGCGTACAATAAATATCTATGAAAAATACTACAAACAAAATTGATTTTAAACGAATTATTCGATTTATTATTGGGGCGATCATGTCGGTTTTTTCTGGATGGGTAGTAAGGGCAATATATGTTGCTCCCTTTATCCAGAAAGGAAACGTGCTACAAGATATCGATCCTACGATGATGTTTTTTTGGACTCTTATTGGAGTTGGTATTGGCTTTGTGTTGGGTTTCTATATTCTATTTTTCTTCATTGATATACTCGTGAAAAGCTATTCACAGATACGAATGCGAATCAGTGGCATGACGCATACGAAATCGTATGTACTGGATAGCAGCGCTATTCTTGATGGTCGCATTGCGGAATTGGTAAAACTTGGACTCTTTCCTTCGTGGTTTTATGTTTCTTCGGTTACCATGGATGAGTTAAAACGATTGGAAAGAGTTAGCTCTGTATATGCCCGAAGAGTTGAAAAAGCCAAAAAAATTATGGATCGTCTTTCGCATCTTCTCAAAAAGAAAATGAAGATTGTATCCTTTGTAGAACCTCCTAAATCAATTCGAGATCATATTCTGTCTTTAGCAAAAATGACAAAGTCTACCATTATCACACTGGATGTAAATCTTACGGATGAAGCCAGAGCTCATGGCATCCCGGTAATTAATATCAATGAGCTTGCCTTGGCATTTCGTCTTCAACTGGTACCAGGAGACATTTTAGAGTTGCATCTAAACCGACCTGGAAAAGAAAAGAATCAAGCCGTAGGATATCTTGATGATGGGATGATGGTCATTGTTGAAAATGGAATTCACCATCTTCATAAAAATGTCGAAGTAGAATGTGTGTCGGTACTACAATCTACGGCAGGGAAAATCGTATTTGGAAAGTTCGTAAGGGAGCTTGATGAACCGTCATAAAGCTAGTTGTGTTATTGTTGGAGGCGGTAGTGGTTCCAGATTTTCGACGACACAATCAAAGCTACATGTATCCATTGCTGGAAAACCTGTGTATATCGCATCAATCCAAAATTTTATCCACGATGACAGAATTGAAGAGATTATTTTAGTAGGATCTTTCTGTGAAAACGATCTTGAAAAATGGTTTCCATCACATCGTAAAGTACTTGTTGTAGAGGGAGGAGAAACAAGAACAAAAAGCGTTTGGAATGGGTTGCAAAAATGCAGTCCAAACACAGAGTGGGTTTTTATTCATGATGCCGCTAGACCCTTTGTCCCATCCTCCGTTCTAGACGCGTTGTTTAGGGCCTCTCAAGAGGAATGTATTGAAGGAGCTGTTCCTACTCTTCCTCTTTATGATTCTTTAAAAAAAACAGAAGGTAAAAAAAGAATTCTTGAAACAGTGTGCAAAGAAAATGTTCTTCGTGCACAAACCCCTCAATTATTCCGAAAAAAAACCCTGATGGAAGCTTACCAAATGAACCAAACACCATGCGAGGATGAAACACAGCTTCTTCTACGTTGTTTTCCCTCCGCCATCATTCAATCTGTTCCTGGATCCTTCTTTTCTGAAAAGATAACAGACCCACCCACAAGATCTTTGTTAGAGAAACTTTCTGTAACAAGTCCTAGAGTTGGTATAGGGTGGGATTTTCATCCCTTTGAAAAGGGGAGAACCCTTGTTTTAGGTGGTGTTACAGTCCCTCACCATATAGGTCTAGAAGGGGATTCGGATGGGGATGTAATATCTCATGCTGTTATTGATGCCATTCTTGGTGCGCTTGGTATGGGAGATATTGGTTCTTATTTTGGCGTTAAAACACCCTTGCTAATGGGCATCCAAAGTATGTTATTGCTGCACAATCTCCGATCAGCACAATTTTCATTTCTTTGGGATGTAGGGAATATAGATATTACGGTTGTGTGTAAAACACCCCCGATCCATTCCTTAGCAAGTGAGATGAAACGTAATTTTGCAAGGGCACTGCATGTCTCTGAAAATAGGTTTAATATTAAGGCAACAACCGACAAAGGAATGGATTCCGCAGGCCAAGGGAAAGGAATCCGTGCTGTTGCTATAGCAACCATTCTACAACAGGAGGGGTTTCATGAATAACGATAAAAACGAAGTTTTACATCAGGTAAAAAACTTAATCCAAATCATGAAAGAAAATGCCACAAAAAAGGTTCATATCGAGACCAAAGATTGGAAAATTAGCATTGAGCAAAAAGAAGAACGTCATACACCCGTTGCCGGTGCCTTTATTCCAGAACCAGAGACCGCCGTGGAGGAGTTGCAAAAAGAACAATCCACCGCAATGCATACAATAACCACACCCCTGGTAGGAACTTTCTATCGATCTCCCTCCCCACAATCAGATCCGTATGTAGAAATCGGAGATGTTGTACAAGAGGGTCAAGTACTATGCATTGTTGAAGCAATGAAGGTCATGAATGAAATACACTCCGATGTGTATGGAGTCATTACCAATATACTAGCCCAAACTGGAGATATGGTGGAGTTTGGACAATCCTTGTTTGAGATTGAGGAAAAGGACTCCAGTGATGAAGCATAATATTCGTCGAATATTAATTGCAAATCGAGGCGAGATTGCACTTCGTATTCTTAGAGCATGCAAAGAAATGGAAATTGAGTCTGTACTCGTTTACTCCGAAGCAGATGCTGATTCAATTCCTGTTAAGTTTGCTGATATTGCCGTTTGTATTGGTCCAGCCAATCCATCTTTGAGTTATCTCAATTTCTCTCAAATTATCACAGTAGCTACCTTGCTAGACGTGGATGCCGTTCATCCAGGGTATGGGTTTTTATCAGAGAATGCTACATTTGCAAATATTTGCCAAGATTACGGATTGATTTTTATTGGTCCAACTCCGGAGTCTTTGATCCATTGTGCAAATAAAGCGCATGTTCGCAATATAGCGAAAAATGCGAAGGTTCCTATCTTACCAGGAACAGAGGAACCACTGAAAGACATTCAAGACGCATTGAGAACCGCCGAGATCATTGGATACCCACTGTTGTTAAAGGCTTCTATGGGGGGTGGTGGACGAGGTATTCGTCGAGTGGATTCCAAGCAGCAACTGACTGAATTTTTCCCTATTGTGCAAAGAGAATCATTTGCTTCCTTTGGTTCCGATGAAATATACATGGAAAAGCTACTTCTACATCCCCGGCACATTGAAGTACAAATCTTCGGTGATGGCAAAGGCAATGTGATTCACCTGGGAACCAGAGAATGTTCTATTCAAAGAAAGCATCAGAAACTTATTGAAGAATCTCCTACTTGTGGTTTGAGCAAAGAAAAAGAAGCCTTGTTGGTACAATCGGCCGTTCGATTGGGAGAAAAACTACAGTATAAGAATGCTGGAACATGTGAGTTTATAACCGATGACAAGGGACATTTCTATTTCTTAGAGATCAACACCCGTATCCAAGTTGAACACCCTGTGACAGAAGAAACAACAGGAATTGATATTGTCAAAATGCAAATTCAAATAGCACAAACCGATGCTTTGCCAATGCAACAAAGCGAAGTGAAGCAATCCGGTTGGGCGATGGAATTTCGTATTGTGGCTGAAAACTCAAAAACATTTATTCCTTGTGCAGGTTGTATTGAATTTGTTCATTTCCCTGCCGGCCGAGGTGTTCGCGTAGATTCTCATGTGTATTCAGGATATGTAGTTCCCTCTTCATACGATTCGTTACTTGCCAAATTGATCATTCGCGGAGCCAATCGTCAAGAAGTTTTAACTATTGCGAAGCGTGCTCTACAAGAATGTACTATCCTAGGCATTCAAACCAATATCCCATTGTTGCTTGAAGTTTTGGATCATCCTGAATACCAACAAGGAAACATTAATACTTCCTTTTTGGAGCAGTATATCCTTCCTTAATTCCTACACCATGAAGGGGACGAGACGTTACTAAAAAGTCTCGATATTATTTTGGTATACGTATTTCACTTTCTCTGCCCATTCTATAAACGATAAAGCTTGATTATCCGTGCATTGAAGAGAGAACCAATAGGTCTCCGCATCACTGGTTTGAATACCAAGTCCTATTTTTTTTAATTGCAAAGAGATGGCATACAGATAACTGTTTGGATCGTCTTGAGGATATCGAAAATAACCATGGTATCTTTGAATGGAAGAAATATACCGAACATCTTCTTCTGACAAAGTTAAAGGTTGTTCAAAGAAAGGTGAAGAAAAAACAATGGGGAAGCATTCTTCTGTTTTGGAGGTAGCGGCTAGCTTATCTTTTAATACAACAAATCCATCTGCTATGTTCGAATATATTCCTAGGGGTGTATTGGTATACATTCTACTGCCCGTGTCCAACTCGCAATTGTAGATACAGGTGCCAATACACTGATCTTTTTGAAAAATACCACCCCAATACACAAAGGATTCTCCAGGAAGACATTGTGCTTCTGTCCAGTAATACCCACCAAATTTTTCACTGTTTGCTGTATGTTTGGCAGGATAATCAACAGGTAAACCTGGTTCATAACAATGCCAATAAGGAAGGTATCTCATGCCCGAAGCAGTAAATAATGCAACCCCTAAACCGGAGCCAACATAGGCGTTGGTAGTGATTTGCTGAATACCTCTACCGGCATCAAAGGTGACCAGTGAATTGTCAAAATGATAGGCATCTGGGTACGATTCATGGACGATCAGCGCAAACGACAATTCCACCGGGAAATCGTCAGGCAGGTAGTGCTTTATCTCAGATCGAAGAAAGCCTGCAATGATTGTTTCTGTACTGCCTCCTCTTTGCCCGTCAATGGAGGGGGACAGGGGGGTTATTTTTGGGGCAAGGGTGGTTTGATCTTGCGTAGAAAAGAAAACACTGTTCACATTGATCCACCCGATAGTACCGTCTGTGGGGTCTTGAATTCTCATATACCATTGTTTGAAGTTTGGGGTGACAATTTGAAGGGTTTGATTTTGAAGTATTGGTTTCACTACCCAATTCGTTGGTACTAATTTGATTGGTTTTTTTTGCAGATCCACGAAATACTGATCTAAGGATGTAGCTGTTTCTCTATCCATGATTCCTGTAGAGGGTATATCATGCAGCTTTTGAAATGTTTGCAAGGCTCTTTGTGTGTAGTACCCAAAGTACGATGTTTCATTTCCTTCGAAACCAGCTTCATTGGGGTTTCTATGGAGTTGTGTTAAGGGGTTTGCATTCAGAATCATTTGTAAATACACAATATACTCACCGGATGTTTCTATTTGTATTGGAGTCGTGCTTTTGTTTACAGCATCGAGGAAGGAAAAGCTGTTAGGAATGGTTCGGAATGCATTGTGCTTTAAAGGATCTCCAACGATGTAAGCTCCAAAGTGTTTATGTATGGAAAGTAGAGGGTTTTTAAGTGAGCAAGAAGAAGTTCTAGAAGACTTGCTTATGTGTAAAAAGATTTCTTTTGTATCAGAGTGAACACCTGCAATATAAAGATTGTTGTAAAAATCGGCACCGATTCCTCCGGCAACATCCAAGCCATTGTTTCCAAAGTAGCTTGAGTAAATGATGGAGTCCATGTGGGTATTAATGTGCATAAAGAAAACATCTTGTTGATCTTTATAGAAGGGAAACGTGGATTGTAGAGAGATAGGAAAATCATCTGACAACGTGTTGCCAACAATAAAAACATTACCCCAATGATCCGTGATGAGATCTGTAACTTCATCCCACGAAGAACCTCCAATAAAAGAAGAGGATGAAAGTATGGAGCCGGATCCAGATAACTTCGCTATAAAACCATCTTGATTGCCATGCAAACTACCTTGAATATGGTGAGAAGTAATAGGAAATGAGGAGGAATTGGTATATCCAGCAATAATAACATTTCCTTCCCAGTCACATGCAATCGTTTTCCCAACATCAAAGGAGTCTCCCCCTATGAAAGTGCTGAATAGTATTCGATCTCCACATGAGGAGAGTCGAACTACAAAAACGTCTTCTTCTCCATTGTGCGATGTATCGTGTGCAAGAGGTGTAACAGGGAAGTCGTATGAATAGGTATATCCAGTAACATAAATGTTTTGTAAAGAGTCAAGGCATAGACTAAAACCAACATCCCAGTAAGAGCCTCCTATTAGGGTGCTGTAGTGCATGCTGTTGTTGTCCATATCCATGGAAACAACAAATACATTGCTTTGGGAGGAATTTTGTTTTTGTGAGCCAAACACATTGGTGGATGGGAAGTCAGAAGATGTTGTGTATCCTGTAATAAGTACGTCTTGGTGTGCATTGATTTTTATATCTAGAGCCACTTCATTCTCAGACCCTGCTACAAGAAAAGATTTGGAAGTACGGTTATGAGGATTGTAAGAGAAAACAAATGCATTGGTATGTTGAGAGTCTTCAATAGAAGTTATATTCTTTGTATATGGAAAATCGCCTGAATCTGTTGTTCCACAACAATACACTTGTCCATCGTTCGAAACATCAATGGCCATCACTTCTTCCCAGCCAGAACCTCCAAATACAATACATTCTGCAACAGATCCGTCGGGGTGATATTTCTTTATGTATGCATCATAGTTTTCTTGCATCGAAAAGAATTCGTCCAATTGTGCATGAGGAGACAAGGTGGTTCCCCCTACCCAAGAAATCCCTAGGGGGTTTGTGTGGATGTCTTGTAGCGTTTCTTTTACCGATTCATCATCTATAGAGATGATGTGGGAGTCTATGGAAAGCGTTGTACGTAACGTGGTACTTAAATCGTGTAAAGATTCTGTGAATGAATCTTTGTGAAGTACAGGGATGGAAACATTTTGTAACGAGGTGTAAGGAGATATTGAAATAGAGCATAAAAGTTCTTGTTGGTTTATGTGAAAACGATAGTCAACTCCATTGGCACCGTCTCTATATTGAATGGATGACCAGGTTGGGGCATGAACCATAGAAGAAGACGTTATGTAAGTGTAAGAGATACTAGATGGCTGGACACCTGTAGGAACACCCATATGGAAAGGC
>JAQVSG010000036.1 GCA_028700655.1 Caldisericia bacterium
TGGGTTGTCCTCTTTTGATGTAGCTGCCTTGATTGAACCCGCTATTTCTCAAGAAGATTACGAGAAGGATCCATACCCTTTTCATGTGAGTCAAAAGATCGTTTTTTCTCATTTGAACAGGTATTCTCATCTTATATCCCAATCCGATACATGTTTTGTGTATTCCCATACCCATGGTGTTCGAAATGGTTTTGTGCGTACAGAACCATGGGGTGGATTGATGCTCGATTTTGATCGAACCGATATGCCCCACCGAGGCATTACTGTGTGGCCTGACTATGCTCATGAAGTGCTACAAATACCCGGAGAAACAGTTGTTATTCTTGTTATGTCATGTTATTCGGGAGGGTTCATTGATTATCTGGAAACCATTCAAGAGCAGTGGAGTGAACGAAGTGAAGAAGGACGTAACTTTCTTGTCATCACTTCGCAGAACAATGCTTTACAGTCGGGACCAGTTCGAATTCAAGGAGAAGTGATCAATCCTTTCACTTATTCTGTCCAGCAGGCATTTTTGGGAGAAGCGGATGGTTTTGAAGGAGGGGAAAAGGACGGAAACATTACTATTCATGAATTCATTCAG
Organism: Caldisericia bacterium; assembly: GCA_028700655.1. Lineage (GTDB taxonomy): Bacteria > Caldisericota > Caldisericia > UBA6126 > UBA6126 > JAGLCW01. The sequence continues at coordinate 584 of JAQVSG010000036.1, forward strand.
TACATCCTCAATACAACGCAATATCATGGACCAAAAGCCTATCCACAAGTGATTGGCTCCTTTCATCCAGACCACATTCTTTTTTCAATCCCTGAAAATCCATAAAAAAAGGCTCTCTGCGAAGAGAGAGCCTTATAAACAAGAAAACAAAAAACTATTTGTTTTTAATATCAACGAGGGAATCGTGAATTTTAAAAATAACAATTAAGATTTCACACCATACACGGACCATAATGGGACCTACAACTATGATTAAAAGACCGCCCAGGAAGTTCCATGCAGAACCAAATTTACCAAATGCAGTGAAGATAGTAACAAGACCAAAGATAACAAAGCCAACACAACCAACCCAGAACAAGATTTTAATAATGATAGGGGCTATCATTTTATCAAACGATAACCAGTCTTTTGGAGAACTAACGGCCTTTAAATCATTTTTTAGTTCATTCTTAAGATCATTCTTTAAATCGTCCATTGATCGCTCCTTTTGTGTAGACAAATTGTAACATTACTAAGTATTGTATAAAAGTGGAATGATTATGCAATTCAATAGGGCATTTTGGTTGTTTTTTTATCCTTTTTCTTTTTTGTTCTACAATTTAAAATTTCTTGTAACCCCAAAATGGTTGGTTATAATGAAGAGAAAAGAAGAGTTTAAAAGACGGTTGCAAAGATTCGATTTCTTCTCTAAATGAGGGTGTTTTGTATGATGAATAAGGATCTGTTGCCCAATGGTTGAAATATCGATATTCATACTGCTTGTATTCATGATTATTGGTATGGTTTTTGTATTGGAAATGAAAAACCTCCTCTCAGCCGTAGTGATGATGGGAGCAATCGATTTTGGCCTGAGTGTCATTTTCCTACTACTTTCTGCCCCTGATTTGGCCATTGTTCAGATTGCTGTTGCCGTCATATCCTTGGTCATCATGATCCGAGCTACTATTCACCGAGAGATTGTCGAAACGCCTTCTCAAGAATCCACATTTTCTTCACGTGTAGTGATGCTCTGTTTTCTTTTCCTCTTTTTCATTTTGATTTATCCAGCTTTTTCTCTTTTACCAATTTTCGGAGAGCCGATTTTTGCTGAATCCGCTTCTTCTTCTATGAAGTATTTACTAGAAGGAATGACCCAAACGGGCTCACCAAACATTGTGACCGCTATTGTTCTGGATTTTCGAGCATACGATACTTTGGGCGAAGCGATTGTTTTATTTACTTCTGTGCTGGGAGCAGTCTCTGTATTGCGATATCGCAATCGTAAAAAACCAGGATCCTCTACATGACTGGAATGACGATAATCGTTAAAACAGTAGCAGAGTGGATAAAAGGATTCATCATTTTTTATGGTGTGTATATTGTATTGTTGGGACACCTTTCTCCAGGAGGTGGATTTGCAGGAGGGGTAATTATCGCCTGTTCTTTTATAATGATGGAACTAGCATTTGGTAAAGACCAGGCTGCCAAGGAACTATCAAAGCATGGTAGCCACCTTCTCGATGAATACGGTGCTCTAGCTATATTATTCCTAGGGCTTTTGGGATACTTTTTACCAAAACTTCCCTTTTTCTCCAATGTATTGATGCAGAAGTTTTCTTTTATCCCTTTTCATATTCTTTCTGCTGGTTCTATACCCCTTATCAATTTGGCTATCGGTCTAAAAGTAAGCACTGGTCTGTATTCTGTTTATATCTACTTATCTCACTATGATCCCCGTATGCAGGAGGATGAATAGATGATCTACGCCTTGTGTATTGTCCTATTTCTTCTTGGTTTATACGGTGTGCTGGTGAAAAAAAATCTGATCAAGATCATTATTAGTTTAGCTATGATGAACAATGCCATCAACTTGTTTTTCATTCTGCTTGCCTACAGAAAGAATGGAGTAGTTCCCATCCTTTCGTTTCTGCAACCCAATGCGAATTTGTATGAAACTGCTGTAGATCCTCTCCCGCAAGCATTAGTATTAACTTCTGTCGTGATTGGATTGGGGGTCACCGCACTTATGGTAGCCCTTGCTATTCGTCTTTACTATGTATATGGTACCTTTGACATCACGAAAATGCGGAAGTTGAGAGGATAAATCTGTGGGCTTATTACCTCTATTTGTTGCAATCCCTTTGTTTTCTGCTCTACTATTGGGATTTATTGAGCATAAAAAAGGGATCATGCACACTCTTGTTATGCTTACGACTTCTGCGCTTGTTATCCTAGCTTTTGCCACTCCCCTTCAAAGGGGGTTCTACTTTGTAGGAGGGCATCATCCTTTTGTAGGAATTACCTTGATGCTAGATCCTCTCAATCGATTGCTTCTCATTGTAGTACAGATTCTAGTTTTTGTAGCCAGTTGGTATTCCATTGGATATATGGAGCAATATACTGCCAAATCCAGATATTTTTCGTTTGTGTTCCTGATGCTGGCAGGCATGAATGGTATTGTGATTACAGCAGATTTCTTTAACTTGTATGTGTATATGGAAATCGCTACTATAGCCTCGTATGCACTTGTAGCATATGGAGGGAAGGCTCATGAACTCGAAGCTTCCTTCAAATACTTGGTATTGGGGAGCATATCTTCTCTATTTATTTTGTTAGGGATTGCACTCATCTATAGCCAAACGGCAGCATTGAATATGATGGTAGTTGCCCAGCGTCTCGATGTTACAAATCCTATTACTTGGCTTATTATCACAGTATTCGCTGCTGGTTTTGGATTGAAATCAGCTCTTTTCCCTTTTCATAGTTGGCTACCCGATGCCCATTCATCTGCACCAGCCCCAGTGTCTGCCATATTGTCAGGTGTTTTGATTAAGGTGGTCGGAATTTATGTATTACTACGATTTTTTTATAACATCATCGGAGTAGACCAAGCTCCCTTAACTCTGATTGCATGGCTTGGTGCTCTTTCAAGTTTAGTGGGAGTTCTCCTGGCTATGGGACAACATGATTTTAAACGCCTTCTAGCATGTCATAGCGTCAGTCAGGTGGGGTATATCTTCATTGGAATTGGATTAGGAACCCCTCTTGGTCTCATTGGAGCCTTGCTTCATATTGTAAATCATTCTGCATTCAAGTCTCTTCTTTTCTTATCTGCTGGATCGGTAGAATATGCAACGGGGGAACGGAATTTTCATTCTATGGGAGGTTTGGCAAAGGTAATGCCATGGACGAATGCTGCTAGTTTTATTGGCTTTACTTCCATTGGAGGAGTTCCTCCTTTAAACGGTTTTTGGTCAAAACTCATATTGATTATTGCTTGCGTTTCATCGGGACAGTGGATACTGGGATTGATTATTGTGGTTGTTGCTATCATGACATTAACCTTGTTTCCGAAAATCCAGAAATATGTTTTTTTAGGGGATTTGCCTTCAAAGTTCAGAAATGTGAAGGAATCTCCCTGGTCGATGATTCTCCCTATGTTGGTATTGTGTTTCTTTTGCATTGTACTTGGTGCCCTTGTTGTTGTTCCTGTCTTGCGTGAAACGTATTTCCTGCCTGCTGTACAAGCCTTACTAAGCGGAAAATGGCTTGGAGTCTTCCAAAATGCGCCTTAGTAGTTTTTTGCGAGTATTCTTTTTACTTCTTATTTGCTGGGTATTATTAACCTGGCCTTTTCCAGGAACTCCAGGACTATGGGAAAAATGGATTTTGGGCATTACTCTTAGTGCTTTGGTTGCCTACCTGGAAATTCGATCTTTACCGGAGTTCCCATTATATCTTCCTGTGTCCCCCGTTCGGTTCTTTTGGTGTTTGGTTTATGCGCTTCGATTTTTTCAATTGATGGTAGTCGCAAACATCGATGTTGCGTATCGAGTATTGCATCCTTCCCTGCCTATTAAGCCGGGTATTGTAAAAGTAAAAACATGCTTGAAGAATCCTTTGGCCCGTATGATATTGGCCAATTCGATTACTTTAACACCGGGTACACTTGTGGTGGATATGGATTCCGATGGCTTCATTTATGTCCATTGGATTTGTGTAACCTGTCAAGAAGAAGAAAATGCCAGAAAGATTATTGTAGAACCTTTTGAAGAAATCTTGAAAAAGATTTTTGAATAAAAGGAGGATCTATGCTATATGATGTTCTTTTTCTATCTGCATTAACAGCCTCAGTTTGTTTATGTTTGTATCGCATTGCGATAGGTCCTACTCCTCCAGATCGTAGCGTTGCCATTGATATATTGGGAACGGTAATGGTTGGCTTTTGCGTACTATCTGCCTTGAAAACTGGAAATGACTTTTTTCTGGATGTAGCATTAGCATGGACTCTGATTAGTTTTATAGGAGGATTGTCTCTTGCTAAGTTTCTAGAAGGGAGACAATATCATGACTGAAATCGTATCAAATATCTTTATTTTCATCGGAGTTGTTTTTATGATTCTTGGATGTGTAGGCCTTGTTCGTCTTCCGGACGTTTATAACCGGTTACAGGCAGCCACCAAGTCTGTTACATTGGGTGTTTGCAGTATGCTATTGGGTGTTATCATATTAAAAGGTTTTTCACCAATGAGCGGGAAGGCTTTTCTTTGTATTGTGTTTATTTTGATCACCTCACCCACTTCTGCCCATGCTTTAGCTCGAGGTGCCTACAAATCAAAAGTTCGTTTATGCAAAAATACAGTTTGCGACCAATATGATTTTGGACGAAAAGAAGAATTGACCATCCCACAAAATCCTGATGAGGAATCTCAAAGTAAAAAATGACGAATACAGAATTGCTCCTTTTTTCCTGTATGGCTTTTCCCATTTTCATAGGAATCTTGCTTCTCGTGTTTTCTAAACACATGAAGCAATACGTTTTTGGATTCACCATGATTGTTGTATCTATCCTATTTATCGTGATTGTTGTCTGCTGGTCCAGTGGATGGTCGTATCAGGGATGGGGATTGAAAATTGATGGTACAACCAGAGTGATGCTATTTTGGACTACTTTTTTCGCCTGGATCATCAATCTGTATTCTCGTGGATACTTCGCTTGTTCTCAACTTGCCACTTTTTTTCATGCATACAGTTTGATTTCATTGGGACTTACGATTTTTACATTATGTGCAGACAATATGATATTGATGTCAATTGGTTGGGGACTACTAGGAGTATTGCTCTATCTTATGATTGGTTTAAAAAAAGAGCCCGATGCACGCGATACTGCCAAGAAGACTTTTATCATGGTAGGCGGATCTGATATTGTCATGATTTTAGGTTTGGCGATTCTACATGTTCTCACAAATAGCTTTTTATTTTCTGACATGCACGTTTCCCTAGACATCCCTCTCGCAACGCTGTCTCTCGTTTTTATGTTTGTGGGTGCTTTTGCCAAAGCTGGAGTTTTCCCCCTTCATAGCTGGCTACCCGATGCTTGCCAACATAGCTATGTTCCTGTAACAGCATTCTTGCCATTATCACTGGACAAAATACTGGGGATTTATCTCATGATCCGCATGATTGGCTCGATTTATACACTCAACACAGTAGCTGTCATAGTCATTATGAGCCTGGGTTGTATATGTATTTTTGTGGGTGTTCTGATGGCCTTGGTGCAACATGATTTAAAAAAGCTTTTGGGATACCATACTGTATCGCAGGTTGGATATATGGTTCTAGGTATCGGCACAGGCACCACAGTGGGCTTGATAGGAGCCGTATACCATATGATCAATAATATCGTATACAAAACTCTCCTCTTTATATCCGGAGGGGTGGTAGAAAAAAACTGCAAGACGACCAATCTAGAGCAATTGGGAGGGCTTGCAAAAGTTCTTCCTATCACCTTCACTGCAATGGCAATTGCTTCTTTGTCTATTTCGGGCGTATTTCCGTTTAATGGGTATTTTAGCAAACATGTCATTATGCATGGTATCGAACTTACGCACGAGATGTATGGAATTTCGTGGTGGAGTTTGTTTTGGATTTTAGCTCTTGTTGGTAGTCTTTTGACCTTATCAAGTTTCGTCAAGGTAATGTATGGATTGTTCATTGAAAAGCCATGCCAATGCTGGAGTCATGTTCGTGAAAACAACGGCTGGATGCTTTTTCCCATGATTATTCTTGCCATCCTTTGCTTGGTATTGGGTTTTACGGCCAGTGGTTGGACAAATACTTCCTTTCTAGTCCCCATTTTTCAACAAAATCTCCATATTCACTTCAGAGTAATCGAAGGAATTGCATACCTTGTGGGTTTTTCTTTGCTCATCTATGCTCTTATTCATTTTATCCATCGTTATGCTTGCTGCCACAATGTGAAGGGCATACAGTGCTACGAATCGATCCGACAGTGCTTTGGATTAAAAAAAGCCTACGCTTGGTCAGAGGAAAAGTATCTGGATGTGTATGACCTGGGAAGAAGAGCAATTCAATATACATCAAGCATTCTCCGCAATGCACATAGTGGCTTGTTACCCACGTATGTTTTCTGGTTTGTACTAGGCACATTTCTATTTGCCCTTTATTACTTCCAAATTCTGTAGCGTCACACCACCGTATTTTTCAGTCAAAAAACCGCCAAAGTTACTTTTGTAACTTGTATTTCTTTTTTTCATGTATGATGTAACTATGTGAACTGAACTTTGTGGGATGTTTTTGCATAAGGAGAAAAATATGAGAATGCTTCGGTTTTTCGTGATTATTTTGGTGATTTTCTGTTTCATCTTTTTATCCAACACTCATGCCATGGAATTTTCGACTGCTTTACCTCCTATCAGGCTGTCTTCACTCCTAGCAAAGATATCTCCTCCTCATGCTAATGAGCCAGTGCATTATAGCTTTGAATACAAAGTGCCAAATTTTCATGATATCCATGACTGGATGGAGATTTGCTTCCCTCCGGGCACTCAGTTTCAACCGCCGCTACCACTGGAGGGAAAAGAACGACAAGATCGATTGATCCAAATTACGGATGCAATTTACTTTGAAGGAGCTGTATACTCGACAGGTTGTAGAATCCTACAAGGACTTCCAATCATTACAATGTGTGATGATACATCCATTTGGATTCGGTTTTCCCTTCCATTTGAACTAGACCGTACTACGGAACAATGGAATACACTCACGATTCATTTTAGTCCAGAAGCGGGGATTGTAACTCCTGCAAATAGCGGAGATATTGCCTTTTCAATTCGTACAGAATCCTCTCCTCAGTGGAAAACATCTGCTCCAATACAAGTGATTGCACTAGATCCAGGGAAAGCTCGATTGTATCTAAGTAATCCCTATACAGACATGAACAGTGTATATCTTGTTGAGTGTATTGCAGGAAAAGGAAAGTTTGATCTTGAAAACCCTATTCTTGTCCGCTTTGCACAAGAAGTATATATGCCCCATACAATCCGGTTAGAAGATATTCAGATGAATGGAGAAAAACCAGATCAAATATCTCTGGATGACCATACATTTAGCCTATATCCTGCTACCCCTATTCATGAGGGAGAAAAGATTCGCATTGTATTTTGTAAAGAACTTTATATAGTCAATCCCTCAAAATCAGGCACCATTGTTGTTGAGGTTGCCAACGGTTTAGAGGGAGAATTATTTCTATCGCAACCTTTTTCAATACTCCAAATGCCCTATCCTAGAGTTTATGTCATCATAGACCCTCCACATGAAACGTCTACTGTTGATTTTATGGTAAAGATGGTTTTTCATCCTGAACAAATCCCACATATACATGATCAAATTGAAATCAATTTGGGTGTGTATGGATGTGTTTACACAGAAATCCTGAAGGAGAATCCCAATAATACAGTTTTGATTGCTTTTTACTACAATCGCCCCATTGAAACAGGCTATTATACCCTAAAGATGAAATGGAAGGACAAAACTGCCACTTGCACGTATTCTATTCCTTTTGAAGACGAGTCAATCTTTTTGTCACAACAACATTTAGGGAAGAAAGAATCGGGTGATGGTGAAATAGCTCAGGACCGAAACAGAAGCACTTAGAAAAGACCCCCAACATAGATCAATGATAGTTACCATCACAGGCCAATCTTTGAGTGTAGCCAAATTGGTTAGATCGTACGTTGCATACGTTACAAAACCAAAAAAAGCACCAGCACCAAGAGCATACAACCAGTTGTTTTTTTGGATTGCTGGAAATACCACAAAAAAGAGGATACCCACTACAAAAATAGCATAAAAAATGAAAGCTGGTCCCCATAAAACTTTTGAACCCATTAAATGTCCTATGGCAGATGAATACAAATTTTTTGCTATCCAACCAAGCCAAATCATGTCAATACCAAGAAAAATAACAAAGCTTGCGATATAGGATTTAAAAATCAAAGCCATCAAAAACCCCTTTCTATCTTTTGGGAAACCAAGGAATAAAGATACTAGTACGTTTTTTGTATTCCATAAAATCGGGACGATCTTTGTACTTTTTTTCCAGTAGTGGAACCCCCGAAACAAACAATAAAAGAAATGTAATGGTAACAGGACTCAATAGGGTGATAAACGCATATGTCGAATGAAGAGAAAGAAGAAACAGACCCCACCACATAGTGGCTTCACCAAAGTAATTGGGGTGACGAGTAGTGCTCCATAAACCTTGGGTCATTAATTTGCCTTTGTTTTTGGGCTGTGAGATGAAAGTAGCCAATTGCTTGTCGCCAACCACTTCAAAGAAATACCCAATAAGCCAGACAAACATTCCAATAATATCCATGGTTTGAAGACTGGGATAGGTTGAAGAATTAATGCTAATGATAGGTAATGCAATGATATACATAAGAATCATTTGGGTCATGTAAACTTTGAAGAAAGCTTTCAGTGAAACATATTTTGTGCCCCATCGCTCACGCATGGCAGCATATCGGTAGTCTTCGGGTTTTTTCCAGTTTCGTTTCGCAACATGGAAAGCCAAACGCAGACCCCACAGTCCTACTAATAGAACAGCGATTGTATTTTTAAAGGACGGTTCGGGTAGTAAAAAATAAGTGTATAGAGCGATAAGGACAAATCCTGTTCCCCAGCCAACATCCACAATAGAATTGTTGTGCAGAATTTGTCCTAGAACGAATAGTAAAAAGAAGAAAAGAAAAAGAAGAAAGCCAACTTGATAAAAAATCATTGTGTAGACTCCTTGGTTTCATTCCAGGTATAGGATACAGCAACTGCTCCATCACCCGCTGAGATGGCCGTTATGGGAGAAATTTCTTCAATAAATAAAGGAGGTTTTCCTACTAGTTTTTCCAGTTCCAGAGCCATATTTTGTGCTTCCACAAGGTTGTTAGCGTGCACTACGGCATAGTCTTCAATCGTAAAATTTTTCATTGTTTTTTGAACATGTCGCAGGATTTTTTTCTGACTTTGCTTATCTTTAAACGCAATACCATCCAGAGTGCCTTTTCCATCCGCATCTAGAGTCACAATCGGCCGCAAGTGGAATGCTTTGGCAATGGATCCCATACGATGACTTAATCGACCCGATTTAATCATATTGTCAATGCTTTTAACATGTACCAAAATTTTGGTTCTTTGGATATGATTTTGGATTTTTTCTTTGATTTGGTCTATGGAAAGCCCTTTTTGAAGATAATCAACACACTTCATGACCATAAGCCCTTGAGCAGCTGCGTTTAATTTTGAATCCATGACGTGGATTTGTAAAGTATTGCTTGATATGTCCTTCGCTACAGTAGAAATAATGGAGTGGGTACCACTTAGTTTGGAAGAAACAGTGAGTACAAGAATGGAAGAATAGTACGTCGACAAAAAACGAAATGTATTTTCGATGTCTTTGTAGTCTGGCTGCGCAGAAGTTGGTAAGACACTATTCTGATCCATATAATCCAAAATTTGATTGGTTCTGATACTGAATCGATCTATGTAATTCTCTTCTCCTAAGAATACATGAAGTGGAATGACATGGATCTGATGGTCATCAATAAAAGATTGGGGGATATCTGCTATGGTATCCGTGACGAGTGCAATAGGATATTTCTGGTGGGTTGCAACGTTCATCTGCATTTTCATATCATCGATTTTTTGGTAGGAAATTTTGCCATAGTGTGACATTTGTTTGAAGAATACTTGAGGTTCATTGGTGTGGATATGTGCATGAATTTTATGTGTCCCACCTGCTACAATTAACGAATCACCTAGATTGGCACAGTCTTTTCTTACGGTTTGCAAACATAGATTTGCACCTTCAATGATTGCTTCGCTGCAATACCGAAAAGTGATTTCTTGAAAGTGATGAAGGGGCGTCTCTATCACTGGATCTTCTTCAAAAGAATAGTCATCAACAAAAGGTATTTCTTCTTTACCAGATTGAAGGTGATCGATGAATCCTTTAATAAAGAGTGCAAATCCTTTAGCACCCGAATCTACTACATGGTTTTGTTTGAGAACTTTTAGTTGCTTGGTGGTTTGAGATACTGCATTTTCTAAGTCTATATGTGCCCTTATAAGGACTTCTTCGAAGTCCGAAGAAGTTTTATGCCATGATTGAAGGGATTCTGCCCATTTTTGGATGACCGTGAGAATCGTTCCATGAACAGGTTGAGCAACTGCGTCAAAAGCGTATTTCACTGCTTTCTGATTGGCTACGACAAAATTTTGGAGTGTTAAATACGCCTCATTGGCTGTTTCCATGCTTAATCCATATAAATATTGAGCAAAAATTATTCCAGAGTTTCCTCGTGCTCCCTTAAGGGCAGATTCAGCAATAGAATGTAGTGTAATTTGTGTGGATTCGTGATAAGAAGCATCTTGCAAAACCGATTTCATCGTTGAAAAAAGATTGGTGCCAGTATCACTATCTGGAACAGGGAAAACATTAATTTTGTTAAGAATGTTTTTATGTGACATCAATTCTTTGGCACCAGAAAGATACCCCGAAAACATTCTACGCGTACTTATTCTGTCCATGTACCATTCCTTTCTGAAATCGTCAAAAAAAAAGGAGATGTAACACTACATACTAAAAGTATACATCATTGCCCAAGGATTCGTTCCACTGAAAACAAAAAAAATGCCACACGTTGAAATCCAAATGGTTTATGCTATAAACACTGATAGTAGCTAATTTTGTTGGATTGCTACAATCGTTGTATTCATTAGGTCATCATGATTGACATAGCATCAAGAAGGAGAAATCATGCAATACCGACAATTGGATAAGAACATGCCTCCCGTTTCCATTCTAGGCTTTGGTTGTATGCGATTCTATCGAATCGATGGTTCGCTTAATTTTATGGACAGCACTACACCCGTCGACGAGAAATTGGTGAATCGGTTGATTCATTATGCTTTGGAGCAAGGTGTAAACTATTATGATACTGCTTACACATACCTTGGTGGTATGAGCGAAAGTATTCTTGGAAAGCAGTTTCGTCCTTCGCAACGACAAAATGTCTTCCTTGCAACGAAGCTTCCTGCATGGAAAGTAGAAAAAACAGCTGATATGGAATCGTTTTTAAATGAACAATTGCAACGCCTGCAGACTGACTATATCGACTACTATTTGGTGCATAGTTTAACTCAAAAAACTTGGAATCAGGTTGTTCAGTTAGGGATTTTTGAATTTCTAGATCGAATTAAACAATCGGGGAAGGTTCGGTCGATTGGATTTTCATTTCATGACCAATACCCCGTTTACAAAACTATTTTGAATGCCTACCCTTGGGATTTTTGTCAGATATTGTTCAATTATCACGATACAGACTATCAAGCAGGCTTTCAAGGATACCTTGACGCTATTGAAAAAGGAATCCGAGTTGTTTCCATGGAACCTCTGCTGGGGGGAAAGTTAGCCACCCAATTGCCACAAGAAGCACTTGAGAGTTTGCATCAAGTTCATCCCGATTGGACACCTGCTGAATGGGCTCTACGATGGGTATGGAATCACGAAGGTGCCTCTACCCTACTAAGTGGTATGAATCAAATGGACCAAGTGGAGGAGAATTGTAGGATTGCTTCCAATGTTCTTCCATCTTCTTTACAGAAAAAAGAAATGGAAGCGATTCAATACGTCAAAGAGATATTGGAAAAACGTACGAGAGTGCGTTGTACTTCTTGTTCTTATTGTATGCCATGACCACACGGTGTGAAAATTCCTACCGTCTTTTCACTGTGGAATGAAGCGTTTCGTTTTACCGATCCTTCTTCTGCTTTGGAACAATATCAGCATATACCTTCAGAAGGCAACGCTTCTTCCTGTATTCATTGCCAGGAATGTGAATCCAAATGTCCCCAACAACTTCCTATATCCCAACTGATGAAGGAAGCGAGCTCTTATTTTTCCTCCCACATAGCAACATAACGATTTGATTCAGGAAGAATTCTGCCAAACTCTTTAAGAGATGTCTTTTTGTGATATGATAGTAG
>JAQVSG010000120.1 GCA_028700655.1 Caldisericia bacterium
GTTCATGGGGGATCTGCCCCTTATCATGTCAGAATTAATTGGGGCGATGGTTCTTCTTTAGAAGATATCGTAAATGTGGATCATGGGGCAGAGTTAAAACGTTCCCATAACTTCGAATCACGAGGGTCCATGACGATCAAAATCGAGATCACCGATGCTTTAGGACGAAGAAAAATTTCCACTTTGCTTGTAGAAGTGGTATAATTAATTTACATTTTTAAATTTCCTTAGGGGTTCAGTTTATTTCTGAACCCCTTTTTTTTTAATAAATCAATCTTGAAGACTCTTTCGATTCTTCCAACCCCTTGCAATACTATATCAAGATCAATATGGATCTGTTAATACTACCTTCACATATAAATACTTTAGTAATTTACATGGATGGATAGTTTCAAAAAAGTAGACACACTTCAAAAATATACTATAGTAAATACAAGATGTGTTACCATACGACAAAAAAGGTATTCTCATGACTTGTTTAGTAAAGATTAGCGTACAGCCTTATACAAAAGGCTGGGTATTGTATGAGATGGTTTTGAGATATTTATGTAAGAAGAGTTTTACTATCCTATGAAAAAGACCCCTTTTATAAAAATTGTTTGTGCTGTCGTGATCTGTATTTTTCTCGATATCGGTCTTCACATCATGACAAGCGCATACAGTTCTATGCCTGATGCGCCGAACTACAGCTATATTGCAATTTTGCTGGGAACAGAATTGTCGGCAATACTTTGGGCCATTCTTTCCTTCTCGAGCTCTGCCATTGTATTCTGGAAAAACCAAAGTGTACTCTATGGGGTAGGTTTTAAAAAAGGACTGCGATATGGTTTTTCTGTAGGAATTCTGTGGTTACTTGGAATGATGGAGGGAGTATCGATTTTTGGAAATCCTATCCTGAACGAATTTGTTATTGGACTTAGTGATGCAATTCCCATTTTTTTAATGTCCATCCTAATAAGTGGCCTGATGGAGAAAAATGAAAAGTCTACATACGATCCATACAGAAATAATTATATAAAAACCCTTAGAATCGTTACGATCGCTATTATTTTTTTACTTGGTAGATATATTGCCTATTTTAGTGGTATCATTCAAACAGGAACTCAATCTCGTCCTCTTCTAACGTTTTGTTGGACAGTACTTATGGGTGCAAGCATTGGCTTTATATCCGTTATTGTCAACCCTTTTCATGAGAATATTCCTTTAAAACAGAAGACGATATGCTTTGCATTTGGCATTTTTGGCGTAAATTGGTCTGCGTTTCTTCTTTTTATGCCGATCCTGTTTTCTAATTACCTAACGGATGTGTTGTTCAGAATTTGTATTGACATTTTTCTTGTAACCGTAGGATACTATTTGGCATTCAGGATGAAACCCATAAGCATTAAACAAGAGCAACCTATGTACTTGAATTTGAGGAAGAAGAAAGGAAGTACACATTGAATACATGGAAGTTTAATTCTGTCTTTATGATTGCACTTTTGATTGCTTTTTTTACGATCGGGTTGTTAGGATGTAATCAAAAAGATTCATCTATTGCACAAATTGACAAGCCTCCTTTTACAAGCAGCATAGAAACAAGTGATAATGAACATATTGATGATTCAATGATAGACAATACTAATATTCCCGAGAATGTATTGGACATTGCAAAACAAATCGTTACAGAATCCTTTACAGAAAACAAGCTGATGTTTCCTGCGTACAATTATGTGGAATGGCGTTTGAAAAACCTTACGTATTCCTACACATACGAAGATTTAAAGGAAATGAAACTTGTTATTTACCAGATGAATTACGAATTTCTTTCGGATTCTCCCGAGAAAATACGGCTTGTCGGAGGGATGTATATTACTCAAGACAATTGGGTAATGCCAAACTATCCCAATGCAACGTACCTTATTTTCAACCAACAAGACGGAAAATTGTCTTTTCAGCATGTCTTGCTTCAAAATGATTGTCAACCAGGAGATCCACTTTTTACTGAAGATCTTGTGAATAGTCTTGATTAAGAGACGAATATAGCAACCACTCATACAATTTTTCTATTACATGACATCGCCTAAAAACAAGAATCATCATCCCTACAAATTTGCTCTGTCGCAATTTTACATTCTTTGGCATGAAAATACTTCATTCATTTTGTCGAAGAAAAGATTGTAAATTTCAGATCAAAGTGGTATAAAAGAGTACTTTGATTCTAAATAGGAGGGATTTAATTTACTTTTAAATCCCTCTTTTTTTTATTGCCAGTGCTCCTTATCTGATTGCAACCTCCCAAAGATCAGAATCAATATAGCCGATGCCTTAGGACGAAGAGATATTTCTAACGAACGATTTGTTCTTTAAATTTAAACCCGTCGAATTTCACGGGTTTAAATATAGTGTTTTTAAGTTGCTTACTTATATACAAAAAATGAAAAGTTTTTGAACTACGAAACAAGTTAAACACGAGATCAATAGTTGGTCAAGATTTATTCTTAGCACTTTTCTTGCCTGATTTTATCCGCCCCAAAACCCGTTCCAATTCATTCAGAAAAGAGTGGCCAAAAAACTTTGTGGAAAAAGCTTTTAGACCTTTTTAGAATACAATAACTTTTTTTTCATGAAACAAATCCAAGAAGTGTTGCACAATTCAGAAAAAAAAAGTATAATAATTTTTGAGAATGAACTTTTCTTTAAAAACAAAGGGATTTAGTTTTTTACTAAATCCCTTTTTAATTTTACCACTTCTCTTATTCGTAAATTAGTCAAATTTCTTCCACTCATACAAAAGTAAACTGCAAGAATGGACATTTTTACGGAATGCCAGTAGCTAAATCCTAGATATCGATAAGCTTGCCGTTCTTATCAACAACCTGTAAATGTCGGTAGCAGGATGCCGTAGCACACGCATGATTTAGAATGAAATGAAGGGTCTCCCTTGGTTTTATCTGGGAATGTGTTGGTATTCGTACCCAACCGACTTCTTCCGATAAGGAGTACAAATCTGGATCTGGCTCCTTTACAATCAAACCAAAGGATTGAAGAGCCTGTGTTCCATGGGCACCCTTTCCAAACCTAACTGTTTACTTCCTACATAAATAATATTGAGGACGTTTAGTTTGGATTGTTCTGGAAAACAGTTTGCCAAATAGGCAATGTGATCAATATGATCTATAGTAAAAG
>JAQVSG010000037.1 GCA_028700655.1 Caldisericia bacterium
TTCGTTTTACCGATCCTTCTTCTGCTTTGGAACAATATCAGCATATACCTTCCGAAGGCAACGCTTCTTCCTGTATTCATTGCCAGGAATGTGAATCCAAATGTCCCCAACAACTTCCTATATCCCAACTGATGAAGGAAGCAAGCTCTTATTTTTCCTCCCACATAGCAACATAACGATTTGATTCAGGAAGAATTCTGCCAAACTCTTTAAGAGATGTCTTTTTGTGATATGATAGTAGGGATAAAGAACAATGAATGTAGGTTTGCGTGTTATAATTGAGAGGAGAGACAAATGCCGCAAGAATATGAAAACTTTGACAATGAGAACTTGGGGAAAAATGAAAGATACTGTGCTTCCTGCGGAAACCCCATCCAAAAGAAAGATATATTCTGTCCTTATTGTGGTACAAAGCAATATTCTCAACAAACTGTATATCCCTATCCTCCCAAAGAACGTGTGATCTATGTATTACTAGCTTTGTTTCTAGGTTGTTTTGGTGTCCATAATTTTTATGCAGGTCATACCAACACAGGGATTAAGCAATTGTTGATTACCCTTTTGTTAGGGTGGTTGTTTGGTATTGGTGCTCTGATTACTTTCATATGGGCTATTGTCGATATCATCCAGGTAACCCACGACGGGAACGGAGTTCCTTTTACCTAAAAGCAGGACTGCATACCATTACAAGTGGTACAAGGGTACCACAAAAAGGATTTTCTTATGCTAGAAGATCATTATAAAGAAATTATCGAGTCTGCTCCTTTCGGGTACATTCATTGCAAAATTCACAAAGACAAAAAAAATCGTTTTTCTCATTGTGTTATTATAGAGGCTAATAAAGCCTTTGAACAATTGGCCCAGCGTACCCACGATCAACTCATTGGAAAGACCATCCGTGACGTCTTGCCAGGCATAGAAAACAATGGAGTGGATTGTTTTCAAATCTTCCAAGAACCACCCAGAAACACCGTTAATATTGAGAAAGAATTTCAAGTTGACAATCGATGTTTTCGTCTTCATATTCAATTTATATCCCCTGAGTATTGCAATCTACTGTTTACAGATCTTACTTGTCACAAAAATGCACTAACAGAATTGGAAGAATCCAAGCAGCAGTTTGAAATCGCCATCAATGGAACCAACGATGGTATATGGGACTGGAATCTGCGTACGAATTCACTGTTTTTATCCAAACGATGGAAGAATATGTTGGGATATCAAGATGACGAACTACCCAACCAAATGGAGACTTTTACCAACTTGATTTACGAAGAGGACCGTGAGAGAGTGGAACGATATGTTCAAAAATATCTTCAAGGAACCATAGAAAAGTATTCTATTGAATTCCGAATGAAGCATAAAGATGGTTCGCTGCGTTGGATTTTGGCCAAAGGTGAAGCCTTGCGAACGACGGATGGAAAACCCCACCGTATGGCAGGGTCGCATAGCGATATAACGGGACGAAAAGAAGCCCAAAAAGCTATTTCTGAAAAAAAGGCGTATATTGAATCGTTGTTGCACGCCATTCCTGATCTAATGTTTGTCTTAGATCACAACGGTGTGTTTATGGACGTAAAATCTGGACATTTAGAAAGCTTGTACTTGCCCCGAGAGCATTTTATTGGAAAACCCATAGCAGAGGTATTACCCAAAGGATTAGCAGAGACTATAACATTTGGAATTCGTGATGTGTTGGATGGAAAACCAGTAGAACCCATTCAATACCAGTTGCCCATTCATGATGAAATTCGCGATTATGAAGCACGTTTAACGGTTGCAGATCACCAACGAGTGATTGGCATGGTACGAGACATCACCGTGCTTAAAAAAACGGAAGCTGAACTGATCCAATCGAAAGAAAAAGCTATTCAAGCGAGCAAAGCTAAATCGGAATTTTTAGCCAACATGAGTCACGAAATTCGAACGCCACTAAACGGTGTGATTGGTTTTACAGACCTTCTATTAAAAACTCCCCTAAATTTGGCCCAAAAACAATACGCAGAGAATGCCAATACATCGGGCAAAGTGTTGCTGGGAATTATCAACGATATATTGGATTTTTCCAAAATTGAAGCCGGAAAGCTTGAATTGGATACAGTTGAAACTGACATTGTTCAATTGATGGAAGAAACGGTCGATATTATCAAATACCATGCTTCACAAAAAAACCTGGAACTCTTAATGAATCTTCCCCTATCGATTCCTCGCTATGCTACCCTTGACCCTGTGCGATTAAAACAAGTGTTAATGAATCTTTTGAGCAATGCAATAAAATTTACAGACCAAGGAGAAATCGAGTTAAAAGTGTCTTTTGCAAAGCTTTCATCAGGAATCGGGGAGTATTCTTTTTCCGTTCGCGATACAGGAATTGGAATATCGGAAGAACAAGAAAAAAAGCTATTTCAATCCTTTTCTCAAGGAGACAGCTCCACTACAAGGAAATATGGAGGAACAGGCTTGGGGTTGGTGATTTCAAGTCTACTGGTTGAAAAAATGGGAGGGAGAATAGAACTAACAAGTTCACCAGGGAAAGGCAGTACATTCTTCTTTAGTTTGTCACTTCCTTTCTCCCAAAGAGATATAGAAGAATCCGTAGAGAAAATTGAGGTAAAAAGAGTTTTGGTTGTTGACGACAACGATCATAATCGACTCATTTTGAAAGACACACTGGACTACTGGGGCATTGAATTTGTTGGCTGTGACAATGGCATTGAGTGCTTGCGTATTTTGGCAAACAGCCAACCTTTCGACGTGATCATCATGGACTATCATATGCCTTACATGGATGGACTTGAAACCATTCGAAAGATTAAAAACGATCCACAAATATCTCGTAAATCTCCCATTATCATGCTTCATAGCTCCTCCGATAATCATGATTTACGCGAGGAATCTAAAAAGTTAGAAGTAGACTATTTCTTGGTTAAGCCTGTAAAATCGTCAGATTTATTTCAATATTTGCAACACATCCATCATAAAAGACCTTTGAGCGATCAACAGAAACCCAAAACGGATCAAGAAGAACTGCAATCCCAAGAAGAAGCAAAGAAATTTACTATCGTTATTGCAGAAGATGTTGACATGAACATGATGCTTGCCAAAGCCCTGGTGGTAGATATTTTACCACATTCTATTATTTTGGAAGCAAAAGATGGACGAGAAGCCGTACAATTGGTACAAAAACAATCTGTAGACATGGTTTTTATGGATGTACAAATGCCCATAATGGATGGACTGGATGCCACTCGTAAGATCCGAAATTGGGAATTGGATCAAAACAAGCACATTCCCATTGTTGCTCTAACAGCAGGAGCCTTATCCGAAGAAAAAGAACGTTGTCTTGGAGCAGGGATGGATGATTTTCTACCCAAACCAATTCACATTGATTTGCTTCACTCTATCCTACGAAAATATCTTTTTGCTACCCCCAACAAAGAAGACGAGGATTCTTCTATCGAACAATGGATGCCTCATGCGCAAAAACATTTTGACAAAGAAGAACTTCTTTCTCGCATTGGCAACAATGCTCAAATGTATCAATATTCTTTGGAAATATCGAAAAATATTCCGCAACGACTTTTGCTCTTACAAGAAGCAATTGCACAAAAGAATCCCGAGAAAATTAAACGAGCTGCTCATTCCATTAAAGGTGCCGCCTCTATGATAAGCTACAATGAATTGGCACGGTTAGGGTCAATTATAGAGGCGAACTATGACAAAGATCCAAAAATTCTACAAAAAGTCTTTGCAAAAATGAATAAGGAGTGGAAATTATTGGAATCTTTGATAGAAAAAGAACTGAAAAATGGGTAATGGTTTAAACAATATCGGGCATGCCCGGGTATTCTTCCACATACTCTGCTCTACCACCATAATGAAAGCTGATATTCCGATGGTCCCGTTCATCTAGACAGATGCGCCGGAAAACGTCTGCCCAGTTGTCAAAATGACCATACCCTAACACTACCTTACTCTGTATGGGTTGGTTTTCCCAAGAAGGGTGTTCTTTGATAAAAGAGGCGTAGCAATGCTCTGCGTGATCTTCAAACTGAGCATTGAAGAAAATCGCCCACGGTAAATTGAAGTAGGCTGAGTATTTGGAAAAATGCATATAGGTCCATATTATAAAAGTTCGTATCCAGTACGATAAGTACCATGCATCTTTTTCATGGTCTTCCTTTGTTTTTTCTTCAATCATCTGCAAGTGCCCATATTCATTGTCTTGTGCGATACGGCACCACTGAATAATCCGTTTGCACTTTTCGACGCAATAGGGATCTTTAAATCGTTTTGTACAGTTTGCATATTGACGTCTTTCCCATTCTCGGTAGGGGATACTAGCAAGCAGTTCTAGTAGCTTAAGCTTGGAGAGAGTCGTTTTTTTTCCGGTTATCATATCCATAGTACGTATAAAAAAACGCGCCATCAAGGAATATGGATAATATGGTCGTTGCAACGTCGAATTGTGTTCTTTTTTTGTATCCACTACAGGATGACTACACATGATACCCTCCAATCAGAAAAAAAGGACCATACTATATTGTAGTAAATTTGTAACCATAACAGAATAGCATTATTTTTTTTTGATAAAATTTCATGTATTTTTAGTAATTTTGTTGCCTTTTTTGGAAGATTCGTCAAAATAGTGATGAGAATTACTATACGAGAGGTGAACATGAAATCGATGGAACCATTATTTGCATTTATACCTTTTTTTGAGAATGCTACTGAAAAGGATATCTGTACATGGGGCGGAGGATGTGGATTGCATGCAACGCACTGCTGTACAGATGCGTATCCAGTATATACAAAGCGTTTTAAAGAATTCATTGATGCTACCTACGATGCTGGCCTTATTGATGAAGATTATTCTCTAAGCGTTTCAAAACTGGGAACGGTTCATGAAAACATTGATGAAATGATCGAAAAAGCAGACTATGGCGATATTAAAATTCTTCTTACTCACATTATACGTGGAGAACGTTTTAGAGATGGTTTATGGGTACAAGCTTTTCAAAACAAAATCTTTACAAAGATTTTAAAACGTCTTCAAAGCATTGAAGAGGCCGATAAAACCATCTCCTAAACGACGAGTGATTTGGGCATGAGACTACTTATCTCGTACATCACATCCATTCATTGCTAAAACCGATAACATTTCTTCTTTGGAGAAAAAACCTACGTGTCGATACTTCTCATTCCCTTCGTTGTCAAAGAAAATTTGTGTAGGAATGAATTGAACTCCAAATTCTCTGGATAAATCAGGGTTTTCATGTACATCGATAAAAATTGTATGAAAATCGTCTGCATAATTCTTTTGAAAGTCTTCCAAAATTGGTTTCATTTCAATGCATGGAACGCAGGATGTTGAACCCAGATCAATGAGGATGGGTTTATCATCCATTTCCACCAGTTCCTGCAAAATGGGTAGATACTCAGAGGATAGTGCATTGGACGTTGGGTCATCTTCTGTTATGGATGCTTTTGCTCCAATAATGTCCGAGTTGGAAACCGATGACTTTTTCGATGTGGGTATCTCCTTGTTTGAATTCCCACAACTACAGAATGACACACTTGTGATGCTGAAAAATAGGAGAACTAAACAGATCGATAGAGGCAATGACCAATTTTTTGTACGTTTCATACAGACCACCTTTCGATACAATATTACGCTTTAAAAATCATATGAACACCCGCTGCAACAACGAGAAGTCCACAAATTATTTTAACAATTTTAATCCCTTTGGACGATTCGGACCATCTCAAATACTTTTGCACAGCACCGGCAAATGTACCAGCTAGAACGATAACCCCAACATGACCAATAGTAAAGAAAAGAAGAATGAGAATAGCTTGAGTAAGATTGGTTTGCGCAGCTTCAAACACAACCACTAAAATAGGAGCCATAAAAGCAAACGTACAAGGTCCTAGTCCGACACCAAGCAAAAAACCAAAAATAAAGATTCGCAATGGTGTTGGTTTGAATTTGCTAGTTGATATAGAAGCTCCACTCCAGTTTCCAAGAGATATTATCCCGGTCAGATTCAGTCCAAAAAGAAGTAGTAGTCCACCAATCAAATAGTCTCCCCAACTTCCCACATCCCCTGCAATACGTCCCAATGATAGGGTAATGATACCAATCAAAACAATAGAGACGAATATCCCCATGGAGAAAAGAAGAGAGGATAAGAAGGCTTTCTTTGTGGTTTGATTCTCCATCGATGTAATAAATCCTATTACGAGGGGAATTGTTGCAAGATGGCAAGGGCTTAGAACGATACTTAGAATACCCCATATAAACGATCCTGCTATCGAAATAAAAAGAGATCCAGCAATCCATTGTTGCATGGTCGTGAATAATGTACTCATAGAACTCTCCTTAGAATTCTTCTAGATGGTCCTACCGTAAATATTTTGAACTACACAAAAAGAAACTGCAAAGCATTAAATAAGTATCCAATAATGATGATCCCTATTGTTATAATGAAGATGAAAAGAGTCAGAAGCTTGGGTTTAACGACTTTCCGCAGCATAATCAACGAGGGTAGCGAAAGGGCCGTTACTGCCATCATGAAAGAAAGAATCGTTCCGAGTCCAACTCCCTTTGCATACAAGGCCTCAGCAATGGGAATGGTTCCAAAAATATCAGCATACATAGGAATGCCAAGAAGAGTTGCAATCACCACTGAAAAAGCGTTGTTTGTACCAAGAACACTTTGTATAAAGGTTTCTGGAATGACATTATGGATAAAAGCACCAATGCCAACGCCAATGAAAATGTATAGGGTTACCTTTTTTACGGTTGCTACCATTTGCTCTTTAGCGTAGAGCAAACGTTCTCTTTTTGTGGGAATAGAAGTTTCATGATCTGCAAAAGGAATATCCATAACAAATTGTTCAATGTGATGCCCCAAACGCAGTTTTTCAATGACAGTACCACCGATAATGGCTAAAACAAGCCCAACCACAACATAAGCAATAGCAATTGAGCCTCCAAAGATACTAGTTAATAGAATCAAAGATCCTAGGTCTACTAGAGGCGAGGATATCAAAAACGAAAACGTTACACCAAGGGGAAGTCCTGCACTTGTAAAACCAATAAATAGAGGAATGGAAGAACAAGAACAAAAAGGAGTTACGGTGCCTAGAAGAGCGGCAAGTGTATTGGCTGTAATTCCTTGGAATCGACCGAGAATTCTTCGGGTTCGTTCTGGAGGGAAAAAACTTTGAATGTAGGAGATGGTAAAAATGAGCACGGATAACAGTGTAAAAATTTTTATCACATCGTATATGAAAAAGTGTAAACTTCCCCCAATCATCGATGCGGTATCAATACCAACACGCTCTAGCATAGTTTCTACAAGTTGATGAAGCCATTTCATACCAAGTACTTGATCTTGAATAAAAACACCTATCCATCGTAGTATTGACATCATAGGAGAGGCCTTTCTTGTTTTTCACACCCACACGTTGTAAAGGATTTTGTTGGAGAAGAGGTGGGTTGCAGGGGGTTTAAAACATGGGTTAGTTTCTGAAAAAGAATCATAGCTCTTTTAGTTCCTTCGTTGTTAATCGAGTAATGCATCCATTTCCCTACTTTTTTCCAGTGAACCAATCCGCATTTGCATAGAATTTTCATGTGATGAGATAAAGTGGATTGTTCGATACACAAATTTTCTAGAAGCTTACAGGCACATTTTTCACCACTTTGAAGCATCTCTAGTATTTGCAAACGGTTTTCATCTTGTAAGGCTTTCGAAAAAAGGACAATTTCTTCATGTTCTGTCATATTTCACCACATATTAAAAGAATATATCGATACATATCAATGTATGAAAGAGTACCAACATATTGATGAATGTCAATATGAAATAATGAAGAAACGTTACTCTGACAAAATAAAGTGTACGATTCGATCGCAATGACACTGCATTGAATCAATGGTGGGAAGAGGGATTGTCTCATTTTGAAACAGCAAAGGAATCTCTGTGCACCCCATTATTATTGCCTGAGCACCTCTTTCATTGAGAGATTGAAAGCTTTCTAAAAAAAGTGCACGTGTTGAATTTGAGAAAATTCCTACCGAGAACTCCTCTACTATTTTTTGCTGGATCCATTGTTGCTCAGAATCTGTTGGAACGATACATTCAATCTGATAACCACGAAGAAGGTTCCCTTTTATAAAATCATCTTCCATTGTAAAACGGGTTCCTACCAACCCTATCTTTGTCCATCCTTTTTCTTGAATAGCAATTCCCATCGCATCCGCAATATGAATAAAGGGGGTATGCAACGCATTTTGAATGGAGGGAATGACTTTGTGTGGAGTATTTGCACACAGTGCTATTCCGAGAGCTCCCATCTGTTCCAGTTTTTGTGCATTGTCTAAAACAATCGAGGCAATCGTATCCCATTTTTGATCATTTTGCAATTGATGGATCTCATTTTGATTAAGACTTACCATGTAGAGAAGGGGGTTGGTATTGTTTCCAAAGTGTTTATTAATCTGTTGATGGATGATTCGATAGTATTCCATTGTAGAATGCCACGAAGTACCACCAATAAGACCAAATGGTTTCATGCTGCAACCTTTCTTTCTAAGTGTTTCATCGAGTTTTTCAATAAAAAAAGTATAGAGTTTGAATGCCGAAACACAAGAAAATCAGTTCCGTATCCAAAGATGGAAAATTTTGTGTACAATAGAAATAAATTCCCCTTCATAGGAGGAGCCATGAAAAAAATAGCGTTGTTTTTCCTTGCGTTTACTTTTTCAATGTCTATGTGGATGGTGCCCAGTACTATAGCCAAGACGGTTCGAATCCCTTCCGTTGATATGGTTGTTACGATACGACCAGATGGCTCAGCCTACGTGCAGGAGAACAGAACCATTGAGTTTGATGGTGATTTTACATTTGGCTTCTACGAGATTCCTAAAAAAGGTTTTGGTACGATCCAAAATGTCTCGGTTGCAGAAGGGGATCAATACTACCAATACGAATCGATCTCAAGTCGTAATCAAGGCACCTTCACCCTTTCTGATACAGGGAGTTCCATCCGTATTGATTTTTATTTTTTTGCATTGGATGAAACCCGTACTTTTACGATCCGATATGAAATCAAAGATGTCGTCAGTGTATACCAAGACTACGGGGAGTTTTATTGGATGCTACAAGGAGATGGCTGGGACTTTGCTGTACAAGACTTTAGTGCTGTTGTTCAATGGCAAGACCCTGTTCCTCTAGAAAACTATTTTATTTGGGGTCATGGACCTTTGTGGGGAAATTTCAACAAATCGGATGAAACGAGTGCCTTTTTGCATGTTGAGAATTTAGCTGCCAATACTTTTGTGGAGACACGGGTGTTGTTGCCTTCTTCCTATTTTACAGCCCCCAAAAAAGAGGGCACTATCTACGAAAGAGTTCTTCAGGAAGAAACTGTCTGGGCCAATGAAGCGAATGCCGAAAGACAATCTGCTAAGAAAATGATATGGATTGCCACCATCCTTAAATGGCTCATGGTTGGACTCGCGATTTTCTTTATACTACTCTATTTTTTCTTGTACAACAAATACGGCAGAGAACATCAAATTACGAATGCCTCCATTTACTATCGAGAACCTCCTTCCGACTTAAAACCAGCCATTGTAGGCATGTTGGTTTCTTTTCAAAACTATCAGGATCGATTCTTGGAAGCCACCCTGATGGATTTGATCCGGCGAAAACATATTCAATATGAAGAAATTCCAGGCAATTTTTTAACCAAGGATCACAAACTAACCCGGCTTACCAACAAAGAAGATACACTGGAAGACTACGAAGACTTTTTGATGGAAGAGCTGCTTTTTGAAAGAAAGACAAGCGTGACTATGCGAGGGTTAAAAAAGAAATATCGGGCTAGTAACGATTGGTATTATGGACAATTTCAAAAATTTAAAAAAATGATACGAGATACTACCAAAACATATGAATTTTTCGATGCCAAGAGCAATCAATATGCAACCCTGGCGATCGTTTTGGGTGTTCTTTTTCTCTTTGTGGGTTTTATTGGAGGCATTGTTCTATCCTTTACTTTTTTAAACACGATGGATTTTACCTATATGATTTTAATGCCTGTGGGGTTGTTTTATCTCTTTGGGCAGTATGCTTTAAAACGACGCACAAAAAAAGGAGCCGACGAATATTCAAAATGGAAGGCATTTTCTTCCTTTATGAAGGATTTTTCAAACTTAAAAGAATATGGTCCCACTTCGGTCATTATTTGGGAACGATTCTTAGTATATGCAACTGTATTTGGAATTGCATCGGTTGTTTTAAAAGTTTTGAAAGTGGTCACGCCTAACTTGTCCGACACCGACCGTGGTGCCCTTCTTGGACCCGCCATTTTTGCAGGTTCTACCATACAATTTGCTTCTTTCTCCAACGCGATGTCAGGTATTTCTTCCATGTCACATTCGATATCGAGTGTGGCTTCCTCTTCCTCTAGTTCCAGCTCCGGCGGAGGCGGTGGTTTCTCTGGCGGCGGCGGAGGTGGAGGCGGAGGTTCGGGTGGTGGTTTTGGATAAAGTTGCAAAAAGTATGAACAACTCTATCCTGAAATTGGATTAAATAATGCATAAGAAAGAAGCTGCTACGGCTATAGGGTGCCGAAGTGGTGGTATTCGAATCGTATTGTTTTTACTAGGAATCCCGATCTTTCTATTCCTTCTCGTGTTGGTTGTTTTGTGGATACCTTTGCCAGGTCTAGTCTCAGAACCCGGTAGTAAAGAGCGCAATTTAATGGCTGCTATTAGTGTGGGCATTCTAGGGCTTGGGTTTCTTGTTGCATTGTTTGCTTACTTACGAAAACTGTTAAAAATTGCCAGTCATTGTATGGACGAGTTCTTTGAACGAAAAGGATTGATCGTATCCAAAGCATATGGATATGGCAGGTCGTTCCGAGGTATAATAAAAGGAGTGCCATTAGAGGGCTTGCTTCTGCCTAGTTACTATTTACAACCCTGGCGATTGCACGTAGCCATGCACAAAAAAGTAGGGTTTGTCGGGGGCATCAGCAACCGAAACCCAATAATGAATCGCTACTGCAAGCCATATCACCTAGAAGGTTCTTTTTCTCGCTACTTCACAGTTAGTACAGAACCAGAAAAAATGAATCAATTCTTGAGCGATCCCGGTATTGAAAAAGCAATTCACACAATGCTAACCGGACATACGAAGCAAGACACGTGGCAACTACAGTTTTACGAGAACAAGATAGAATTCCATAGCATCCAATATGTATTCTACCCTGCCGAGATGGAAATTTCTCTGGATGGATTCTTTTCGATGCTTTCAACAAACACGTAGTTCACCGGCAGTCCTATTTTTATTTTAGTAAAGGACATTTGCATCGAGTACAAACCTCGTTTTGGATATCATTTAAAGTAGCACAAGCATTACAGAACACAATAGAATCGTGGGATTTATCGAATTTTTCATAGGTATGCAAACCTCCATGGTAACGAACTTTATCACCTACTTTGTAGTACTTATAGACCGTATCGTTTCTCTCGGTTCGGATCGTATGATTTTTTCCCTGCTCATCCTGAACAAACACATTGTATACCTTGTAAACGTCCCAATAATAATCATTGTCCCCGGTGTATTTCTTTACTCTTTTTTCTTTCACATCTTTTCCCGTTATAACACCATCCCAGGTTTTTCCTTTTCTATACCCAAGGGATCGAAACAGTGCAATAACGAGAAACATCCCCCCTATGCCAAAACCAATATATAGTGCTTGCGGATTGTCCATTTCGGTACTAGTTTGTCCGTATATAAAAAACCCAACAATGGCAACAATAGCAATAATTGAAGAAAATATCCAGGTAACCCGGTGAGTATTTTGTATATACCGAGTAAAAGCCGGATCGTTGATTCGTTCAGAATATGACATGCAGTCCCTCCATAAAATATGTTAAAAGTGTTTAAAGATTACTATACCAAAAAACATCATTTCCAAAACACATTCAGAGGCAAGAGTGGTATTATATTGATTCTAAAAGACAAAAAGTAAAGAAACGATTGAAAAATTAAAAGAGAAGGGTATCATATATATCGTTAAAAAATGGAATTATAAGATGAGTTTATTTATTTTGTTGAACCTATGGGGGGAAATGATGCTTACAAAGAAATTAATGATTGTATTCCTAATTGTATGTATGGGATTGATCTGTGTACCCAATGTGCAGGCAAACGATGACGGTTGGACGGAAGTGATCTCCGATCCCAAAGACAGTCGGTTTTCTGCTGACATTAAAAAGGTTTACGTGAAAGATGATGGAGGTAACTGGTCGTTTAAAGTAGAAAGCTGGAAAGACTGGGATTTATATCGAGCCAGCGGTATGTTATCTTTGTTTTTCAATACAAGTGGAACCTCTGATCTGCATGATTCTGACTACATTATTGGTATACTAGGAGTTGGTTCTGATTTTATTGGATTTTTTAGGGATCTGAACTCAGACTATTCTACCCTTATTAAGTGTGATTTTAACGAACGAGATTCCATAGGCACCTTTTCCATCAGTAAAAAAGACTTGGTTGCCCCCAAACGACGATTCTCGTTGAATTCTTATGTCTTCTATCTTCCGGAGGAAGGAAGATACTCTGATGC
>JAQVSG010000121.1 GCA_028700655.1 Caldisericia bacterium
TTCTGCGTGATCGTTTACATTATCAATCCCAACGCTCATACGATCGTATACGAGTTGAGCAAATTCTGCGTCTTCTTTCATCCACTTATAGTATGTGTTCCTCGATATTCCACACATCTCACACGCATAGGTAATGATAGGCGTTTTCTCAAGAATTTGGAGAAATTTTTCTTTAACTCGATGTTTTTTCATAACGTTCTACAATTACTTTTTTACCTGTCAGTGCTTCCCAGCGATTAATAATGAGATCGCAGAACACTGGTTCAAGTTCGCACCCATACACTCTTCGACCGAGAGTTTCTCCTGCAATGAGTGTACTTCCTGATCCGAGAAAACTATCAAGAATGATGTCATTCTTTTTGGTGCATCGTTTGATAGGTTTAGAGTGTAATTCAGGAGGTTTGGTCGTCGCGTGCCGATATTGATTGGCAGATACTCTTTTTGATGTCCACACTTCAAGAAAGTCATCGACTTGTTCAAGGAGTTCATTTCCTGTGGTGAATTCATTGTTTAAGATCTCATTCATGTCTTTTACCGACGGCGCAAGGTATGGTCTATTTCTAACCCCATAGACTGCAGGTTCGTACACCTTGTTGCAATAGACTTTAGGGACAGGATTTTGCGAGTTTTTCAACCAAATAGCAACTCGCTTATTCTCAATCCCGAATGATCTATACAATTCCTGAAGAACACCAATGTAAATTTGATCGCAGTAATAGAAGACATGCAGATCATCATGCGATACCGCAAGGGCTGATTCAAGACTATCTTTCAAGAATTTCTTGTATTCATCAAAAGTTCTTGAATCGTTAACATTTCCACCATACGATTGCTCACCACCTATTCCACCATCATAGTTTATATTCAGATTGTAAATTGGATCTGAATAGATCATTGATGCCTTTTCTTTACCAAACAATCTTTTGAGATTTTCTGGTTTAGTGGAATCACCACACAATACGCGGTTTTTGCCTAAAATTATCAGGTCGCCGAGTCTTGTTTTAGGCTTCTTTATCTTCTTAAGTTCTTTCTCGACATCGAATTCTTCTTCTTGGACTTCTTTATCTTTGTCCCACAATTCGCTGATTTCTATTTCATCAAATCCAGCGAACTCTAAAGTTTCTAGATCAAATGATTTGAGTAAATCAAAATCAAATTCACCACCTAGCTTGTTTGAACCGATAAGGTACTCGTCTGATTCTTTTTTACTAAGTTTTCTGTTCGGTACACGAACATCAATAAGCTCATCACCTCGACCAAGTAATTTCAAAGCAAGAACACGCTGGTGACCAGCAAGAATAGTACCGTCATGATCTATGGCGGGTATTTCCACGAGGTTGAATTTCTTCAAACTTCTTTTAAGGTCTGACATTTGCTTGTCAGATATTTTGCGAGGATTAACCTCTTGGGGAACTAATTCATCTACACGTTTTTGGGTCGTAACCCATAAGAGTTTTTTCATAGCTTTTTTATTTATGTTAATGATTAATAATCAAGAACACAGAAACAAAAAAGCCCAACTTCATACGAAGACTCAACACACCAAAAAATGATGTATTCAGGCTTTCTGTATGAAATCAGGTGGGTTAAATAAATTTAAGCGACACTAATTTCATTATTCTTAAAGATCCAAGATTCCTGCTTGGAGTAGTTCAATAAATGATGATTCTTTTGCGGTTTTGCCTTTAAGTATAATTCTTTCTTGCACCTCAAGGAGTGATTCAATCTCAGGATCAATTTGATCTGGATAATACACACCATTGATAGAAAGTTCACCACTTACAACCTTTTCCTTAAGAAAGGGAGCGGTTTTATACTTAATAACAACATCACTATTGGAACCGTCCAAATGGGATTCCTGTTGCTCTAAGAACATTCTTTGTTCTTTGGAGTTGTTCCATTTTTCCTCACCCTTATTTCGTAATTTTCTTGTAGGAAAATTAACAGAAACAGCTGTTGAGTTTTGGAATTTAATCTCCATAAAGAGAGTATATCAAAATGGGGTGTAAAATGTCAAATATTTATTTGCATTTTACTTTGAAATATGCTATACTTAGATTATGCATAGAATACAACAACAAATTTTAGACCTTATAGCTACACATAAAGACTTTGGATCGTACAGTCTTAGAAAGATTGCTGAAATGGTTGGTGCCGAGGGAAAACCACAGACAGCCAAGTATCATTTACAGCAACTCGAAAAAGACGGCTTGATTCAAATGAATCTTGAAGCAAAAGTAATAAAACTCGTTAAGAGAGGCTATGCAAAGGCTTCTTTAAGTCCAATATATTCTCTTCCAGTCGCTGGGTCTGCTAATTGCGGTCCCGCGACAATCTTTGCGGATCAGAATATTGAGCAATATCTCAAGGTTTCTTCTTCTATTTTACCACGGAACAAAAAAGGTCTGTACGCACTCATTGCCGACGGAGACAGTATGAATCTTGCCGAAGTTGAAAAAGGTAAAACCATTGAAAGTGGTGATTTTGTTTTGGTTGATAGTGAATATACGAATTATAAAAATGGAGACATTGTCGTTGCTGTGATTGACGGTATGGCAACCATTAAGAGATATAAAGAAGATAAAATAAACAACATGATTGTGTTGCAAGCTGAATCAACACACAAATATCTACCAATATTTATTCATGAGGGTGATGATTTTCATGTCAGCGGAAAGGTCGTCGGTATTATTAAAAATTAACCAATAAATTATATATGGCTAAATCAGTTAGAGTAACAAGTGAAAGTGATTCAGGACGTAATCAAAAATTTCACGATGATAAAACAGGTAAGAACATGACTCGTGCACAATTTGTGCAGGAAATTAAACAAGGAAATTTCCCAGATTATCATGTTCGAAAAGTGAACGGGCTACAAACCCCAGTGTCGAATCCAGACAGAAAAGAAGGTAATAACCTTGATTAAATTATGGCAAAGAAAAACTTACATAAAATCCCTAAGGATATAATCAAAAAAGTTGAAACAATCAACAGTAATCAAATTGCTGTGGGTTGTGCAATCAAATTCAAGGCAGAAGATTTGTCCTCTGGTAAATTAAAACATTTAGGACTCCCACTATCTGATCAAGGTCTTCAGGTGCCATCAAGTACTATCCCACCAGCCAGTATTGGTAAGTATCCA
>JAQVSG010000122.1 GCA_028700655.1 Caldisericia bacterium
CAGCTTGTGTTTTACTCTCCCCCGAAACCTACAATCGTTTTCTTGAAATAGTAGAAGAGCATGAGTTACTGCTAAAAGCTCAAAAAAGAAACGAAGATACCAGCATAAAAGATTACATTTCACATGAAGAAATGAAGCAGGAATGTTGTGTTTCTAACACAAATTCGGATCAGGAAGTTACCGAAAAATGAGCAGGTTGAACCCGCCAAAAATCAACTTTTGTGAGTGCCTTTCTTTTGTCTACTATCAAGTTCTTTAATGACCTTTGTATAATCAAAATTTAGAAATCGTTCGCGTTCCTTGTCATATTCCTTTTGTGTTATGTAATGACCATGCATTAACTGTATATTCCCTCTGGATTTTCTTGCTACATAGCTTCGTACATCAAATTCTTCATACGTTGTAGCATTCAGGTCATAAAACAGCAAAAGTCTAAAGTAGCGTAGAATTCTCTTAAACATCATTTCACCTTATAGAGGAATAGGAAGATGATCCTCTTTCAACCCTTCAATGTGCATTTGAATAGCCTTAACCATATTTTTCTCTGCTTCTTCCGATGTTTTACCAGTAGCAACGCAACCGGGTAAATCAGGTGAATAAGCAGAGTAATTGTTTGTAGCTTTTTCAATAACAATTAAAAAACGATACATTTAATTCTCTCTCCTATCAATTGTTGCTTGATAGGTATACTGTTCATAACTTTCGCGATATCACACAACAACAAAATGACGGGTACTCTTATTATATCTCAATTTGCAGCTTCTGAATGCCTACAAATTCATTGGGAACAAAATCTCCACCATCCGTATCTATATATAGTTGAATGGCTTCTGTAATTC
Source organism: Caldisericia bacterium (assembly GCA_028700655.1). Taxonomy (GTDB): domain Bacteria; phylum Caldisericota; class Caldisericia; order UBA6126; family UBA6126; genus JAGLCW01. The sequence continues at coordinate 840 of JAQVSG010000122.1, forward strand.
TTGGAAGTAACTCTTCGATCGTTTTTGCTTGAGTAAAACAACCCTTTAATGAGGGTACAGAAGCAATATATATGTCGTCTTCATCTTTTTCAATTAGCACAGTAAAATTTATTTTTTTTCTCAAAAGTTTTTCACCTATGATAGCCTCAATCATTGGATCTGTAGAATGTACAGACGAGTTTTGCGGCTTACCTTGCGATTGCCTTCTTTTTGAACTATTAAAGAATCCTTAATAGTTGCTACTTCATCAAGCTCACTCTCTTCAAAAGTGTTTATAGCATGGATAATGATGAGCGGGTAACCAGTTATGAAGCACTTACGGAGTATAGCACATCCAATATAAATGGTCATCCAGGCAGAGTATTGTTGGTTTTGGCTTCATTTAAACTGCACTTCATCGTTGCATTGTATGTTTCAAAGCAACACGTCCAGATAGTATCTTACCCTCTTTTCAACATGAAACACTCTGGAATAATAAGAGAGTAGGGGAATATTCTTTTGTGGTAAGTGAAGGAGTACTAGGCATGGACTTGAATGCTGGCCATGTACTCCAGAGTGCTTTCTTCATTGGGGATAGGTTCATCATGGGATGTAAGACTTTCTAAGTATAAATCAATCGACTCTTTTACCATAGCCATGGCTTGTTCAAGGTTTTTCCCATATGTAATGCACCCAGGAAGAGCAGGAACTATAGCAGTATATCCGCTATCTTGCTCTCTTTTTAGAATCACGCGATAGTTGAATATTCTCATATTTCACCCTTCTGTAAATAACAAACCAGCTTGTGTTCTACTCTCACCCGAAACATACAATCGTGTTCTTGAAATAGTAGAAGAGTATGAATTACTGTTGAAAGCTCAAAAAAGAAACGAGAGTACCAGCACAAAGGATTAGTTGAATGACTTCTGTAATGCTTGGGAGTAATCCTTCGATCGTTTTTGCTTGGGTAAAACAACCCTTTAATGAGGATACAGAAGCAATAAATATTCTGTTTTTGTCCTATGCAACAGCTTGTGGCTGAGTATTAATCATTTTTTGATTCTTCCAGAAGTTTATCAAAATCACTCTTATATAATTGGTCCTGAACAATTCGATATTTCTCAAACTCACTCTCTGCGTGAGCTTTAGCAATTTCAGCGGTAACCTTTCCCGCATCTTGCAAAAGATCACGATCAGTGGCTGCAATAAAACGGTTCAATCGCGTTTCCCAGTCACTCATAGTCATCGGAATATGCCGAAGTGCCATATCCTCTGCAATATCTAAATAAGCAGAAACAAGTCTCTGCAATTGTGCCATTTCTGATACACTTAAATAGTTTTTAGCAACCGACACATCAAACTTCTGGATTTTTCCATTCGGTGCGTCTTTCCAATTCGTCAACCCCATATGTTTCTTTTTAGCATCTGCACGCTTGTAAATGACTTCCGCAGCAGTCTGTCCATGAATTGCCCAATGAAGCTTATTCTGTACAGCTGAAAAAAAACGTCTTGTGGCTGTTGCATTGATATCGTAATCAATGGCTGTGGAATATATGTCGGTGATTTTTTGATAAAATTTTCTTTCACTCAATCGGATTTCACGAATGCGTTGAAGTTGTTCTTCAAAGTATTGCTTCGTTAGAACGGATCCTCCGCTTTTTAGTCGTTCATCATCCATAGCAAACCCTTTTATCGTAAAGTCCTTCACAATTTGATTTGCCCATTTTCGAAATTGTACAGCGCGTTCGTTATTTACTTTAAACCCAACAGAAATAATGACTTGTAGATTGTAATGTTTTACTTCTCTGTTTACCTGGCGTGAACCTTCAGTTTGAACTATTCGGAATTTCCTTATAGTTGCTTCCTCTTGAAGTTCATGATCAAAAAAGATTTTCTTGATATGTTCGTTGACTGTCGGAACTTCTATACCATATAAAGCAGCCAACATCTTTTGTGTTAGCCAAACGTTCTCGTCCTCATATCTCATTTCAAAGCTTTGTGAATCATCACCTGTTGCTGCAATGTATGTCAGGTATTCTGCTGCACTTGAGCGAATTGCAATATCATTTTTCTTTTTCACAAGACCCCTCTCTTCGTCATTTAGTTAATCTAAGTATACATATTTAGAACCAATTGGCATATCCCATCTATATATTTCATAACAACTTAATTCTTGACATCTCTTATGCTACATATTGTTGTCGCTACCCATCATACCAAGAAACACAAAGATGATAATGAATTGTAACTTTTTATGCCATTCTAACCAACTTATTTGACAAGAATGGTTAGAATGTGTTAGATT
>JAQVSG010000123.1 GCA_028700655.1 Caldisericia bacterium
AGTAGTGTTATGATGACTACTGTTATACAGGGGAAAAGTGTTTTTTTCTAGCGTTTCTTTCATTTTTCGGGTAGTTTTTTTCATAATAGTGTGTTTTTAGAATTTACACAACATATTTTACACTACCCTTTCATTAATACTGCATTATTTATTACGCCTTCTATATCATAGCCTTTGCCTGATTCCATGAATAATTTTACTTGCTCAGTTTCAAAATTTATCAATGCTGTAATACCAAGTCTTTCTGGACCAGCATTGTGAGCATTTATGCATCCTATTGTAGATGTAAGTCTTTTATATTCTGTTACAATTGCTTTAACACCTAGAGGTATTGCTTTTTTGTTTGTCCCATCTCTATTCATTATGTAAACAGAGTCTTCTAAATCCATGAAATCATCAGGGTCATTTTTACTACTTTCAGATTCAATGCTATAAATACATTTGTTGTCTTGAATGGAATCATAAAGAAGGGATGCAGATGGATCTTGAATTAAAGTAGTATATGTGTTTTGGAATAACCCAATTTCAGCTTCATTTGAATAATGGTTGAGTGAGTTTCTGACAATAAAGTTGTTTAGGTCAAATTCATCGTATTGATACCATTGCAAATCGAAAACTCTTCCTTCTGCAGACGTAACTATTTCTGTTGTATAGTTTTGTAGGTCTAAACGGTAGTATTGAGGAATATCTCCTTCTTCACTGCTAATTAACAAAACACTGTCTCCCGTTGATTTGGTCAAACAATGCCAGTAATACGGTCCATCGCTTTCATTATTACTTGTTAATCCAATACATCCAATTTGAAAAAACGATACTAAAAATACTAAACCATAACAAATTATTTTTTTCATATAAGCACAACGCCCTTTCTCTTAATCTTGACCAAGATATTCTTTGCATTTTGCTTGACAATCATTGAGTACGTTCTTAATTCTCCCAAATGAACTATTCCTCCATATGTCTTGATAAAAGTATTCACTCTTCCATTCTCTCCAGCCATTCCATGCATCAACAAATTCAATTGTCATCACGGCTATTTCAGCGGCCGTAAGAATCTTACCCGGTATTGCGTCTTCCGGTCCTGGAGTTGTTACGCTAAGGATAAATTTACCTATAGCACCTAGTAATCCAAACAAATTCTTAGCACCTAGGATCGCTTCTATTTCGGCAATTGGAAATAGAACCGCCAGCAATTCCCTGAGCTATTTCGAGATGGCTAAGTATACTTTGGAAACCCCATCTTTGCCGAGACATCTCTACATCATCGTAAGTCCTTCCATCCTGAAACGCCGTAGTACCGGCTGGTACATTTTCTTTAAATTTCCACATAGCATGTGTATCAGGCAAACCACAGAACCTATCCCAACCTCCGAGAGCAAAACACCTGTTTACACATCTTCTTAGTTGGGCTTCTGGAGAAGATCCTTCTGGAGCTCCACCACATAAGCTCTCCTCACAATCATCACCACCATTAATGGTGACATGGGCACCATTATGACCAATGGCAATGGTTAGATCAGTATTGCTGGCAAGGTGATCTTTGACATTGAATCCACCCTTTCCAATAGTGAAGGCAATTGGACTTACGATGGGTTCTTCATACGGAGGTATGACGGTACCGTCTCCTACAAAAGGCATTTCTATTGCATGGGGATTGTACAACCCAATGGCTTGTGTAGAATTCTTATCGATAGCCCTGGACCATACTTCTGCTCCTATACTGTTTGCTACCAAAGAAATCATATTCCCACAGGGGTCATAAATGGCAGATGCTTCACCCTGGAAACAATTGACTTGGCAAGAAGTAAAAATTTTTCTTTCAACACTATCAAATTCATATAGACTAACAGTTTGGTTCAAATCACACCTCGTTGTTCGTGAACCAGAGGGAAGATAGTTGTCCTTCCCTCTGGTACTTGATTTCAAATGCTGCTACTTATAGGATAAATTAAAACAGAGAATCTTGTAATTGTTCCTTCGGTTTCGAAGATACTCAGGAATGCGATAGAATCATTCATATCTGCTACTAAAAGATCGAGATGCAACCTATCAGCAATTTCATCATTGAATCTTGAGATGTGTTTTGGAACATCCATGATTGCAGAAATCCTCATGGAATAAGAACTGCGTTCTCTTTGTCATCTCTCCAAGGTATAAGTTGTAGACAAAAATTGAAATATTTGTCAAATTCATTTTCAATAGGAATGTCTGTAATCATCTCAACTTCTACGGTTGGAATAGAAGTACTATACTCACTTTTTTTGGACTGTAGTTCATTGATTTTGAACATGGGAATATATCCAACACCAACAGTTTCATGGTTATGATCAACAATTTGGACTTTGAATGCCAAGGATGTATAAGGTTCAAAACGAGTTTCAATTTTAGATAATTCTTTTGAAGTTTTGGTGTTCATATTTATAGAATATTGAATTAAATAACATGAGAAAAATCCACAAATAAACACTACACAAAATAGAACAATCAACGATGTTTTAGTCATATCATTTCTCCTTAAACTTATGGTTTATAAATCTCACAGCGTGTATCCCATACCTTCCATACAATACCATTTTTCGTTTCTTCCATTTTCATACAACCTACTCCACCAATAGTATCTTCTTTCATCTCAATACCAACAATTGCTATGTTACCACCAAGTCCTGACTTGCTTTCACTTCTACAACACCAATCAATTCCAATTTCAAATGCCTGAATTGCCGCTTCAATTTCATCATCATCTGTCATGCCTTTTCTTTTAAGCTCTTCTCTTAAGTCTTCTTTATGCCGATCACTTAAACCTTCTTCTGAATTCCAACAATCACAAGTTACGTTATAAAAAGAACCACGCGTTGCTTGCCCCGGATCTTCAATTTCCTCCCAATGATTTTTTGTATTGATTTTTAAACTGATTGTTTCATTGTCTATTTTTACCCCTCCCCTATACACCATCCATTTCACATAGGTTATAAGGTTAAAGGTATCGGTTATAGCTCCTTCTTCTCCTAGGCTGGTAAAGGGATTGCGAATGTTGTTGGCATTGATGGAGGTAAAAAGAGATGTACGTAGATCATATTGATACAAAACTTGAGGCACTCCTGAAGCATCGGTTA
>JAQVSG010000124.1 GCA_028700655.1 Caldisericia bacterium
CTCTAAGGTAGGATTCGTTCTCTCTTACAGATAATAAATCTGTAGCGGGCAAATGCATCTTTTCAATAGATTGGTTTATTGTGGCGAGCAGCTGACTAGTAAGCATTGTTTCCCCCCACTGATTCTATAGTGCCCTTTTCTTTGCTATACTTATAAAGTGGTCTTTTAAACAAAATATTGGCGTGAATTGTATTGAACTCCCTCTTAATCCAACTCAACAAGTGATTACGATCGTTTTCGCATAATGACAAACCAGCAACAATTTCTCCAATTTCAATCTCAGATTGAACCGTAGTTGGATATGATAACGCATTCAAAACAAGATTGTGACAAACTAAGTTGGTATATTTTTTCTTAAGTTTTGTCAGTATGCCCATGTTATCTTTAAGTATCCTCGCTAACTGTATTGGATCTATAGAGTAATAGTCTGCAAGATACTCCAGCCACCCGTCACACCCAAGGGCGTTTCTGTTCACTTTTGTCTTGGATAAAGAACATTCACTGGTTAAAATTGATAACAACGTCTCTTCAATCTCATAAACGGAAGGATACTCTGGAGAATCACAGGCGTTTGTACACAAATATGCTTCAATCTCTGTGATTTGATTGTCATTTAAACCTAGTGATGCGTAAACAATTGTGTCGATTGTTCTTTCGAGTTTTAGTTTTTCTGATTCGGCTCTAATCTGTTTTAAAACAAGGGCTTCAGCCATATCATCAATGATATTACCTTCCATCCTGCCTGTGTATTGGATGGCTGTAGGACAGCATGATAGTAATTCTTCTTTCAATTGCACGCATCTAAATCCCAAATCAGACATATTATTCGATTCAATCAACTCTGGATTTATTGGTATTTTGGCGATATAACCCGCTGCAATTGTAAGTTTTGGAGTAAATTTTTTGATACAGTAGGACACATATCTTGAATTAAGAAATGCTAAGTGTGCATATGGATTTCCAGAATGAATCCGGATTCCAGGACCAGAAGCAATAAAAATTTGATTGTCCAGCAGCAACCGTACGTTCAGGCCAGAAGTTCCTGTATCGCTGTATACTAATTGGGTTTGATTGAAATATTGTACGTTTCTAAGAGCGGATCCGGGGGTGGCACGGATGTATTCCCCGTTTTTTCCCCATTTAACAACATATCTTGTCAATCCTGCCCATTTCGCGAAACCTCCACCCTTGCTCACCAATTTCCAGTCGCTATCACCTATGTGTAGCCAATAATAATCCACAAGATTTTTAGAATCCCCTGTAGACGTTGCTTGCATAGGCGTTGCATAATCAGAATAGATTGGGTTATGTTCAGACAATTTCTGTAAAAGCCCTGAATCTGAACCAGTTGAAATCCCAAAAAGGCTATTTTGTGGTATGGCGGTCCACTCAATTAACCCATGTAATAGCAGTTCCTCTTTTTCTTTACGCTCTAATGAAGCAACATCAAGATACTTGCTTATATTGCTGGATGGAGTTTGTTTTGTTATTGTGGTCAAAGAAACCGATGCTTTTTCGCCACTAATGTCTGCAAAAGCAGACGATCCAAGAACGATAATGCTGTCGATTTGATAATTTTCTTTGATGAACTCCCTCGCATTTTTAAAACTGGACAAATACATCCATGAATTCTGAAGCACAAGACCACATGACGATCCTTTTGGTAAGCAATCTGTTATCTTTATTAGAAATGCGACACACAAATCGCAATTGCAATTAGGACTTGTTTTTTTCAGATATTCTTTCAATTCTGTGTTCATCCCCTTTATCGTTTGGAATGGCGGGTTTGTAAACACGTAGTTAGTACCCTTCATGAATGAACTGAATTTCATTCTTGAACCAGTCATGATATTTTCTACCAGGTGGGCACTGTTGGTGCAATCCAGAAATCCACCAATATTTGGATTCACACTTGCATAAACATTAGTTTTGAGATTAAACAAGACCTCCGCACCAACCTCTATATTTTGTTTCGTGAGTATGCGTGATGCGTTGATGAGGAGATTTAATGCTGACAAAAGAGAAAGATATCTATCGAGATCATAACCCCATAGGCTGCTAAGTGCTTCAACTACTGTGTTAATGGGATCATTTGCAAATTGTTCATGGTTGGAGTTTATTTTCTTATTCAAGACGTAGACAAGGAAATTGCCACCGCCACAAGATGGATCAACAATCTTCTCACTTATTGAAAACTGATACGAATCCGTCAGTGTGGAAATCATATATTTTTCTGTAAAAAATTGCGTCGATTCCAAACCATTAGCTAGATATTTTTTGAGATATTGGTATGCCCATGATAATGAATCATCTAATAAATCCAAATTAGACAAAATTGTTTGGTAGTTGTCATTTATGCTTTTACAATTATAGTCCCCCGCTATCAAAGTATATTCGGGCACTATTCTTTTGACATTTGTTTCAATGAGAGACAATTCATAACTTCCGAACACCATGTGTTTTTTTCCACAATATGATATCAGAATGAAAGCCGCATAATAGGATAACGCATTGTATGCGGCCATTTTAGGATCCGAGTTACTTTTCTGATTGTACAAATCTAGAATAATGCGTTTTACTAAGAGCTTCATCTTGTGCCTTTCTATTTCAAAATTAGGCACTGTTTTCCGTCTCCCATCTTCAGGCTTTGTTGCAGTGATTGGTATGAGCCAGGTTTTTCCTATGCGAATTGCGCCCTCGATTCTCCCTTCATTACACAGGTATTGAATTCTTCTAGAAGATATCCCCCACTTTGCAGATGCATCGGATACAGACATAGGTGATGAGGGCATATTATTCGTTAATGCGAATGATAGTTATAAGATTTACTCATCATATGAAATATTCAAATGGGAGCAAGAATTAAAATTGCCTTTTACAATTATTCTTACAGTCCGGTGACATAATGGCTGCGCAGAAATTACCTATCAAAGATTTCGTTAAGAAAATTTTAACTCTTACAAAAACCCCCATGTCCCCGACACAAATATGGACTTATGCTTGTGAACATGATTTGGACAAGGAATCTGCAATGACTACGTAGACTCACGTCAGATCGATTTCAACTTTCCTTATCAGGGATGTTGCCAAGAAAAATACGAT
>JAQVSG010000038.1 GCA_028700655.1 Caldisericia bacterium
ATTTTTCATCGATAAATCTGACACTTGCGCGGTTTGTAACGTTTCTTGATTCGAATAATAAGCCTTAATCATACTGTCTCTTTTCTGGGAAATACTATATGCAATACTTCATACTTGTATACTATAATAAACACAAATGATTAATTAAAAAGAGGCTAGACCATGAAAAAAACTGGAAACATAAGGATCTGTAACGGGAATGTTTTTATCAATCCTTTGGTAGGATTTGTAAAACTTGACGTTCAGATCGAAGATGGAATTATCACTCATCTATCAGATGCAAGCATGGGCACATCGGATGTCGATATCGATGCTACCAATCAATTTGTAGTTCCTGGCTTTGTAGATATCCATTGTCACTTACGTGAACCAGGCCAAACCCACAAAGAAGACATTGTATCAGGTACCCGATCTGCTGCTGCTGGAGGATATACCACTATTGTAGCGATGGCGAATACTACTCCAGTAATTGATTCCTCACAAAAATGGGAAAATATTTTTGATATCATTCAACAAAAAAGTTCTATTGAAGTTATACAGGCTGGATCCATTACATCAGGTTTGGGAGGGAATGAATTATCAAGCCTATTCTTACAGAACCATTCTATCCCCTCTTTTGATCGAAAAAACAATGCACCATTTGTATTCTCCGATGATGGAGTTGGGCTCAATTATCCGCCTCTATTTCGAAAAGCCATTCAGCAAGCTAAAAAAGAGAATTACGTTTGCATCCTACATGAGGAGGATGCAACTATCTCGTCCAACGGTGTCATCCATTCTGGAAATGCTTTTCCAGAACTAGCATATCCCGGCATTCCATCTTCATCGGAATCCACATGCGTTGCAAGAGATTTATTGATGTGCCATGAAGAGGATTATTCTCCCCATTTCACGCATCTATCCTCCAAACAATCTATAGATGTACTAATGGGACTAGCTGATGCATCCTATCGTTTTACAGCAGATACGACACCCCATCATTTATATTTTTCAGAAAAAAATATTGACCCAACCGATACCAACTACAAAATGAATCCTCCCATTCGCTCAGAAGTTGACCAAAAAGCATTAAAAGAAGGAATTCGAAGTGGAATCATCCGGTGTATTGGAACCGACCATGCTCCTCATAGTACCTCTGAAAAGAATGCTGATTTTTGTAATGCTCCTTTTGGAATCATTGGATTCGAAACTGCTTTTGCAGCTAGTTATACGGCCTTGGTTTCTTCAGGTTGGATATCTTTCCCTCAGCTCATTCAACTGTTCACCAATGGACCGAATTCTATTCTAAAACTCCAAAACCATAGCGCGATTCAACCCGGAACTTTAGGAAACCTAACCATCGTCGATGAGCAAGAATACATTGTTCCCTCTGAGTTCTTCTCAAAAAGCTCTAATTCTCCTTTTGTGGGAGAAAAACTGAAGGGAAGAATTCGTTCCACTATTTTTCAAGGGAAGGTTGTGTACAGTGATCAAAACAAATGGTGAAATAATTGAACATCAATGCATCGCAAAACATATTTTTCTGTTATCACTACGATATCCAGAGTCAAATCTAATTGTTGAACCCGGACAATTTGTTCAACTTTCCTGTCCTGGTAAACATACGACCCTATTAAAAAGACCCTTTAGTGTTTTTGATGCTTCTCCCAATATTGTGTCCATTGTGTATAAAGTGGTGGGAAAGGGCACTACAAATCTATCTGAAAAAAGAGTTGGAGATTCGTTGGAAATGATTCTTCCCTGTGGCAATCCCTTTTCTATTCCACAAGAGGGGGGGCTGAATGTACTCATTGGTGGAGGTTTAGGTATAGCTCCTTTGCATTTTTTAACAAAATACTACCCCAAACCTCCTTTTGAATTCTGGTATGGAACATCCTATGAAGAAGAATGGATTCCTGCAAATCTACTCCAGAGAAGTGGCATTGATCTGCATATTCATGCAGACTTCAGCACTTCCAATCATCATTCACTTCAGTTTCCAGAAAATCTTCTCCAAAAGTATCAAAAAGAATCCACTACTTCTCCCACAAAAATCTATTGCTGTGGTCCTACAAAGCTCATGCAAAACGTAACAAAACACTGCATGGAAAAAAATATACCTATTGAAGTGTCTCTTGAATCCAGGATGGCTTGTGGTTTTGGTATTTGCCTTGGGTGCTCATTTCTGACAAAAGATGGAATGAAAACGGTGTGCAAGGATGGTCCAACATTTGATGGTTCAAATGTTATTTGGGAGAGTCTAACATGAACTGCAATCCTTTACAAACCACGCTTCAATCCCCCCGTCATTCAATCCAGTTAAAAAACCCGATTGTACCAGCTTCGGGAACATTTGGGAATGGTTCCATCGTCCACTCTCTCTACGATATCAATCAATTGGGAGCTGTGTTAACAAAAAGCATTACTGTGGAACCCCGATCTGGAAATCCTTCGCCAAGAATCTACGAAACCCCCAGTGGTTTATTGAATTCAGTAGGGCTTGAAAACAAAGGTTTACCCTGGTTTTTAGAAGAAGTTCAACCGTTTTTACTTTCTTTAGAAACGTCGAAATGGGTCAGCATTGCAGGTTTTACAATCGAAGAATTCGAAACGTTGGCCCACGTCATGGATACGCTCCCTATCGACGCATTGGAAGTGAATGTTTCTTGCCCCAATATCCACGCAAATGGAGTTCAGTTTTGCCAAAACATGGCCGTATTAGAAGAAACACTACGGCGAGTTCGCAAGGCAACTCATCACTTTTTGATTGCCAAAATTGCTCTAGAAACAAATCCTCTTTCCCAGGCATTGGATATTATTGAACAAGAAAACTTCGATGCCGTATGTATTGGCAATACCATTCGTGGAATCGCCATTGATGCAGAAACAAGAAAACCCTTTTTCCATAAAATTTTTGCAGGTTTGTCAGGACCTGCCATCAAACCGATTGCATTGCGAGTCGTATGGGAGGCATACGATTCTCATCCCACATTACCAATTATCGGGTGCGGAGGTATCCAGTGTGCTTCTGATGTAATTGAATTTCTGGCAGCAGGTGCTACCTCCGTAGAGGTTGGAACCTTGAATTTAGTGGATCCCTTTATTTTGCCCAGGCTTATTCAGGATTTAGAAACGTACTGTTGTACTCATCAAATAGATCTTCCGAATACCATTGGATCGGCCCATCATTCCCTTCGGTAATAGGAGAAATAGATGCAAACACAAAACTGGTTTCAAAAATCTACATGGCGAATCCAATGGGTTACAATTTGGACCCTATTGTTTATTATTCTGTTGTCTTCGTCCACTGTTCTTTTTAGTAGCCTTTCTTTTGGTCAAGAGGAAAAATCAGTGGACTGCATTCATACACTCATTGACGTGAATATTCGAGAAGACGGTAGTGTTCTTCTTCAAGAAACACGACAGTTCTCCTTTCATGGTTCCTTCTCCTATGGGTATTACTCCCTCGAAAAAAAGGATTTTTCACATCTTGAAAACATCCATGTATCCATGGATGGAAATCCTCTTACCGAAGAAGCAACAAACAATATGAAACCCAATACGTTCTTCATTGAAGAGAATTCTACTGAATACGTCATTTATTATTATTTTTATGCCCACAATGAAACAAAAACCGTCACGTTCACATACAAAATCCTGGGCAGTGTTCAATTGTATCAAGACTATGGTCAATTCTATTGGCAACTTCAAGGAAAAAGTTGGCCGCTACCTGTTTCTGAATTAGAAGCAATCATACGGTGGGATCAAGCCGTTCCGATGGATCAATACCAAATATGGGGTCATGGCCCTTCCCAGGGTATTACGGAAAAAGTCAATGAAACACAATTTCAAGCCCACTGCAAGAACATTCTTCCCGGAGAAAGTGTGGGTGTTCGCCTTTTATTGCCTTCATCCTATTTCCAAAGCTTTGATGTATCCTATGGAGGAGACAAGTCTTCCTTCGAAGTTTTTAACAGTATTCAAAGAGAAGAACAGCGTTTAGCTTTAACCGCAAATGTGAAAAGAGGATTGGTACATCGAATACCTTTGTATCTTACAATACTTCTTATTGGTCTGTTCATCTTGCTATACTTCATATACGGGAAAGAGCCCCGCGCCAAAGAAATACCTTACTACCGTGAACCTCCTACAGATGACCCCCCAGCTCTGGTTGGAATGCTTTTTTACTACCAGAATTTTCACAAAAGATACATCAGTGCAACAATACTGCACTTCATTCACCGAAAAATCATTCAATATGAACCAGTGCTAGAGGATCCAAACGATGCTCGGTTGACTTGGGTGCAAAAAGATGTCTTTTTCCATGATTTCGAAAAAACATTGTTGCAAGATATTCTCTTCCGTAGCAAACAAGATACTATTACAATCAAAGAACTTCAAAAGAAGATCAGACGATACAAGTCAGTATATGCGTATCCGTATCACAAATTTCGCAGTCAAGTGCAGAAAAGTGCAAAAGAGAAAAACTGGTTCCATGCTGGTTCTTTAAAAGCCTCTGCTACGATTCGCTCTCTTGGATCCTTTTTGATCTTTGCTACATTAATTCTCTTCGCTTTTTCACCATCGTACCTCTTACTCCTTATACCCACTTTGTTGTATTGCTTTTTTGCACGCAATCTTCGGAAAAGATCTCAAATGGGAAAAGAAGAGTTTATCAAGTGGAAAGCTTTCCAGCAGTTTTTACTAGACTTTAGCAATCTAGAGCACTATGAAGCAGACTCCATTGTCATTTGGGAGAAATTCTTAGTATATGCGACCATGTTTGGAATTAGCAAAAAAGTATTAAAAGCATTCAAGCTTCATCTTCCGGAATTTGAAGAACAGAAAATATCCCCCACTTTCCATCAGAATATACTGTGGACAAGTCCATTCCTTGTAGAATCGTTAACCAAGCGCATAACCGCAGTTGGACAAACTCAACACACGTTATCAAGAATAAACACCAGCCCAGGTGGAACGAGTGGATGGAAAAGCAATTGGTCTAGTGGCAGAGGATCAGGTGGAGGTTTCTCGGGGGGCGGAGGATTCTCTGGTGGCGGAGGAGGTTCTGGTGGCGGTTTCGGATAAATGAAAAATAGTACCATTAAGGAGGAATCATGCTGTTAACAGACTGCACCTATATCAACCATGAAATGCAATGGGTAAAAGGCCATATCCAAATTTCCAATGGAATCATTGCCTCTATTTCCGAAGAAATCCCATGCAATCTTGGGCAAGAGGAAACCTACTCAGCAAAAGGTAAATATATCATCCCAGGCCTTATGAATATGCACACTCATATGGCCATGACATTGTTCAGAGGATATGCAGATGACTTGCCTCTACGTGAATGGTTAGAAACCAGAATTTTCCCGATTGAAGCAAAGCTAACTCCTGAAGCTGTCTACTATGGATCGCTACTCGGTATTGCAGAATCCATTCGTTCGGGATGTACGTTTTTCAATGACATGTATTTTTTTACCGAAGAAACCATCAAAGCCGTTGAACGTTCCGGTATTCGAGCTCTTTTATCCCCCGGCATGATGGATACAGCTGGAGCAGAGAAGATACAAACAGTTCTATCGATGCATCGTGAATTTCATGGCGCTGCAAATGGTCGTATATCTATATTTTTTGGACCCCATGCTCCCTATACATGTAATTTATCCTTTCTAACGAGTATTGCAGAAACAGCACAAAAACATGGTGTTGGTATTCACATTCATTTGAATGAAACCGAAAAAGAAGTGATAGATTTCAAAAAGATACACAAGGGGATTTCACCCATTGTAAAGATTGCCGAGACAGGTTTGTTTGACAACCCTACCATTGCCGCACACTGCGTACACGTTTCGGAAGAAGAACAAGAAATTTTACGAGAAAAAGAAATTCTGGTCATCAACGTTCCCTCTTCCAATTTAAAACTATCGTCTGGTATAGCCCCCATACAAACCTACCTAAACAAGGGGATTCAAGTTGGTATTGGAACCGACGGGGCCTCGTCAAACAATCAAATAAATATGATTTCAGAAATGCGACTTTCTTCTCTCTTGGGAAAGGTTTTCCCCATAAAAAACCCCAAAGCACTGGATGCAAATACTGTTTTCAAAATGGGCACCACCATTCCTGGTCAATGGCTTTTCCCCAATCAGTGTGGTTTGATTCAAGAAGGAGCTTTTGCGGATTTGGTATTTTTAACCATGAAATTCCCTTCTTCTACCCCTTGCTATCATCCCATATCCAACATTGTGTATGCATCCAATGGATCAGAAGTGGACTCTGTGATTGTGCAGGGAAAGTTTTTAATGAAAGAAAAAGTCATCACTTCGTTTGATGAAGAATTCGTAATACAAAAAGTGAATGAAATTGCATACTCATTAACTGGACAAAGGAGTAATAGCGTATGAAAATTGCGATTATCGGTGGTTCTGGGTTTCGTTCGTTTCCTTCTGTTACCACTATTTCTGATATTTGTATACAAACTCCCTACGGGGAATCAACAATAGAAGAAATCCAATTTCTCAATCAGCAACTGTATTTTCTTCCTCGTCATGGAAAACATCATCATATTCCCCCTCATCAGATAAACTATCGTGCGAATCTTTATGCTCTGCATCAAGTAGGAGTTACACATATTCTCGCCACAGCTGCTTGTGGATCGTTACGGAAAGATCTACAACCAGGAATGTTTGGCACCTGCTCCTCCTACATCGAATTCACTCGAAACCGCAAATCAACCTTTTACGATCATTTCATTCCTACTGCAATACATATTGATCAAACCAACCCTTACTCTGCATTCTTGAACAATCATATAGTTACTTCCTATGGTGAAGTACCTGTCTCTTATCAATCCGATTTAACAATGGTGGTTACAGAAGGACCAAGATATGAAACGTCCGCAGAAATTAAAATGTTTGGTTTGTACGGTGGTGACATTGTTAATATGACGGGATATCCTGAAGTTGTACTCGCAGGAGAAATAGGGATTGAATATGCGTGCATCAGCATTATAACTAATTTTGCAGCAGGTATCTCCCCATCACCCCTTTCTATGGAAGAAGTAGAATTGCAAATGAAAGAGTCCAATCAACATTTGTATGCCATCTTTCAAAAAACCATTCCAAGGATTCTCTGTGATGGTCAATAATTCAACCCCTTTCATCAGCGATCTGTTTCTTCGCTTTACGTATCACTTATATATCTCTCATCAAATTAAGTATCGACAGTTTAACGAGATGTGGGAATCAAACTTTGACAATATTCCCGACACAATAGAAACGATACTTTGTTCATCTGAAACCACTTCCTTCCTTGATAAAGAAAAAGAAATGGCCGCCTCCAAACACATTCGAATTCTACCTTTCAACGATGCAGCATATCCATCTGTTTTAAAAAACTATAAAGGGATGCCTCCGGTATTATATTGTTTGGGCAATACAGAAATCGATTTAAATCAACTCCATAACATCGCCATTGTTGGTTCACGTAAAGCCAGTTCATATGGGAAAAAACATGCCTTTCGATTTGCTACGGAATTATCATCTCTTGGGTTTACAATCGTATCGGGATTGGCCTATGGAATCGACGCAGAATCTCACAAGGGGGCTTTGTCTCAACAAGGGAATACAATTGCAGTGGTGGGAACAGGAGTTGATGTTTGTTACCCGAAATCTAACACCAATCTTATGAAATCTATAAAGCAAACTGGTTGTATTCTCTCTGAATTTCCCATTGGTACGGCACCAAAACCATATCATTTCCCAGCTCGTAACCGAATTATAAGCGGAATATCAATGGTTGTCATTCTTATGGAGGCAGCGATAAAGAGTGGTGCAATGATTACAGCAGATTTAGCCATCGATCAAGGGAAAGAAGTGTTTGCTGTTCCTGGTTCTATTGATAGCCCCACCAGCCAAGGTACGAATGAATTGTTAAAACAAGGGGTAAGAGTTCTTACTCAAATTGAAGACATCACTAGCTTGCCATGCTGTCCTGCTTGTAAATCCCCTACTCCCTCTCAACAGGAGCATCTAGACCCAGTAGAAAAGAGTGTTATTGAACAACTTCAAGACAATGATCTTGATTTTTCAAGTCTTTGTGAAAAATTGCAGATACCCTCGTCAGAATTAATGAAAACACTGACAATGCTGGAGATTCGAGGAGTCATTCGAAAAGATAAAAATGTCTATAGCTTGTATCGTTCAGGTTTGTTCTAAAAGTCTCTTTAGGATATCTTTAAAACCCTTTAGCCAAGCGTTTTACTAAGAATTCGGGAAATCCCTTTTCATTCATTTTTTCCTGCGTTTTGTATATGGGATACGGAAACCGAAGAATCTTTAACTGCATAGCATTGGTATCGAAAAGACCAAATGAACAATCTGAATTTCCATCTCTGCTTTGTCCAACACTACCAACATTGATTACGTATTTACAGTCTGGCTTTAATGTCCAATCAAGTCCGTTTTTAGCTTTATGAACATCAATTGTATTGTTGCTTTGTATCTCAAAGATAGAGGGATTATGAGAGTGACCAATGAATAAAATGGAATTCTTTTTGTTTAAGGTAGCATTTCTATAGGCAGTGTTTTCATCCAAAACATACCGGTAAGGGTGATGTGGGTCAAGAAAAGAATGGGTTACCGTGAACTTTTTATCTACAATTACACTGGGAAGTGACTTTATAAAATCGATTTGCTCTTTATGAACTAAGTTTTTTTGTATATTTAATGCCACAACAGCATCTTCGTTAAAATAAATGTCCATGGAATCGGTTAAAAAGGCTTGATCATGGTTTCCATACACAGATCGGAAGAAATACCTATCTCTTTGCAAAGCGGAAATACACTCGACAGGATCTGGCCCGTAGCCTACAATATCACCACAACAGACGATATCTCGCACGTCAATTGTATGTAAATACTGCAATATCGTATCTAAGGCTTCGTAATTCGCATGTATATCGGATAAAATGGCAACTATCATGGTAGTATTGTACAAAAAAAACGGGGAAATAAACGATTCCCCCGTTTTTTTTTACATCTTTTGCGAAATTACTTAACTTCGATAACCGCTCCAACGGCAGCTAGTTTATCTTTAATGTCATTGGCTTCTTTTTCAGAAACTTTTTCTTTTACAGCTTTAGGTGCTTCATCAACTAATGCTTTGGCTTCCTTTAATCCAAGACCTGTAATTTCACGTACAGCCTTGATTACTTGGATCTTCTGAGAACCAGCATCAGCAATGATAACGTCGAATTCGGTTTGTTCAGCAGCATCGCTAGCTCCATCGCCAGAGGGAGCCGCAGCAACAGCTGCTACAGGCATAGCTGCAGAAACGCCAAAGCGTTCTTCTATAGCAGCCACCAATTCAACCAGTTCTAAAACTTTCATCTCTTCAATAGCATTTAAAATTTCGTCTTTATTCATCATATCCTCCTATGATTCAGATTGTTTTTGATCTTTGAGGGCATTCAATGCCCAACAAAGTTTCGTCATTGTGTTATTAAGCACAATGGCCATATTTCTCATGGGTCCATTCAAACAAAAAGCAACTTGTCCTAAAAGTACTTCGCGTGGTGGTACAGAAGCTAAAGTAATAACTTGTTCTTTTGATAATAGCTTACCCTCGAAAAAACCACCTTTGATAGTCGGTGTTTTTTTACCTTTCGTAAAATCCTTCACGAGTTTTGGGGCCAGTAAGGGATCAGTATTCGAGTAAACAACACCCGTCATTCCAGTAAAAATGACTTTTTCTAATACTTTATCAAATTCAATACCAGCATTTTGCGCTGTTTTTCGAAATAAAGTATTCTTCGTTACATACGCAGAACAATCAGCATTGTTTACAATTTTCCGAAAATCTGTAAGGCTCTCATCATTCATGGAAGAATAATTGTAAAAAACAAGACTTTTTGCCTCTTTCCACGTTTCCGTCATTTTTTCAAAAATCTCTTCTTTTTTCTTTCTTGTAATCATATTTCCTCCTTTCTACAAAAAATGCCTTCCCAAAAACAGGGAAGGCATTACTAGTTCGACATTATAATGACCAGCCCTATGCGAGAGAAATTTTAAACCATAATCGGTTCCCGCAGTCTTTGGGAAGTGAAGGCAATTAAGGAATGCTAAATTCCAGCTGCACTTCTTGTTAAATTCGTTACATTAACTTTAACAGAGGGGCTCATTGTAAGGGCAAGATAACAACTCTTCATATACTGCCCTTTGGCAGACGAAGGTCTTGCTTTCACAATAGCATTGGTTAAAGCAAAAATATTCTTTTTCAAATCTTCTTTAGCGAAATCGGACTTACCCACAGGAACGTGAATATTTGCAAATTTATCAACTCGGTATTCAACACGACCTGATTTCATATCCTTAATCGTTTTTTCGATGTCGTTTGTAACGGTACCAAGTTTGGGGTTTGGCATTAAACCACGAGGTCCTAACAATCGTCCAAGTTGACCCACTACACCCATCATATCAGGGGTAGCAATACAAACATCAAATTCAAACCAACCGCTTTTAATCTTAGCTACGTTTTCTTCATCGCCGATAAAGTCTGCGCCGGCTTCTTTTGCTACTTGGATCATGTCTCCCTTGGCAAACACCAAGACGCGGACATCTTTTCCAGTTCCAGCAGGTAGACTAACCATTCCACGAATGTTTTGATCTGACTTTTTGGGATCGACTCCTAAAGAAAAATGAAGCTCTACAGTTTCGTTAAATTTCGCTGTTTTAAGCTTAGGTACAAGATCCAAAGCATCTTCTAACAAAAACTCTTTACCATCAAGCTCAAACTCTTTTACAACATTTTTGTACTTTTTTCCGGGCATAATTGTTCCTTATTACTGCAATTTAAATTTCGATGTCAACGCCCATCGATCTTGCAGTACCGGCCACCATTTGCATAGCAGATTCAACGCTGATTGTATTCAAGTCTTGCATTTTTATCTCAGCGATTTTTTTCACCTGACTAGCATTAAGCCTTCCCACTTTTTTCCGGTTGGGTATTCCGGATGCTGTTTCAAGTTTTAATTCCTTTTTGATAAGCGCAGCAACAGGCGGCGTTTTTAAAATGAAACTAAAAGTGCGGTCAGCATAAACCGTAATTACCACGGGGATAATTAATCCTTTTTTATCAGCAGTTTTGTCGTTGAATTCTTTCACAAACTGCATAATGTTTACACCTTTTTGTCCTAAGGCAGGTCCTACAGGAGGAGCTGGAGTGGCACTACCAGCAGGTATCTGTAATTTAATATATCCAGTGACTTTTTTTGCCATTTGTAAGTACTCCTTATCCGATACTATATTTTTTCAATAAAGGGAAAATCAATTTCAACGGCCATTTGACGTCCGAACATAGTAAGAATCACTTTTGCTTTTTCGGTGGATTCGTCAATTTCTTCAACAACTCCAGTTAAATCTTGGAAAGGTCCATTGTTAATTCGAATATGGTCATTGACGCTGAAATTCAATCGTGCTCGTGCTTCTTCTTCGGTCACACGATTCAACATGATTTCAACTTCTTTTTTTGTCAATGGAGTTGGTTTTCCCTCAGGACCAACAAAACCAAGAACATTGGGTGTTCTGCGTACAGCGTACCATGTTTGGTCATCCAAAAACATGTTGACTAATACATATCCAGGATATACTTTTTCTTCAACGGGATCTTTTTTTCCTGGTTTTCGTTGAAAATCAACAGGTATTTGTATATCTAAAATTTTCCCTTCTAAAGCAAAAGACCGTATTCTTTCTAATAGACAAGTTTTTACATGCTTTTCTTTACCTGAATAGGTACTAATCAAATACCAGTGTGATAGAGTATCTTCCTGGACAATAGCCATTTTATCCTCCGGTTACAAATCGCATAAATGACTCCATAGCCTTAGCAAAACCGGTATCGACAATCCCAAGAAATGCTGACCAAACGGTCACAAAGAGGACTACGATAAGAGTGGTTTGCCATAATCTACTAAAAGAAGGCCATGTAGTCTTATGAACAATTTCGTACCAGACATCAATAAAAAACTGAATGAATTTGTTAGTATGTTTTTTCATAAAAAAGCAGGCGCGGGAGGATTTGAACCCCCAACACTCGGTTTTGGAGACCGATGCTCTACCAATTGAACTACGCGCCTATCTTACCTCCCTGTGTTCTGTATGCTTTCGATCAAAGGGACAATACTTATTGAGTACAATGCGGTCGGTAGTATTCTTTTTATTCTTAGAAGTCGTGTAATTTCGTTGTCTACACACGGTACATTCTAATGTTATCTTATCTCTATTTTGTTTGCTTTTTTTTGCCATTAGAAACTACACCTTTTCTTTCTTTAGTCATCAAACTCTTATTCAATGATCTTGGTAACAACCCCTGCTCCTACAGTACGGCCACCTTCACGGATAGCAAATCGGAGTCCATCATCGATGGCTACAGGGTAAATAAGTTCTACATTCATTTCAATGTTGTCACCAG